>CALLVW010000017.1:0-69212 GCA_938015835.1 uncultured Atopobium sp. | reverse complement strand
CGCCAAGTCTGAGTGTTTTGCCGGTTTTTCTCGTCATGTCTGAGCTGTTTTACTCAGACATGATGTACTTTTCAGGCTGACTAAACTTAACCAGACAGCGCATTTGTACCAAGTTCACCCCCACAGAAGGGCAGCGCTCCTACGAGCCACATTGACCAGTTTGTGGAGAAAAATTTCTCGAAAATTGAGACTAGACCAAAGCCAGAAAAGTCTATAGAATATCCTCTGCACTTGATGCCGCTATAGCTCAGCTGGTAGAGCAACTGACTTGTAATCAGTAGGTCCCGGGTTCGAAGCCTGGTGGCGGCACCACTTGAATTTTCAGCCAGGCATTGCCTGGCTTTTTTCGTGCAAATTTTAGGGCATTCGCGACGTATCGCGTATGGCTCCTATAGACAACCGCTAAAGCCCGTGTCCGTTTGTCGAGAAAACCGCATGGAATTGTGGAAAAAATTTGATAAGATACGCCCGGATGGGTGGATTACGTTGACAAGATTTTTATTCAATCGTAATATTTTCCCGCTTACGAGGTAATACAGAAGTTCAACAAGACTTTCTGCGTACGTTAAACCGCAAGGTACAGCGTACTAATTACTTCAAGAGTGCTTGAAAACGGCATTTGGGGATATGGCACAGCGGCAACTGCGGCGGACTGTAAATCCGCTCCCTCTGGGTTCCTTGGTTCGAGTCCAAGTATCCCCACCACGCCCGTGTAGCTCAGTAGGTAGAGCACTTCGTTGGTAACGAAGAGGTCACCGGTTCAAATCCGGTCGCGGGCTCCATGTTTCAAGCGGCATTTATGCCGGCGTAGCTCAGCTGGTTAGAGCACACGGCTCATACCCGTGACGTCACTGGTTCGAATCCAGTCGCCGGTACCAGACTCTTTACGGCGTACATGTCCTAGACATTTGCGCCGTTGAGTATAAACAGACGTTTTTTCACCACGGTCTAGCCCGAGGGTTAGTTCCAGAAGGAGGATTGGCAATGGCCAAGGAAAAGTTTGACCGCACAAAGCCACACGTAAACATCGGTACCATTGGTCACGTCGACCACGGTAAGACTACCCTTACCGCAGCAATCACCAAGGTTCTCTCTGAGACCGAGGGCTGCAAGGCAGACTATACCGCCTTCGAGAACATCGATAAGGCTCCAGAGGAGCGTCAGCGTGGTATTACCATTTCCGTTGCTCACGTTGAGTACGAGACTTGGGAGCGCCATTACGCTCACGTCGACTGCCCTGGCCACGCAGACTACATCAAGAACATGATTTCTGGTGCAGCTCAGATGGACGGCGCAATCCTCGTTATTGCTGCAACCGATGGTCCTATGGCTCAGACTCGTGAGCACATCCTTCTTGCACGTCAGGTCGGCGTTCCTTACATCGTCGTCTTCCTGAACAAGTGCGACATGGTCGACGATGACGAGCTCATCGACCTCGTCGAGATGGAGACCCGTGACCTTCTCTCCGAGTACGACTTCCCAGGCGATGACCTTCCAATCATCCGTGGTTCCGCTCTCGGCGCTCTTAACGGCGAGGAGAAGTGGGTTGAGTCCATCCGTGAGCTCATGCACACTGTTGACTCCTACATCCCAACACCAGCTCGTGACAACGAGAAGCCATTCCTGATGGCAATCGAGGATGTCATGACCATTTCTGGTCGTGGTACCGTTGCTACCGGCCGTGTTGAGCGTGGTGAGCTCAAGCTCAACGATCCAGTCGAGATCGTTGGTATTAAGCCAACTCAGAACTCTGTTGCTACCGGCATTGAGATGTTCCGTAAGACCATGGACTTCTGCGAGGCTGGCGACAACGTTGGTATTCTTCTTCGTGGTGTTAAGCGCGAGGACATCGAGCGCGGTCAGGTTCTCTGCAAGCCTGGTACCGTTACTCCACACAAGAAGTTCACCGGTGAGGTTTACGTTCTTACTAAGGAAGAGGGCGGCCGTCACACCCCATTCTTCTCTGGTTACCGTCCACAGTTCTACTTCCGTACAACTGACGTAACCGGCGACATCTACGAGCTCACCGATGCAAACGGTGGCAAGGTAGAGATGGCTATGCCTGGCGACCACATCACCGTTGGCTGCGAGCTCATTCACCCAATCGCTCTTGAGCAGGGTCTGAAGTTCGCTATCCGCGAGGGTGGCCACACCGTCGGCGATGGCCGTGTTTCCACCGTCATCGAGTAACTTCTTTTAAAGTTGCTAACTTGCCCGGCGTGCTTTTTGCGCGCCGGGTTTTTTGTCGAGAAAAAATATGTGAACGCCTAGAGTAATTAGAGAAAAGTATTGACATCTCTGGGTAGTGGGTGCTAACCTAAGCAACCGCGTCACATTTCGAGAATACATCTCGTGACCGTGTTCAGGAGGATCAATGCGTACACTCGTTACTCTCGCCTGCACTGAGTGCAAGCGTCGTAATTACACTACGGACAAGAACAAGTCCAACAACCCAGATCGTATGGAGTTGAAGAAGTACTGCCCATGGTGCCACAAGCACACGGTACATCGCGAGACCCGCTAGGCTAGGTGGGTTCGTTCTAGGCCAGTAGCTCCAATGGTAGAGCGGCGGTCTCCAAAACCGTTTGTTGAGGGTTCGAGTCCTTCCTGGCCTGCCAGATAACTTCACCGGCCTTCCCATAAGGGTTGGCCGGTTTGTATGTAGGTATAACATCCAAGGGAGCGTAGGATGGCAAATAAGGAGCGCAATAAGAGGAGCGCACGTAAGGCTCGCGCAGAAGAGCGCGCCCAGCGTGAGGCCCTTCAGGCTGAAGCTACTCCTGAAGCTTCTGCTAAGGCCACTAAGGTCGAGGCAAAGAAGCAGGAGAAGTCCATTCAGCGTAACGCTAACCCTGGCTTCTTTGGCCGCCTGGGTGCTTACTTTGCAGGCGTTCGTACAGAAATGCACCGCGTTGTGTGGCCTTCAAGCTCTGAGCTTGCTGGTTTCTCTGTAGCCGTAATTGCAACAATCATTTTCTTTGGCTTGGTAACTTGGCTGGTTGATACTGGCATTGTTGCTGGTCTCGTCGCCTTTACTGGACTGAGGGGATAATCAATGGCTAAGCGCTGGTATGTAGTTCACACCTATTCAGGTTATGAGAACAAGGTAAAGACAGACCTTGAGCATCGTATTGAGACCTATGGCCTTGAGCGTGCTGTTGTTGATATTCAGATTCCTACTGAGGAAGTTACTGAGGTCAAGGACGGCGGTAAGCGCGAGACCAAAGAGTCCAAGGTTTTCCCAGGTTACGTTCTTGTTCGCATGGAGCTGGATGACAATACTTGGGCTGTTGTTCGCAACACCCCAGGCGTAACTGGTTTTGTTGGCATTGACGGCAAGCCAGTTCCTCTGCGTCGTGATGAGTTCGATAAGATCATGCGCCGCGGCGGTATGAAGACGGGTGGCCCTGTACCTAAGCGTACAGCAACCAATATTGAGGTCGGTCAGGCAATTCACGTTCTTTCTGGTCCTCTCGCTGACTTCGACGGAACTGTTTCTGAGGTCAACGCAGAGTCCGGCAAGATCAAGGTTATGCTCACCATCTTTGGTCGCGAGACTCCGGTTGAGCTCACCATGGATCAGATTTCCCTGATAGACTAGTAACTAACGGCTTATCCCGCACTTCTCGTCCCTTGTGGATTGCTTCTCGGGAGTGCGCGAGAATAGACTCAAACGTATTCAAACAGGAGGCTTAACATGCCCGCAAAGAAGGTTGTTAACTTTATTAAGCTGCAGATTCCTGCAGGCCAGGCAAACCCAGCTCCTCCAGTAGGACCAGCTCTGGGTGCTGCACAGGTCAACATTATGCAGTTCTGCCAGGCATTCAACGCTGCAACTCAGGACAAGGCTGGCGACATCATTCCAGTCGAGATTTCTGTTTACGAGGATCGTTCCTTTGACTTCGTAACCAAGACTCCTCCAGCAGCTCAGCTCATCAAGAAGGAGCTTCACCTCAAGGGTGGTTCCGGTGTTCCTCAGCGCGATAAGGTTGGCCAGCTCTCCCAGGAGCAGCTCACCAAGATTGCTGAGATCAAGATGCCTGACCTCAACGCAAACGACATTGAGGCTGCAAAGAAGATCGTCGCTGGTACCGCTCGTTCCATGGGTGTAACCATCGCCGAGTAGTGTTTACTCCCGTCAGCCATGTGTGTGGCTGACGGTTGTTTTTGTCAGAGCATCCGACGTTAGTGCACGTAGTTGGGTTTCTCGCCAAGAGGGAGCAGCTGCGGACGGAAGATGCAGGAGTGGGAGGGCAGACGCCCGCTAACCACAGGAGGTACATAATGCCTAAGCACGGAAAGAACTACAAGAATGCAGTTGCCAAGGTAGACGGTGCAAACCTCTACAGCCCAAAAGAGGCAGTAACCCTGTCTAAGGAGCTTGCAACTGCTAAGTTTGACGAGACCATTGAGGTAGCAATTCGCCTTGGTGTCGATACTCGTAAGGCTGACCAGAACGTCCGCGGTTCCATTTCTCTGCCTCACGGCACTGGTAAGACCGTTCGCGTTGCAGTCTTCGCAGAGGGCGAGAAGGCCCGCGAGGCTGAGGCAGCTGGCGCTGACATCGTCGGTGGCGACGAGCTCATCGCAGAGGTCGAGAAGGGCATGCTTGACTTTGACGCAGCAATCGCAACCCCTCAGATGATGGGTAAGGTTGGCCGTCTTGGTCGTGTTCTTGGTCCTCGTGGCCTTATGCCTAACCCTAAGCTCGGTACCGTTACCATGGATGTTGCAAAGATGGTTAACGAGCTCAAGGCTGGTCGTGTTGAGTATCGTGCAGACCGTTTTGGTATCTGCCACGTTGCAATCGGCAAGGCTTCTTTTGAGGTCCAGCAGCTTGTTGAGAACTATGGCGCACTTCTCTCTGAGATTATTCGCGTCAAGCCATCCAGCGCTAAGGGTAAGTACGTCAAGACCGTTGCTATTTCCTCTACTATGGGCCCTGGCATCAAGGTTGATCCAACCAAGGTTCGTAACCTCATGGAGGACTAAGCTTTACGCTTAGAAGTACCTAGCACGTTTAATCCGGTATCTGCTTGCAGGTACCGGATTTTTCTTGCAGCGCGTGGACTCGGCTTGCGGCACGCGTGCGGTTTGAGGCGTGGACTCGGCTTGCGACACGTGTACGGCTGAGTTGGGGCCGCAGCTTAGCCGCCCTTCTCGTCAAATTTTTGTGAAGAGAAAGAAATTGTGCACTCAACCTTGACTTGGATAGTTTTTTGCTGCACAATATCCAACGCAAGACAGACGTCTTGTAGTTGCACGTTCGCTGCCAAAGACAGCCGGCGCCTTGAATCCAAGGCTTAATGGGAATTCCCGCCTGCCGAGGTGGTCTTGAGATTAGTACATCCAGACCCCGCTTTGGTTGCCAAAGTGGGGTCTTTTCATGTGAGGGCCGCACCTGTTGGCGCTCGTGCCCGAGACATGATAAAGGAGGTGTACTACATGCCAGCTCAGTCTAAACTTGATTTGCTCGAGAAGGTTTCCGCTTCTCTCGACAACTCCAAGGGCCTGTTTGTTATCGACTATCGTGGTCTCTCCGTAAAGGAGACTCAGGAGCTTCGCCGCGCACTTACCGCAGCAGGCGCTCACATGAAGGTCTATAAGAACAACATCGTCAAGATTGCTCTTAAGAACGCTGGTATGCCAGAGATTGACGAGATGCTCGCCGGTACCTGCGCATACGTTTTCTATGAGAATGATCCTGTCGAGGCCGCTAAGGTCATCAAGGATCAGGCCAAGAAGCTCAAGAAAGTTGAGTTCATTGGTGGTATCGCTGATGGTCAGGCACTTACCGCTGACGAGGCAAAGGCTTACGCAGACCTTCCTTCTCGCGAGGAGCTCATTGCAAAGCTTGTCTTCGTTGTTGCAAGCCCACTTACCGGTATTGCACAGGTTTGCGCTGGTCCAGCTCGTGGACTCGCAACCGCTCTTTCTGCAGTCGCAGATCAGAAGAACGCTGCATAAGCAACGTTTTGTTGTACCCGCGCATTGGCGCAAACCGCGTGAGAGTGTAGACGCACTTAAACGCACACATACAAGCCGGGCTTTTGCCCAGATGCAGCACAAAGGCTGCATCGTTTAAAAAGGAGAATTGACATGGCTGTCACTAAAGATGAGATCATTGAGGCCCTTAAAGAGATGCCAGCACTCGAGCTTTCTGAGCTCGTTCACGAGCTTGAGGACGTCTTTGGCGTTTCCGCTGCTGCTCCTGTAGCTGTCGCTGCTGCTCCTGCAGCTGGTGGCGCTGCTGAGGAGGCAGAGGAGAAGACCAACTTTGACGTTGTCCTCGAGGGCTTCGGCGACAACAAGATCGGCGTCATCAAGGTTGTCCGTGCTCTTACCAACCTTGGTCTCAAGGAGGCAAAGGAGGTCGTCGAGGGTGCTCCTAAGGCAGTCCTCGAGGGCGCTAAGAAGGAGGACGCTGAGGCTGCTAAGGCTCAGCTCGAGGAGGCTGGCGCTACCGTCACCCTTAAGTAAGTCCATCCTACATTGCTTACTGGAGAGGTCAGACTTCGGTCTGGCCTCTTTTTTATTTGCCTGGCGAGCAACCCGTGCGCTCGCAGCGCATGGAGCTGAGGTGTTTTTGCAGCAGCCCGAAAAGTGCATCAAGTCTGAGCTGCGTTCGCTGCAGCCTGAAAAGTGCATCAAGCTGGGGCGCTTTAGCTGCAGCCTGAAAAGTGCATCAAGTCTGAGTGATTTGCCGGATTTTCTCGCCATGTCTGAGCGATTTGCCTGTTTTTCTCGCCTTGTCTGAGTACTTTTGCTCAGACTTGGTGTGCATTTCAGGCTCATAAATCCTGCGTGATTGCTCTAGCTTACTGCGTGACTTAACCCAGCTTCCTCGCGCCTGATTTCTACAAAGAATCTGTAACTTTTGCCTAAAATTGCAAAAGAATCTGTGGATTTGCCTGATTTTGCAAAAGAATCGGTGGCGCAAATACAGATTCTTTGCACTTTTCAGGCGCGTGCAGCAAAAGGCAGGCGCGTGCAGCAAAAGGTCGGCGCGTGTGGCGAGAAACCCGTGCGCTCGGGGCGCATCCGGTGAGCATGGAGCGCCATGCGAAGCGACGTGGCGGGGGAGTGCCGCTCACCGAAAGCTATTTCTGTCTCCGTGGACCTTCTCCACAAAATCTTCATAACTAGAAAAGACGAGTTAGTCAAGGATTTACCTGCAACATAACGTTTGTGCAGTTGAAAAACATAAACGCGATAATATAGTCAAAACGTCTTAAAAAATCAAGTGTTTTTCTGTTGACGCGCATTAAAATCTTGACTAAATTACTAGGTTGCGACAATTGCCACCTTCCACCCTTTTGAAGGAGGACAACCTGGTGTCTACCGCTAAAAAGACTTCCCTCACCACGCCTCAGGCGCATACTGGACGCAGGACGTTCAGTAAGATTCCCGCAGCTATGGAGCTGCCAAATCTGATTTCTGTACAGAAGGAATCATTTGAGCGCTTTATGGGAGAGGGCCTTGCAGAGTCCTTCGCTGAGTTCTCGCCAATTGAGAACAGCGCTGGAACCATGCAGGTCACCTTTGGTGACCATCAGTTCGGCGACCCTGCCAATTCAATGGCTGAGTGTCGTGCAAAAGACATTTCATATCAAGCACCTCTTTTTGTTGACGTCCGTTTTGTCAACAAAGAGACTGGTGAGATGAAGGAGCAGCTTGTCTTCATGGGTGATTTCCCACTGATGACTGAGCGCGGTACCTTCATCATCAACGGTTCTGAGCGCGTTGTGGTTTCACAGCTCGTTCGTTCACCTGGCGTGTATTTCTCGTCAGAGATGGACAACGGTGTTCTGGTCCACAAGTCTCAGTTCATTCCTGCACGTGGTGCATGGCTTGAGTTTGAGGTTGATAAGCGCGGCCACCTGGTCGTCTCCATTGACCGCAAGCGTCGCCAGAGCGCTACCGTCTTCCTCCGTGCACTTGGCATTGCTGTTACCGATGACGAGATTCTCTCGCTCCTTGGTGATTCCGATGTTGTTCGCAACACACTTGAGCGTGACGTTGCAACCACGCGTGAGGATGCTCTTATCGAGATTTATCGTCGTCAGCGTCCAGGCGAGCCACCAACTGTTGACTCTGCCCGTTCTCTGCTTGACGGCCTCTTCTTCAACGAGCAGCGCTATGACCTTGCTCGCGTTGGTCGTTACAAGATCAACAAGAAGCTTGAGGAAGAGATTCCTGCAGATGTTCGTGTCCTTACCAAAGAGGACATTGTCGCAGCTCTTCAGTACCTTCTTGCAGTGCATGCAGGTGATGAGTCTAAGCACCTTGATGACATTGACCACTTTGGCAACCGCCGCGTCCGTACTGTTGGCGAGCTGGTCCAGAACCAGTTCCGCATTGGTATGAGCCGCATGGAGCGCGTTGTTCGTGAGCGTATGGCATCTCAGGACGCAGACGACATCACTCCACAGTCTCTGATTAACATCCGTCCAATTGTTGCTGCAATCAAGGAGTTCTTCGGTTCTTCTCAGCTTTCGCAGTTCATGGACCAGGCAAACCCACTTGCTGGTTTGACCCACAAGCGTCGTCTTTCTGCTCTGGGACCTGGCGGTCTTGCAGGACACAAGTCCGGCTCCAGCCGTCGTACCAACGTTCCTACCGCAGTCCGCGACGTTCATAACTCGCACTACTCCCGTATGTGCCCAATCGAGACTCCTGAGGGACCAAACATTGGTCTTATCGGCTCCTTGGCACTGTACGCTCACGTAAATGAGTACGGCTTTATCGAGGCTCCTTATCGTAAGGTCACAGGCGGTGTTGTCTCTGACGACATTGTCTGGATGACTGCAGACGAAGAGGAGAATCACATTATTGCTCCTGCTAACACCCCAATTGACCCTAAGTCTAAGAAGTTTGTTGAGGTTGACGCAGACGGCAAGATTGTTGATGCAGACCGCGTTATTGCACGTACCCGCGACTTCGACGGTTCCTTCGGTGCACCTGCACAGGTTCCTGTTGAGGACGTTGACTACATGGACGTTTCTCCACGTCAGCTTCTCTCCGTCGCCGCTAACCTCATTCCATTCCTCGAGCACGACGATGCAAAGCGTACCCTCATGGGTGCAAACATGCAGCGTCAGGCAGTGCCTCTGATTCAGTCCCACGCTCCATTTGTTGGAACTGGCATGGAGGGCCGCGCAGCTCAGGACTCTGGTGAGCTTATTTGTGCAGAGTTTGCCGGCGAGGTCACCGAGGTTGATGCAGCTCACGTTGTCATCTACTCCGATGAGCACGGTTCTCAGCGCTACGATCTTCCTAAGTACGAGCGCTCCAACCAGTCCACTTGCATCAACCATCGTCCAATTGTCACTGTTGGACAGCAGGTTGAGAAAGGCCAGCCAATCGCAGACGGTCCATCTGTTGACCACTCTGAGCTGGCACTTGGTGCAAACCTTACCGTTGCTTACATGCCGTGGGAAGGCTACAACTACGAGGACGGTATTATCGTCTCCGAGCGTGTTGTTCAGGAAGACCTTCTGACCTCCGTTAACATTTCCCGCCACGAGATTGATGCTCGTGATACCAAGCTTGGTGCTGAGGAGATTACCCGCGAGATTCCAAACCTTGGTGAGGACATGCTCGCAAACCTCGACGATGACGGTATCATCCGCATCGGCGCTGAGGTTGGCCCTGGCGATATTCTGGTTGGTAAGGTCACTCCTAAGGGTGAGACTGCTCTGACCGCAGAAGAGCGCCTGCTTCGCGCAATCTTCGGTGCTAAGGCACACGATGTTCGTGATACTTCCCTTAAGATGCCACACGGCTCTTATGGTCGCGTTGTTGACGTTGTCCGCTTCAGCCGTGAGGCTGGAGACGACCTGCCTCCAGGAGTAAACGACCTGGTCCGCGTCTTTGTTGCTCAGCGCAGAAAGATCCAGCAGGGCGATAAGATCGCTGGTCGCCACGGTAACAAGGGTGTTATTTGTAAGGTTCTCCCAGTTGAGGACATGCCTTACATGGCAGATGGTACCCCAGTAGACGTTATTCTCGACCCACTGGGCGTTCCTTCCCGTATGAACGTTGGTCAGCTGCTTGAGTGCCACCTTGGTTGGGGCGCTGCACACGGTTGGGATGACGATGACGCAGATTCTAAGCGTTACGTTGAGGGCCCAATTCCTGTTGCAACACCACTCTTTGACGGTGCTACTGATGAGTCCGTTGCAGAGATTGTTCGCCGCACCAACATCAACATGATCAACAAGGCTCTCAAGGAGTACGGCGAGGACATGCGTGAGGAGTTTGTTCCACAGCTCAACGAGCGTGGTAAGACTACCCTCTACGATGGTCGTACCGGCGAGGCTTTCAAGAGCCCAATTACCGTTGGTGTTTCTTACATTCTGAAGCTCGGCCACATGGTTGACGATAAGATCCACGCACGTTCAACTGGTCCTTACTCTCTTGTTACCCAGCAGCCTCTGGGTGGTAAGGCACAGTTCGGCGGTCAGCGCTTTGGTGAGATGGAGGTTTGGGCACTGTATGCATACGGTGCTGCTAACGTCCTCCAGGAGATCCTCACCGTTAAGTCTGACGATACCAACGGCCGTGTTAAGACCTATGAGTCCATTGTTAAGGGCGAGAACATTCCTACTGCAGGAATTCCTGAGTCCTTCAAGGTTCTGGTCAAAGAGATTCGCTCCCTGGCACTTGACATTGAGCCAATCTCCTATCGTAAGCGTGCAAATACCGCAAAGGTCACAGATCCTGAGGAGAAGAACGCTGTTGAGATCCTCAACGACCTTGGCTTCACTGAGGTAACCGCTTCCGACCTGTCCCAAGACGCTGAGGGTGCATCCGCACTTGTAGGCGACGCGACCACCGATAAGGAGTAGCGACTGTGGCAGATTTCGATTCCACTGAATTTGACGCTATTAAAATTTCTCTAGCGTCTGCTGATGATATCCGCGGTTGGTCCTATGGCGAGGTAAAGAAGCCTGAGACCATCAACTACCGTACCCTTAAGCCAGAAAAGGACGGCCTTTTCTGCGAGAAGATCTTTGGACCTGTAAGGGACTGGGAGTGCGCCTGCGGTAAGTACAAAGGCATTCGCTTCAAGGGCATTACCTGCGAGCGCTGCGGTGTTGAAGTAACCACCGCAAAGGTTCGTCGTGACCGCATGGGCCACATCGAGCTTGCTGCTCCTGTAAGCCACATCTGGTACTTCAAGAGCCCAACCAGCTTCCCTCTGGCACGTCTTCTTGATATCAAGAGCAAGGACCTCGAGAAAGTCCTCTACTTTGCATCTTACGTAATCACCAGTGTTGACACTGAGGCACGTGAGGCTGACGTAGACGATCTTCGTGAGGAGCTTGCAGCAGACCTCGAAGAGCTTGACGCAGAGCGTGACGATCAGATTGCACGTCTTCGCGAGCAGGGCCAGCCACAGGATGACGAGTTTGGCGATTTTGAGCCTCTTTCTGAGGACGAGATTCGTGCAGGCGTCGCTGATCTTGAGGAAGAGTACGAGGAAGAGAAGACACTTCGTCGTGAGGCTTTCGAGAAGTTCATGCAGCTTGAGACCAGAGAGCTCATCTCCGATGAGGGTCTGTTCTCCGAGCTTAAGCGCTACTATGGCATCTACTTCAAGGGTGGCATGGGCGCAGAGGCAGTACGTGACCTTCTCTCCAACATTGACCTTGAGAAAGAGGCCAAGGAGCTCCGCGCTATTATCGCCAATGAGGATGCTCAGAAGCAGAAGCGCGAGAAGGCCATTAAGCGTCTTGAGATTGTTGACGCTTTCCTTAAGGGTGGCAACGATCCAGCTAACATGATTCTTGACGTTGTACCAGTTATTCCACCTGATCTTCGTCCTATGGTTCAACTTGATGGTGGCCGTTTTGCAGCTTCCGACTTAAACGATTTGTATCGTCGTGTCATTAACCGTAACAATCGTCTTAAGCGCCTGCTTGACCTTGAGGCACCTTCTATCATTGTTAATAACGAGAAGCGCATGCTTCAGGAGTCCGTTGACGCTCTGTTTGACAACGGTCGCCGTGGTCGTCCCGTCACTGGTCGTGGTGGACGTCCTCTGAAGTCTCTTGCTGAGGCCCTTAAGGGTAAGCAGGGTCGCTTCCGTCAGAACCTTCTGGGTAAGCGTGTTGACTACTCTGGCCGTTCCGTCATTGTTGTTGACCCACACCTGAAGCTGCACCAGTGCGGCCTTCCATCTGCTATGGCACTTGAGCTCTTCAAGCCATTTGTCATGCGTCGTTTGGTTGAGCTCCGCAAGGTTGAAAACATTAAGGGCGCAAAGCGCGCTATTGACCGTGGTACTCCAGTTGTTTGGGACGTTCTGGATGAGGTCATTCAGGACCGCCTCGTTCTTCTCAACCGCGCACCTACCCTTCACCGTCTGTCTATCCAGGCATTTGAGCCAGTCCTTATCGAGGGTAAGGCAATCCACCTGCACCCTCTGGTCTGCGCACCATTCAACGCAGACTTCGACGGCGACCAGATGTCTGTTCACGTGCCACTTTCTACTCAGGCACAGACAGAGGCTCGCATTCTGATGCTCTCCAGCAACAACCTCAGAAGCCCTGCTTCTGGTAAGGTTTTGACCGTTCCTTCTCAGGATATGGTCTTTGGTGTCTACTACCTCACTTCCGAGAAGACCGGTGAAGATGCTAAGACGCTTACCTTTGCAAGCTTTGAGGATGCTCTTCTGGCTATTGAGGCTAACCGTGACCTTGATCTTCAGGCAAAGGTTGTTGTCCGCGTAAGCTCCAAGGACGCAAACGTTGCTGATAGCGATCGTGCTATCTTCCGCGTTATGACTGGCCGCGGTCAGTATGAGGACCTGGACGTTACTGAGGGCACCAAGCGTTTTGAGACCACTGTTGGTCGCATTATCTTCAACCGTCAGTGCCTGCCAGAGGATTACCCATACATCAACTACAAGATGGTTAAGTCCGACATTGGTGTTCTGGTCAACGATTGCTGCGACCGTTACCCAATGGCTGATGTTGAGCCAATTCTGGACAACATCAAGAAGACTGGCTTCCACTACGCAACTCTTGCTGGTCTGACCGTTTCTGTTTGGGATGCTGTCATTCCTCCACACAAGCCACAGCTGCTTCAGGAGGCACAGGACCGCGTTGACCAGATCAACGAGTACTACGAGGACGGCTTCCTTTCCGAGCGAGAGCGTCACGTTGAGGTTGTTAACGCATGGACCGAGTGCACCGATCTTCTCGGCTCTGAGATGCTTACAGGCTTTGCAGAGAACAACCCAATTTACATGATGGCTGACTCTGGAGCTCGTGGTTCTAAGACACAGCTTCGCCAGCTTGCTGGTATGCGAGGCCTGATGGCGGATATGTCCGGTGAAACCATCGACCTTCCAATTAAGGCAAACTTCCGCGAGGGTCTTGAGCCTCTTGAGTACTTCATTTCTACCTACGGCGCTCGTAAGGGTCTGGTAGATACCGCATCCCACACCTCCGACTCTGGTTACCTGACTCGTCGACTCGTCGACGTTGCACAGGACGTCATTGTTCGCGAGGAGGACTGCGGCACTGATGAGGCAGTTACCTATCCTCTGATTAAGCCTGGTCAGACTTCTGTTGATACTGACCTGATTGGCCGCTGCACCCTTGAGGATGTCTGCGATCCAAACACTGGCGAGGTTCTTATCCCTGCTGGTGGCTATGTTGAGTCCAAGCAGGATCTTGAGCGTCTTGTTGAGCATGGCCTTGCTAAGGTTCAGCTCCGCGCGCTTCTGACCTGTAAGTCTAAGTACGGCGTCTGCCAGAAGTGCTACGGCTGGGATCTTTCCACCCGTCGTCCTGTCAACATTGGTACTGCAGTTGGTATTATCGCAGCTCAGTCCATTGGTGAGCCTGGTACTCAGTTGACCATGCGTACCATTCACTCCGGTGGTGTTGCAGGCGCAGACGATATTACGCAGGGTCTTCCTACCGTTGCTCGTATGTTCGACGTCGTCGGCAACGTCAACGAGAAGATTCTTGGTCGCGAGGCTGACCTGGCTCCTGTTTCTGGTGTTCTTCATATTACCCCAGAGACCACCGAGTACCTGCTGCGTATTGTTGATGCAGACGATGCTTCCCGTGTCATCGAGGAGTGGCGTGTACCTGCATCTGTCCGCTTCATGCCTGGTATTGAGGATGGCGTTGTTGTCCGTGCTGGTGACCAGATTACCCGCGGCTTCGTCAACTTCCGTATGCTCCGTCGACTCACTGACATTGAGTCCACTATGCACACCTTCGTTGAGTCCGTTAAGGACGTCTATACCTCCCAGGGTGTAGAACTCAACGATAAGCACATCGAGGTTATCGCACGTCAGATGCTTCGTCGTGTTCAGGTTACCAACCCAGGTGACTCTTCGTACCTGCTTGGTCAGTATGTGGACCGCTATGTCTTTGCAGAGACTGTCCAGAACATTGCCCTTGCTGGTGGCACTCCACCAGAGGCAGAGCCAGCAATCCTTGGTACTCTGAAGGTTGCAAGCTCTATCGATTCTTGGCTCTCCAGTGCATCGTTCATCCGTACTGCAGGCGTTCTTACCTCTGCAGCTATCGAGGGCGATGTTGACCACCTGCTTGACCTCAAGTCCAACGTTATTGTTGGTAAGCAGATTCCTGCAGGTACTGGTCTCTCCGCATACAGCGATGTTGAGCTTACCTACCACGGCACCAAGATTGATGGTCCAACTTCTTCTCTTGCTAAGTCTCTTCCAGACTGGGCACCAGCAGAGCTTAAGGACATCGAGGAGCAGCTTCCTAAGCAGCTTGACTGGGTCAACGAGGATTACAACGGTGGCGTTTACTCCAAGAATGGCCGCACGCTTTCAAGCGAGGACGCAAAGCTGTACCTCTTCGACGATCTTGGCGTGTCACAGCGTTGGACCAACAAGTTCAGCGAGGTTGGCATTGAGACCGTAGGCGATCTTATCGGTAAGACCGAGGAAGATCTGCTTCGCATCGATGGTATTGGTGCAAAGGCAATCGAGGAGCTCCGCGATGGCCTTGAGGCTCGTAACCTCCTCTACATCCTTGAGCCAGAAGAGGATGAGGCAGATTCTGAGGATCTTTCTCAGCTGCTCAACATGGTCTTCTCGCCAGAAGGCGATGGCGGCTTGATGCTGGGCTCTGCAGCTCCATCCACTCACTCTGATTACACCGAGACACTCATCGGTTCTTCTTCCGACGAGGTTAGCCCTGATGTAATCAACGAGGACCTTGGTTCTCTGGATGACCTTCTCAATCAGGTTGTCCGTATGGACGCTGAGGCAGACGGCGAAGACGAGTAAATAATCTCGCCTGATACATCAAACTTTTTCGGAGATTGACTCCGATACAGAAGAGGACTTCAGCCGTTAGCTGGAGTCCTCTTTTAGTTACGCTTACAGAAGCAAGTATCGGTATATACTAATCTTTTATGAATTACGTTTGGTAAGCCATTTACTTTGCGGCTCTTAAAGGATAGGAATAGCAAATGGATAGTCACTCCCACGATTCTGAACAGTGCGAGCACACTCATTCTACGTGCGATTATGTTTCTGATCAGAAGCTGAACGAATACCTGGTAAACGATGACATTATCTACGATGCAACCCAGATTTTTGATGCACTGTCTGATTTCACTCGATTCCAGATTTTGGGTGCTTTAGTAAATGGCGAGAAAAGCGTAACAGAGCTGCAAGAAATGCTTTCGGTATCTCAATCAGCAACCTCTCACCAGTTGCGTCTTTTGCGCGACCGCGGTCTTGTCAATGCAAAAAGAGATGGCAGAAAAGTTATCTACTCACTTGCAGATGAGCACGTAACAACGCTGATCCGTGTTGGTCTTGCACACGCAGCACACCTGTTGGGTCATTAACATACGTATCGGAACTGTGGAGAGAACTTATGGGTGAGTATCGCATCATTGAAGTTAAGCAGAGTGTTTTTGCAGCTAACGAGAAAAGCGCCGATCAACTAAGAGAAGAAATGAAGAAAAAGGGAACTCTGCTGGTAAACCTTATGTCTTCTCCAGGTTCTGGCAAAACTACCACCCTTAAAAAGACCATTGCTGCCCTGAAAGATAAGGTTTCCATTGCTGTTATGGAAGCTGATATTGATTCAGATGTTGATGCTGCTGCTATTTCAGAAACGGGCGTGAAAGCCATTCAGCTGCATACTGGCGGCATGTGTCACCTCGATGCGCATATGTGCGCTCAGGGTCTTGAAGGTCTCAATGCAGGTGATGTGGACCTGATTTTTTTAGAGAACGTTGGAAACTTGGTATGTCCGGCAGAGTTTGACACCGGTGCCGGCGTAAACGTCACTATTCTTTCTGTTCCCGAAGGCGATGATAAGCCGTTGAAATACCCTCTGATGTATCAGGTCTGTGACGTGGTGCTTGTTAACAAAATAGACGTAGCACCGTATTTTGACTTTGATCTGGAGAAGCTCAAGAAAAATGTGGCCCTTAGAAATCCAAAGGCTGCCGTTATTCCTTTCTCGGCCAAAACTGGGGAAGGATTAGACGTTTGGACTGAATGGCTTTCTCGCAAAGTTGCTGAGTGGAAAATCGGGCAGTAATCAATGGCTAGCGCTTAAAGAATGTCTTATGCCTGATAGGAGAGGTCATGGCAGAGGAAGTACCAGCACGTAAGACTCCAAAAGGTGAAAATTCCATGCGCGGCAGTCTTACTGATGAAGAAATTGCACGCAGAAATGTATTGCCAACTACTAACCCTGCTGGCGGTCCTATTCGCATACTCGCTCAAAATCACATTACTGAAAATGACGAGGTAGTTCATTACAAAACGGTAGATCCAAATGAGCCTGGGCCAGCTTCTTCTGAGCAATTTAAGCCTCTTGTAAGAGATGAAGTCCAAAAAATTACGAGTCGCCTTGGCCACAAAATTGTAAAAGATGACCCAGAATATTGGGGCATAGCAGCAATTATGACTGAGGAAGAAGCTTCGGTAACCAAATACATGAAGGTTCGCCAGCCAGTTACCTTAGAGGAGCTTTGCAAGCGTACTGGTAAAACTGAGGGGGAGCTTCAACCTATCCTAGACACCCTGTCTGTAAAGGGCATGATTGAGTACAACTGGGAAAACAAGAGCAAGCAAAAGCAGTATGTTCTTCCTATGTTTGTTCCTGGCTCCGCAGAGTTTACCGTAATGAACGAGCGTCAACTCGAAGAACATCCCGAGATGGGTTCTTTGTTTGAGCGTATGACCTATCTACCGCTCAAAAATGTCACCAAGTTAGTTCCTGAAGGTGGCGCAGGCGTTGGTATGCATGTCATTCCTGTTGAACGATCCATTGAGCAGGTAAATCACACAGTTACTGTTGAGCATATTTCGCATTGGCTCAAGAAATACGATAGATATGCTGCAACTCCCTGTTCTTGTCGCCTTGCTGAGCGAGTTCGTGGCGACGGCTGTGCTGACGATCCAGAAGATTGGTGTCTTGCCATTGGAGATATGGCTGATTACTGCGTAGAAACAGGAAAAGGCCACTACATTACCTACGATGAGGTTATCGATATCTGTATAAAGGCCGAGAAAAACGGTTTTGTTCATCAGATTACAAACATTGACGGTGAAGATAAGATTTTTGCTATTTGCAACTGCAACGTAAATGTTTGCTATGCACTCAGAACTTCTCAGCTGTTTAATACGCCTAATTTGTCTCGTTCCGCTTTTGTAGCTCACGTTGATGAAGAAAAATGTGTTGCTTGCGGTGGGTGCGTAGAGGTTTGTCCAGCAGGAGCCCCTCAATTAGGCCAGAAACTTCCTACTAGGAAGGGCAAAATTTCCTACCCAATGCAGGATCTTCCAGATGATAAGTTCTGGGGAGAGTCTGACTGGGATTGGAATTATAAAAATAACAACCGTATTGAGTGCCACGATACTGGTACAGCTCCTTGTAAGGTTGCCTGTCCAGCGCATATTTCTGTTCAGGGTTATCTGCGTATGGCTGCTGAAGGTCGCTATCGAGATGCGCTTGAGCTCATCAAAAAAGAAAATCCATTCCCTGCTGTTTGTGGTCGCGTTTGCAATAAACGTTGCGAGGCAGCGTGTACGCGAGGGACTATTGACCAGGCAGTAGCCATTGATGACGTTAAGAAATTCATTGCTCAAAAAGATCTAGAGGCGGAACATCGCTTTATTCCAGAGCCAGTTATCCCGTCAAATAGAGGCCGATTCAACCAGAAAATTGCCATTATTGGTGCAGGTCCAGCTGGCCTGTCCTGTGCATATTACCTGGCAGAACGCGGTTACAATCCCGTCGTTTTTGAAAAGAACCTCCTTCCTGGTGGAATGATGGTATATGGCATCCCTTCTTACAAGCTCGAGAAAAACGTTGTTGCCGCAGAGATTGACGTTCTTAAAGAAATGGGCGTTGAGATTCGCTGTGGTGTTGAGGTAGGAAAAGACATAACCCTTGATGAACTGCGCGCTCAAGGCTTTATTGGTTTTTATGTTGCCATTGGTTGCCAGGGCGGTAGAAAGGCCAATATTGCTGGAGAAGACGCCGATGGGGTTATTTCTGCTGTTGATTTCTTGCATTTTGTAACCGAGCATCCTCTGCATGAAGTACATGGTAAGACAGTGGTTATTGGCGGCGGTAATGTTGCCATTGATGCGGCTCGAGTCTCTGCTCGTTGTGGATCAGAGTCAGTTACTATGGTGTGCCTAGAGCAGCCAGAAGAGATGCCTGCACTACCAGAAGAAATCACAGAAGCGCAGGAAGATGGTGTGTCAATCAAGAATGGTTGGGGACCTGCTTTTATTGCCACAGATGAGCAAGGCCACGTTTGCGGCGTGATGTTTAAACGCTGTACTCGTGTTTTTGACAATGACAAGCGTTTCTCGCCTTGTTTTGATGACGAGCAAACAATGTATCTTGAGGCAGATGCAGTGGTCTTGTCTATTGGACAAACCGTTGAGTGGGGAAGTCTTTTGGAGGGAGAGGCGGTTGAGCTTACGCGAGGCAATCTTTCGTGCGCTGATTCCCAGACGTATCAGACTGCTCAGCCCGATGTCTTTGTGGGTGGAGACGTGTACACGGGTCCTCGCTTTGTTATCGATGCTATTGCCGCAGGTCATGAAGCTGCTGTTTCATTACATCGTTTTGTGCAGAAAGGCTCTTCTTTGACTATTGGCCGCAACCAGCGCCATTATGTTGAGCTTGATAAATCTGACGCAGCAGTTGAGTCTTGTGGATACGATCACGCAGGTCGTCAGCGTCCCGCATGCGATACGGTCAAAAACATTAGACACAACTGGACAGACCCTAGCCATACCTTTACGCCAGAGCAAATCAGAATCGAGACCGCGCGCTGCTTGAAGTGCGGCGCTTCAATTGTTGATGCAAATAAGTGTATTGGTTGTGGTCTCTGTACTACACGCTGTGAGTTTGATGCAATTCATCTGTTCCGAGACAATCCTCACTGCTCTGATATGGTTGCCGCAGAGCATAAGGCAGGAAAGATTCTCTCGTATGTTGGAAAACGTGCGGTAAAGATTATTAAGAACCCCGCGAGAAAAACAAAGACTCCTAAGCCTCAGTCACACGTAACAACCGATGAGCTTGGTAATCCCGTTTCTGCGGGCAGTACTGGTATTTCAAGCTAACATGCTAATAGAAATCAACTGACATGCATGAGCTGGGAATTGCGTTTTACCTCATAGATATGGTTGAGGATCTGGGCAAACAGAATAACCTCACCTCTGTTGCGCGTGTAAAGTTGCAGCTAGGGGAGGTATCTGGAGTTGTTCCAACGTATTTGCTGGATGTATGGCGCTGGGCAGCTGATCGCACGGAGCTGCTACACGGAGCTCAGCTAGAAATTGAAGAAGTACCAGCTCTAACACAGTGTTTATCGTGCAATAAAACGTACGCTACGGTAACGTATGGTCGCACATGTCCTTACTGTTCTAGCGAGAAAACAGAACTCATCCAAGGCTTAGAAATTGAGCTTGCTGAGATTGAGGCTACCTAGCATTTGTAATTTCTATGAAGTATAGATACGCCCGGCACAGTGGCTTGTTGACATGTGGCTTTCATCAGCGTAAAGTACTTCCCTGCGTAATTCCAAGGGGACAGTGCTGTGTCGCCTTTCGAATATGTAAAACTGCAGGTAGATAGGTATAAGAAGGAGAAGATCTTGCCTACTATTAACCAGCTCGTACGTAAGGGCCGCGTGAGCGTCAAGTCAAAGTCCAAGAACGCCGCTCTTCAGCACAACCCACAGAAGCGTGGTGTTTGCACCCGTGTTTTCACCACTACGCCAAAGAAGCCTAACTCAGCACTCCGTAAGGTTGCTCGTGTTCGTCTTGTTAATGGCATTGAGGTAACCGCTTACATTCCTGGTGAGGGCCACAACCTCCAGGAGCACTCCATTGTTCTGGTTCGTGGCGGCCGTGTCCGTGACCTTCCTGGTGTTCGTTACAAGGTTGTTCGCGGTGCATTCGACTGCGCAGCAGTTCAGAATCGTGCTCAGGGCCGTTCCCGTTACGGCACTAAGCGTGCTAAGTAATCACGTCCACTACTCGAACTAGTTCTTAGGAGATTAATATGCCGCGTCGCGCAGCAGCAGTACGTCGTGAGGTTATGCCTGACGCCGTCTACAACAATCGTCTGGTAACCCAGCTCATTAACAAGGTCCTTCTCGACGGCAAGAAAGCAACCGCAGAGCGCATTGTCTACGGTGCATTTGACATCGTCGCAGAGAAGACTGGCGAGGATGCCCTCACTGTCTTCAAGAAGGCTATGGATAACATTCGCCCAACACTCGAGGTTAAGCCTAAGCGTGTTGGTGGCGCTACTTACCAGGTTCCAATGGAGGTCAACTCCCGCCGTGCAACTACTCTTGCTATCCGCTGGATGGTCACTTTCAGCCGTAGCCGTAAAGAGAAGACCATGGCAGAGCGTCTTGCAAACGAGATCATCGACGCAACTAACGGCGTAGGTGCATCCGTCAAGCGCCGTGAGGACCTGTACAAGATGGCTGAGGCCAACCGCGCCTTCTCCCACTACCGCTTCTAGTCGGAATTCAGGAGTAGCAAACAAATGGCTAAGACTAAGTACAATCTTAAAGACCTCCGCAACATCGGCATCATGGCCCACATCGATGCTGGTAAGACCACCACAACGGAGCGTATTCTTTACTACACCGGTAAGACCCACAAGATTGGTGAGGTCCACGACGGTGCAGCAACCATGGACTGGATGGTTCAGGAGCAGGAGCGCGGCGTAACCATTACTTCCGCAGCTACCACTTGCTTCTGGAAAGACCACGTCATCCAGATCATCGACACCCCAGGTCACGTTGACTTTACCGCTGAGGTTGAGCGTTCTCTTCGTGTTCTGGACGGCGCAGTTGCAGTCTTCGACGCAGTTGCAGGCGTTCAGCCACAGTCCGAGACCGTTTGGCGTCAGGCAACCAAGTACGGCGTACCTCGTATTGCATTCATCAACAAGTTTGACCGCGTAGGCGCAGACTTCTTCCGTGCAATCCAGACTATGCGTGACCGCCTTGGCGCAAACGCAATTGCAGCTCAGGTCCCAATGGGCGCTGAGTCCAACTTCTGGGGTCTTATCGACCTTGTCACCAACACTGCATGGGACTTCAAAGAGGATGCTAAGGGCATGATTTACCCTGAGCCACTCGATGAGATTCCTGCAGAGTTTGCAGAGATTGCAGCTGAGAAGCGTGAAGAGCTTCTTGAGGCAGCTTCTGACTTCTCTGAGGACGTCATGATGGCTGTTCTCGAGGGTGAAGAGGTTGACGTTGAGACCCTTAAGGGTGCTCTTCGTGCTGGCGTTCTTGCTGGTCAGATTAACCCAGTCTTTGTTGGCTCTGCTTACAAGAACAAGGGTATTCAGGAGCTTCTGGACGCAGTCATCGACTTCCTTCCAAGCCCTCTGGATGTTCCAGAGATTGATGGCGTCACTCCTAAGGGTGACGAGGCTGTCCGTCACGCAGACGTTAAGGAGCCATTCTCCGCTCTTGCATTCAAGATCATGACTGACCCTTATGTTGGTAAGCTTACCTACATTCGTGTTTACTCTGGTCAGGCAGAGGCAGGTTCTTACGTCTACAACTCCGTCAAGGACAACCGTGAGCGCTTCGGCCGCATCCTTGAGATGAACGCAAACGACCGTGTTGACCGTGATGAGTGCTCCGCAGGCGACATCGTTGCATGCGTTGGTCTGAAGAACACCACTACTGGTGACACCCTTTGTGACGAGAAGAACCCAATCATCCTTGAGTCCATCAGCTTCGCAGATCCTGTTATCGACGTTGCTGTTGAGCCTAAGACCAAGGCTGAGCAGGAGAAGATGTCCATCGGCCTTGCTAAGCTGGCTGAAGAGGACCCAACCTTCCAGGTTCACACTGATCACGAGACCGGCCAGACCATCATTGCTGGTATGGGCGAGCTTCACCTTGAGATTATTGTTGACCGTCTCCGTCGTGAGTTTAAGGTTGACTGCAACGTTGGTAAGCCACAGGTTGCTTACCGCGAGACTGCTGGTAAGGCAGTAAGCCACGCTGAGGGCAAGTTTGTCCGTCAGTCCGGTGGTAAGGGTCAGTATGGCCACGCAGTCATCGACCTTGAGCCACAGGAAGAGGGCAAGGGTTACGAGTTTGTCAACGCTATCGTTGGTGGTGTCATTCCTAAGGAGTACATCCCATCTATCGATAAGGGCATCCGCGAGGCTCTTGAGAACGGTGTCATTGCTGGTTACCCAGTAGTCGACATCAAGGTCACCCTTGTTGACGGTTCTTACCACGAGGTCGACTCTTCTGAGGCAGCATTTAAGATTGCTGGTTCTATGG
Organism: uncultured Atopobium sp.; assembly: GCA_938015835.1. Classification (GTDB taxonomy): domain Bacteria; phylum Actinomycetota; class Coriobacteriia; order Coriobacteriales; family Atopobiaceae; genus Lancefieldella. The sequence goes on along the minus strand of CALLVW010000017.1, from coordinate 46,391 downwards.
CAATTAAGGATGCTCTTAAGAAGTCCAACCCTGTCCTTCTCGAGCCAGTTGAGTCTGTTGAGGTTGAGACACCTGAGCAGTACATGGGCGACGTTATGGGCAACCTTTCTTCCCGTCGTGGCAAGATTGAGGGTATGGACGATCGTATGGACGCCAAGGTCATCCGCGCTAAGGTGCCTCTTGGTGAGATGTTCGGTTACGCAACCGACCTTCGTTCCCAGACCCAGGGCCGTGCGAGCTACACCATGCAGTTCGATTCTTACGAGCCCGTTCCTAACGCTGTACGCGAAGAGATTGTCGCCAAAAACGGCGGCTCTGCATCCTAAGTAAACGACCACGAGCTCTAGCTCATTTATGGAGGTACCCAAAGTGTCAAGCCAGAAGATCAGGATTCGCCTCAAGGGCTATGATCACGAGGTCATTGATCAGTCCGCTAAGCTGATTGTTGACACCGCACAGAAGACAGGTGCGCGTGTTTCCGGTCCTATCCCTCTGCCAACCGAGCGTAACCTTTACACCGTTATCCGCTCACCACACAAGGATAAGGATTCCCGTGATCAGTTTGAGATGCGCACTCACAAGCGTCTCATCGATATTCTCGACCCAAGCGCTTCTACCGTTGATTCGCTTATGCGTCTCGACCTTCCAGCTGGTGTCGATATCGAGATCAAGCTCTAAGCATACGGCTTAATCCAACTTGCAAACCCTCCTGTGCACTTCCGCGCGGGAGGGTTTTTGCGTGGATGGCGTTGAACCACGTGCGAGCTGCGACTCGCGCACCACACGCGTCACGACCGCGCTAGCTGCACAAACGCGCCTTCCGCCCGGTATCCACTTCGTGTGGGTACCGGGTTTTCTTGTGCGCATATGCTGGAAGTGGACGGGTTTCTCGCCAGGTGGGCGGCGCGAGCCTGACGTGCGCCTGATTTCTTCAAAGAATCTGTAAATTTTGCCTAAATACATCAAAGAATCTGTGGATTTGCCTGATTTTGTTAAAGAATCGGTGGCGGAAATACAGATTCTTTGTACTTTTCAGGCAGACTTTTCTAGACGTAACTCACATCTGCACTTGGCGAGAAACCCGTAGAATTAGAAAGCGAATACTCGCACAAAGCGCAGGAGAAAAGATGAAACATATCCAGCAGAACGCAAGTGGTCACCGGAATGCAAGTAGCCAGCTAAACACCGGCTGCTCGGTAAACGCTCGGCCAAATTACTCCCGCATGACAAGAATCCTCTTTGTGTGTCACGGAAATATCTGCAGGTCAACAATGGCACAGTACGTCATGCAAGATCTTGTCGAGAAAAACGGTCTGGCAGACTCGTTTGTCATCGACTCAGCAGCAACCTCCACTGAAGAGATTGGTAACCCTATTGACCCTCGTACGCGACGCAAGCTTCAGCAAGAGGGGATTTGTTGCGGCAATCATCGTGCGAGGCAGATGACGCGCGCAGATTACGAGAACTTTGATTACCTCATTGGAATGGACCACAATAATCTGCGCAACATGATGCGTATGCTTAAAAATGATCCGCTTGGAAAGGTTTCGCTGCTCCTTGACTGGACAGAGAAGCCTCGTGACATTGCGGACCCATGGTACTCAGGAAATTTTGATCTGACGTATGACGATGTCACTGAGGGTTGCGAAGCATTGCTCAAGAAACTTTTGGCAAGGTAATTTCGGTAGCCTGATTTTGGCAAAGTTGTTATCGCGGATTGTTTTGGCAAAATTTTTTGAAAAAACTTTTCAAAATTCCTTGGGTTTCTCGCTAATGGATACGCCCGGGTCAGCGGTTTGACCTCGCAAAATAGGCGAAAAGAAAGATCTCGCAGCTAGAAGGTACCAAACGCTCTTCACAAAGCGTTCATCTTTTAGAGATTTTAGGCTTGTTTCTTGTCAAAAATGAGTGTAAAGTAGACGGGCTGCTCAAACAGGACAATTATGTCTAAAGGCAGTATGTACAGGACGTGGTCCGCTGGGGAAGAGTACCCGATGTGCTCTCAAGGTCCCATGACCACCGAAGGTTAGGAAAGAGCATGGTTAATACCATCCTCGGCCGCAAGCTGGGCATGACCCAGGTATGGGACGAGAACGACAACGTCGTTCCTGTTACCGTCGTTCTTGCTGGCCCCTGCACCGTTTCACAGGTAAAGACTGTTGAGACGGACGGCTACAATGCCGTACAGATTGGCTTCGGCGACATCTCCGAGAAGCATGTCAACAAGCCAATGGCTGGTCACTTCAAGGCACAGGGCGTCGAGCCAATGCGTTACCTCCGCGAGGTTCGCGTTGAGGATGCTTCTGAGCACAAGACCGGCGATGTTGTCACAGTTGCTGACTTCTCTGAGGTCACCGCTGTTGACGTAACAGGCACTTCTAAGGGTAAGGGTTTCCAGGGTACCGTTAAGCGCTGGAACTTCTCTCGCGGTCCAATGACTCACGGTTCTCGTAACCAGCGTCGTCCAGGTTCCATTGGTCAGTGCGCATACCCTGCACGCGTTCGTAAGGGCCTTCACATGTATGGTCACATGGGCGCAGAGCGCGTTACGGTCAAGAACCTTAAGCTTGTCCGCGTTGATGCTGAGCAGAACCTCATGCTTATCAAGGGTGCTGTTCCTGGCGGCAAGAATGCCCTCGTCCAGGTCCGCATGGCCTAAGGGCCTTTAGGCAAACACTTAGGCTAACAAGGAGACAACATGTCCAAGTATGAGATTAAGAACGTAGAGGGAAAGAAGGTCGGCGACGCCGAGCTCTCCTCTGACGTCTATGGCATTGAGCCAAACATCCCTGTTGTGCATCAGGTTGTAGTCTGCCAGGACGCATCCGCACGTCAGGGTACCCACTCTACAAAGAACCGTCACGAGGTATCCGGCGGTGGCGTTAAGCCTTACCGTCAGAAGGGTACTGGTCGTGCTCGCCAGGGTTCTATTCGTGCTGGTCAGTGGACTGGTGGTGGCGTCATCTTTGGACCTACCCCTCGTTCCCACGCACGTCGTATTAACAACAAGATGGTCAAGCTTGCTATGAGGTCCGTCCTCTCCGGCAAGGTTGCAGACTCCGAGCTTGTCCTCGTTGACTCTCTCGAGTTTGCTCAGCCTTCCACCAAGCAGGCAAAGGCTGCACTTCAGAACCTCGGTATTGAGGGTAAGCGCGTTACCGTCATTGTCCCAGACGACGACGTCAACACTTACCTCTCTTTCCGCAACCTTCCTAAGGTTTCGATCTTCGGTGTTTCTGAGGTTACTACTCGTTTCCTGATCGACAACGGCGCACTTGTTATGTCCGCTGATGTCGCTAAGCAGCTTGGGGAGGTGCTCGCATAATGAACTCTCCTTATGAGGTCATCATTCGTCCTATCGTTTCAGAGCGTGCTTTCGATTTGATGGAGCAGGGCAAGTACACTTTTGAGGTTGCTCGTAACGCAGGTAAAGAAGAGATTGCTGCAGCTGTAGAGAAGCTTTTCTCTGTACACGTCACCAAGGTAAACACACTTTCTGTTAAGCCAAAGAACAAGCGTGTACGTTATCAGCAGGCAGGCAAGACCCGCCAGTGGAAGAAGGCTATTGTTACCCTCGCTGCTGGTGAGACTATCGAGATCTTCGGTAATAACTCTGCTGAGTAAGGTTTTTCTCCCGTGCCTCTTTTGAGGTACGGGTTCGTATGCCGCGCATAGTAGATACGCGCGGTACCGTGGTAATCCGGTGTTAGCTCGACTTTCCCTTAAGCGGGCTAGCCAACGGAGAAGAAAGGGATACTGTTTATGGCAGTTAGGCATCTAAAGCCAACAAGCGCAGGCAGGCGCTTCCAGACAATCTCAGACTTTGCTGAGATTACAACTGATAAGCCCGAGAAGTCCCTTCTCGAGCCTCTGCCAAAGAAGGCTGGCCGCAACAACAATGGCCGCATCACTACCCGTCACCAGGGTGGTGGCCACAAGCGCCAGTACCGTCGTATCGACTTCAAGCGTCGCAAGGATGACATCCCAGCTAAGGTCGCTACTGTTGAGTACGATCCTAACCGTTCCGCTCGTATTGCTCTTCTGCACTATGCAGACGGCGCAAAGGCATACATCCTTTGCCCAGAGGGCCTGAGCGTCGGTGACACCGTTCTTTCTGGTACCAAGGACATCGACATCAAGCCTGGTAACTGCACCACTCTTGAGCAGATTCCAGTAGGTACTCTTGTTCACGCAGTTGAGTTCCAGCCTGGCAAGGGTGCTGCAATGGCACGCGCTGCTGGTACTTCCGTCCAGCTCATGGGTAAGGACAACGGCTATGCAGTTCTGCGTATGCCTTCCTCCGAGCTCCGTCGTGTTCTTCTGACCTGCCGTGCAACCATCGGCGAGGTTGGTAACGCTGAGCACTCCAACATTGTTGTTGGTAAGGCTGGTCGTTCCCGTTGGGCAGGCGTCCGTCCTACCGTCCGTGGTACTGTCATGAACCCTGTTGACCACCCACACGGCGGTGGTGAAGGTAAGAACCACACTTCTGGTCGTCCTTCCGTCACCCCATGGGGTAAGCCAACCAAGGGTTATAAGACCCGCGACCCGAAGAAGGCTTCTAACCGCCTGATCATTCGCCGTCGTAAGTCCAAGTAAGACACGAGTAGGAGTAGATAAATGAGCAGAAGTCTCAAAAAAGGCCCCTTTGTGGAGACTCGCCTCCTTGCGCGTGTCGCTGCAATGAACGAGGCTGGCAAGAAGGACGTTATCAAAACCTGGTCACGTTCCTCAACCATCTTCCCTGAGATGGTCGGTCACACCATCGCTGTTCACGATGGTCGTAAGCATGTACCTGTGTACGTCACCGAGTCCATGGTTGGTCACAAGTTGGGTGAGTTCTCCCCATCCCGTACCTTCCGCGGTCACAAGGCCAAATAGGGGGAGTGTAGTAAATGGCTAAGAACACCGATTCTATTGAGGTTCGCGCAACAGCTAAGTATGTTCGCGTTGCTCCTCGTAAGGCTCGCGCAGTTGTCGCGCTTGTCCGCGGTAAGTCTGTCGAGAAGGCCCTTGAGGTTCTTCAGTTCTCGACTCGCGCTGCCGCTACTGATGTTGCTAAGGTTCTGCGCTCTGCAGTTGCTAACGCCGAGAACAACAATGGACTCCGCGCTAACAACCTGGTAGTCAAGACCGCTTTTGTTGACGAAGGCCCAACGCTTAAGCGTATTCGCCCTCGTGCAAAGGGTTCGGCTTCCCGCATTAACAAGCGCATGAGCCACATTACCGTTGTCGTTGCACCTCGAAAGGAGGCGTAGGAATGGGTCAGAAAGTACAGCCTACAGGCTTCCGTCTTGGTGTAACCGAGAGCTGGCGTTCTCGTTGGTACGCCGATAAGGACTACGCCGAGCAGCTCGGCAACGATCTTGCTATCCGCAAGTATCTTGAGAAGCGCCTTGAGAAGGCAGCCGTTGCTCGCATTGACATCGAGCGCGCTGGCGATAAGGTCAAGGTAACTATTTTCTCCGCACGTCCTGGTATTGTCATTGGCAAGAAGGGTGCAGAGATTGACGGCCTCCGTGCAGATCTTGAGCGTGTTGCTAAGGTCGGCAAGGGTCAGGTCAACGTTGATGTTGTCGAGGTTAAGCGTCCTGAGCTTGACGCAAACCTTGTTGCTCAGTCCATCGCAGAGCAGCTTGAGCAGCGTGTCGCTTTCCGTCGCGCTATGCGTAAGGCTGTTCAGTCCGCTCGTAAGGCTGGCGCTAAGGGTATTCGTATCCAGTGCTCCGGTCGTCTGAACGGTGCTGAGATGGGCCGCCGTGAGTGGTACCGTGAGGGTCGCGTGCCTCTGCACACCCTTCGTGCTGCAATCGGCTATGGTACCGCTACAGGCCGCACCACCATGGGCGCTGTTGGTATCAAGGTTTGGATTTATTACGGCGAGAAGATGCCTGGACAGCCAACACCTAACCCAGCTCTTGAGGGCTCCGCTCGTCCTCGTCGTGCTCGCAATGAGAGGAGGGGCCGTTAATGCTTGCTCCAAAGCGTGTATTGCACCGTAAGGTACAGCGCGGTTCCATGAAGGGCCAGGCAAAGGGTAATACCCAGCTGCATTTTGGTTCCTGGGGCATCCGTGCAGAGGAGGCTCACTGGATTACTAACCGCCAGATTGAGGCTGCTCGTATTGCTCTCACCCGTGAGATGAAGCGTGGCGGTAAGGTTTGGATTACTATCTTCCCAGATAAGCCAATCACCAAGAAGCCTGCAGAGACTCGCATGGGTTCCGGTAAGGGTAACCCAGAAGAGTGGGTAGCAGTTGTTAAGCCTGGTCGTATCATGTTCGAGATTGATGGCGTACCAGAGGAAGTTGCTCGTGAGGCTCTCCGTCTTGCTCAGCACAAGCTTCCAATTAAGACCAAGATTGTCTCCAAGGCCGATCAGGACGGTGAGAACTAATGAAGTACACCGAAATCAAGGCTATGAGCGATGCAGACCTCGCTAAGAAACTCGAGGAAGGCCGCGCAGAGCTCTTTAATCTTCGTTTCCAGATGGCAACCAGCCAGCTGGACAACACCGCTCGTGTCAAGGCTGTTAAGCGTGACATTGCTCGCGTTCAGACCGAGATGCGCACCCGTCAAATTGCTGCGGAAGCATCCGCAGAGCAGAACTAGATCGCAGGAGATAAGTTATGGCAGAGACCGAAAGCAGAAATGCGCGTAAGGTTCGTACCGGACTCGTCGTCTCCATCTCTGGCGAGAAGACGATTACGGTAGAGATTACGTACCGTAAGCACCACCCTAAGTATGGCAAGATGATGACCATCGGCAAGAAGCTTCACGTTCACGATGAGAACAACGAGGCTGGTCTGGGCGATACCGTCCGCGTCATGGAGACTCGTCCTCTTTCCAAGACCAAGCGTTGGCGTCTCGCAGAGATCGTTGAGCGCGCTAAGTAATTAGCACCTAGGAAACAGCTTTTAGCTCAACCTAGTTTTGTATCTATCATTATTTCTCATGTGCGCAAATACGCGCACCTCTGAGAAATTAGGTTCCGGAGGAACGTCACATGATTCAGATGGAGACCATTCTCAACGTCGCTGACAACAGCGGCGCAAGGCGCGTAAAGTGCGTCAAGGTCCTTGGTGGCTCCAAGCGTCGTTACGCCGGCCTTGCCGACGTCATCATTGGCGCTGTCCAGGAGGCTACTCCAGGTGGTTCGGTGAAGAAGGGCGACATTGTTCGCTGCGTCATCGTTCGTACCGCTAAGGACACCCGTCGCAAGGACGGTAGCTACATCCGCTTTGACCAGAACGCATGCGTTCTTGTTAACAAAGAGGGTGAGCCCAAGGGTACTCGTATCTTTGGACCAGTCGCTCGCGAGCTGCGCGACCACAAGTACATGAAGATTGTCTCACTTGCACCTGAGACCCTTTAAGGAGGAACGACATGCCTAAGATGAAGATCAAGAAGGGCGACAAGGTCGAGGTCCTCACTGGTAAGGACAAGGGTAAGCGCGGCGAGGTACTTCGCGTATATCCAGAGAAGAACAAAGTTGTCGTTGAGGGCGTTGCAATTGCAAAGCGCCATGTCAAGCCAAACGCAGCTAACCAGCAGGGTGGCATCGTTGAGGCAGAGGCAGCAATCGACGCTTCCAATGTTGCTCTTATCGACCCTAAGACCGACAAGCCAACTCGTGTTGGCTACCTGATCAAGGAGGACGGCACCAAGGTCCGCGTCTCCAAGAAGTCAGGCGCTGAGCTCTAAGTTACCCGTGTTTCTCGCTTTGTAAGAAACATCTAAGAGCTACTTCAAACCCCGTTATCGTCAGATAGCGGGGTTTTCTTTTGGGCGAGAAGTACGGTTCGTGTGGAAGTCGTGTGATGACATGAAAAAATATCAGCTAGCTTGAAATTCTCGCCCCATTTTTGCTCAATAAGGTCTAATATTGTTCATTGCGTCTTTCTATGGGACACGTATGTCTCGAGGATGCAGATGGCTCCTAGTTCGCCAAACTAGGAGGTGCGAGGCGATCCCCGCACTTAAAACCCCAAGAGTTAAGGAGAAACCATGGCAGACGAGAAGTACACACCTCGCCTTAAAGAGCTTTACTACGCATCCGTGCGTGATGCTCTGAAGGAGAAATTTGGTTACACCAACGTTAACCAGATTCCTAAGTTTGAGAAGATCGTTGTCAACATGGGTGTTGGCGAGGCAGCTACAGACGCTAAGGCAATTGACGGCGCTGTAAACGACCTCCGTACCATTACCGGTCAGCAGCCACTCGTTACACACGCTCGCAAGTCTATCGCAACCTTTAAGCTTCGCCAGGGTATGCCAATCGGCGCTAAAGTTACCCTTCGTGGCGATCGTATGTGGGAGTTCCTGGATCGTCTGATCGCAGTTGCAATTCCTCGTATCCGCGACTTCCGTGGTATCTCTGCTAAGAGCTTCGACGGCCGTGGTAACTTCTCCATGGGCGTAACCGAGCAGCTCATCTTCCCAGAGATTGACTTTGACAAGATGGACCACACCCGCGGTATGGACATCACCATTGTCACCACTGCTAACACCAACGAGGAGGGTAAGGCACTTCTCGACGCCTTCCACTTCCCATTCAAGCAGGACTAACTTTTACCTGCGCTTAAATTAAGCGCATTCCTGTTGGCATCTTCGATGCCGGGTGACATAGTCACCAGCACTATTGTTTGAAGTCATCTTGGCGTTCGCCAAGTTGCATTTTGAAGGAGGATTTGTGGCTAAGACTTCGATGATCGTCAAAGCCTCGCGTGAGCCGAAGTACTCTACGCGCACACAGAACCGTTGCCAGCGTTGTGGACGTCCCCACTCCGTTTACCGCAAGTTTGGTCTGTGCCGTGTGTGCTTCCGTGAGCTAGCGAGCAAGGGCGAGCTTCCTGGTGTCCGCAAGGCAAGCTGGTAGGACTCAGGGCTCTGGCGTCAAGGCATCTGCGCCACGGGTGTAGATGAACCAGACACGCAGTTTCATCATTAACGAAGGAGAAGGATCAAATGAAAATTACCGATCCCATTTCAGACATGCTGACGCGTATTCGTAACGCAAACTCAGCTGGCAAGGATTCCGTATCCATGCCATCGAGCAAGGTGCTCGTTGAGATTGCTCGCGTCATCACCGAAGAGGGCTATGTCGAGGGTTACACCGTTGAGGAAACTAAGCCTCAGAAGACTCTTCACATCACCCTTAAGTATGGTAAGAAGCGCGCTAAGGTTATCCGCGGCATTCGTCGTATTTCCAAGCCTGGTCTGCGCATTTACTCCACCGCTGAGAAGCTTCCACGCGTTCTTGGTGGTCTTGGTACTGCAGTGGTTTCCACTTCTAAGGGCATGATGTGCGACCGCGACGCTCGTAAGAACGGCGTTGGCGGCGAGGTCATCGCTTACGTTTGGTAAATCTGACAGGAATGAAAGGAGACAGCCGTGTCTCGTATTGGTAAGAAGCCTGTCCAGATTCCTGCTGGAGTCACTGTGACAGTTGATAACACCACCGTTACCGTTAAGGGTTCTAAGGGCGAGCTGACTCGTACTTTCTCTGAGCTGGTTGCTATCGCTCAGGAGGGCGAGGAGATTCTTGTTACTCGCGTTGACGAGTCCACTGAGTCCAATGCTCAGCAGGGTCTTGTCCGTACCCTTATCCACAACATGGTTGTTGGTGTCTCTGAGGGCTTCGAGAAGAAGCTTGAGCTCACCGGCGTTGGTTACCGTGTAGCACTTAAGGGCAAGGATCTTGACCTTTCCCTTGGTTATTCTCACCCAGTTCTCTATGTTGCACCTGAGGGCATTAGCTTTGAGGTACCTGATAACACTCACCTTACCGTTAAGGGTATTTCTAAGGAGAAGGTTGGTCAGGTTGCAGCTGAGATTCGTATGAAGCGTCCACCAGAGCCTTACAAGGGCAAGGGCATTCACTACGAAGGTGAGCACATCCGCAGGAAGCTCGGTAAGGCTGCTAAGTAAAGCAACCCTACTTTTAGGCTAAAAGACCATCACCCCGTTAGGTGATGGCATGTCTCTAAGGAGAAGGAATGAACAAGCAGCAGGCGAAAAAGGCGGGTCTTGAACGCCGCAAGCGCCGCGTACGTGCCAAGGTCTTTGGTACACCTGAGCGTCCGCGTCTTGCAGTTCACCGCACAAACGCAAACATTTATGCACAGCTTATTGACGACGCTTCTGGAAGAACTCTCTGCTCTGCCTCTACGCTTGACCCAGAGTTCCGTTCTACTGGCAAGGTTGGCTCCAACAAGGAGGCAGCTGAGTTCGTAGGTGAGCTTATCGGTAAGCGCGCTGCCGAGAAGAACGTCACTGAGGTCACTTTTGACCGTGGTGGCCGTCTCTATCACGGCCGCGTCAAGGCTTTGGCAGATGGCGCCCGCAACGCGGGCCTGAAGTTCTAGGAGGATTCAATGGCACGTGATCGTAAGCGCCAGCAGGATACGGATCTTCAGGAGCGCGTCGTTTATATTCACCGCGTTTCCAAGACCGTTAAGGGTGGCCGCCGTATGTCACTCGTTGCTCTGGTAGTCGTTGGCGACGGTAAGGGTAACGTTGGTATTGGCCAGGGTCGTTCCGCTGAGGTACCTCTGGCAATTCAGAAGGGCGTCGAGGACGCAAAGAGGAACATGTTCAAGGTCCCACTGACCGAGACTGGTTCCGTACCACACGCAGTCACTGGTCACTACGGTGCAGGTTCTGTTCTTATTAAGCCTGCATTCGAGGGTACTGGTGTTATTGCTGGTGGTCCTATTCGTCCACTCTTCGAGCTTGCAGGTATCACCAATGTACTTTCTAAGTCCCTTGGTACCGACAACGCTCTGAACATGATTAAGGCAGCAGCTGAGGGTCTGAAGGAGCTTTCCAGCCCAGAAGAAGCAGCTGAGCGTCGTGGCCTAACCGTCGGCGATATGTTCGTCGGAAAGGAGAACTAACGATGGCTAAGAACCTTAGCATCAAGCTTGTCCGTGGCGCTGTCGCAGGCGTCAAGAAGGACCAGACTGCTACGGTGAAGGCCCTCGGCCTCCACAAGATCGGCGATACCGTCGAGCAGCCTGACAACCCAAGCATTCGTGGAATGATCTTCAAGGTTAAGCACCTTGTCGAGGTTGAAGAGAACTAGAGGTAGTAATAATGCAGCTCAATGATCTTCGCCCCGCAGTGGGTTCGCGCAAAAATCGTAAGCGCGTAGGTCGCGGTAATTCTTCAGGCAATGGTACTTTTGCCGGCCGCGGTATGAATGGTCAGCTCTCCCGCTCTGGTGGCGGTAAGGGCGCTGGCTTCGAGGGTGGACAGCAGCCACTGGCTATGCGTCTTCCTAAGCTTCCTGGTTTCACTAACCACAACCGTGTTGAGTACGCTCCAGTCAACGTTGCTCGTCTGAACGCTCTCTTTGCAGACGGCGAGACCGTAGACGCAGAGGCTCTGGTTGCTAAGGGAGTTATTAAGTACAACTTCATCCCAGTCAAGGTTCTGGGTGATGGCGAGCTTTCTAAGAAGCTCACTGTTAAGGTCGACAAGGTTTCCGCCTCCGCAAAGGCTAAGATCGAGGCGGCCGGTGGAAAGGTTGAGGCCGAGTAGTGAGTAAAGGAATCGCCAACGCATTTCGTGTTCCGGAACTAAGGGGAAAGATTCTCCTTACGGTACTGATTCTTCTTCTGTACCGTTTTGGTGCGTATCTTCCTGTGCCCGGTGCTCCATTCCAGCAGATGCTTTCTGTTTATCAGAATGGTCTTTCTAAGAATGGCGCAATGGCCGTGCTTAACCTATTTTCGGGTGGCGCTCTTTCTCGCATGTCTGTTTTCAGTCTGGGCATCATGCCTTACATTACGGCTCAGATCATCTTCCAGATGATGCAGTCCGTTATTCCATCTCTTGGCGAGCTTGCTAAAGATGGTGAGAGCGGCCAGCGTAAGATTACGCAGTACACGCGTTATCTTACGGTTGGCCTAGCTCTGCTCAATGCAGTTGGTTACCTGTTCTTGTTTAAGAGCTATGGTGTATCTTTTGCATCTATGGAGGGCGTGCCTGAGGCACTTGAAAACTTCCTGGTAGTCTTTACCATGCTAGTTGGTGCCATCATTATTATGTGGCTCGGTGAGGTTATTACTCAGCAGGGTGTTGGCAACGGAATGAGTCTTATCATCTTTGCAAACATCATGGCTGGACTTCCAACAGCCCTTATTTCTTCAGTAGCTACTCGTGGAAACATTGTTCTTACCGTTGTTACTGTTGTGGTTATGCTCGCTATTATTCCGCTCATTGTTTACATTGAGCGTGGTCAGCGTCGTATTCCTATCAACTATGCCAAGCGCGTTGTTGGTCGTCGTATGATGGGTGGTCAGTCAACTTACCTTCCAATTAAGGTAAACACTGCAGGCGTTGTGCCAATCATCTTTGCATCTGCAATCCTGTACCTTCCTGCTCAGGTTGCTGTGTTCTTCCCAGGAGTAGAGTGGATTCAAAATCTTGCTACTTCACTTTCTTCTGGATGGGTTAACTGGGTTCTCTCAGTTATGTTCATTGTCTTCTTTGCATACTTCTACACCTCAATGGTGTTCAATCCAGAGGAGACAGCAGACCAGCTTAAGAAGCAGGGTGGCTTTATTCCTGGTGTTCGTCCAGGTACTGCTACTTCAACGTATATCAAGACTGTTATTGACAGAGTTACCCTTCCCGGTGCTATCTTTATGGCAGTTCTTGCAATCGTCCCAACCATTATTTTCTGGTTCACAGGCGATTCGTTGATACAGGCGTTTGGTGGAACTTCCGTCCTGATTATGGTCGGTGTTGCAATGGATACACTCTCTTCCATTGAGTCCCACCTTAAGATGCACAACTATGAGGGCTTCTTTAAGTAGTTCTTAATACGTAGCATAAAGGGGCCTGGAAACAGGCCCCTTTTATTATTTGAAAGGAAGGCGAAGCATGAACATTGTTCTTCTCGGCGCACCTGGCGCTGGCAAGGGTACACAGGCTCAGAAGCTCGTTGCAGAGTATGGACTTGCTCACATCTCAACCGGTGACCTTCTTCGTGCTGCTGTTAAAGCTCAGTCTGAGCTTGGCGTTAAGGCTAAAGAGTATATGGATGCTGGTCAGCTTGTTCCAGATCAGCTTGTAATTGACCTGGTAAAAGAGCGTCTTTCTGCAGACGATGCAAAGGCTGGTTTTATTCTTGATGGCTTCCCACGCAACACCGCTCAGGCAGTAACCCTTGATTCTGAGCTTCAGAATATGGGCCTCAAGCTTGATGCAGCTCTGCTTGTTGCTGTTGAGCCAGAGGTTATTGTTGAGCGTCTTTCTTCTCGCCGTACGTGCAAAGAGTGTGGTTATACTGCACCTGCTGGTACAGAGACTTGCCCAAATTGCTCTGGTGAGATGTATCAGCGTGATGACGATAAGCCAGAGACAATTCGTAAGCGTCTTGATGTATACGAGAACCAGACTTCTCCTTTGATCGAGTACTACAAGGGTCATGGAATTCTGAAGGAGGTCAACGGAGATCGTCCTGTTGACGAGGTATTCGCCGACGTAAAGACACTCCTCGCACTATGATTACGATAAAAACACCTGAACAAATCGAGGCAATGAAGGTGTCGGGCGCCCTTTCAAAGGCAGCTCTTCGCCGTGCTGGATCTATGATTAGACCTGGTGTTTCAACGCTCGAGATTGACCGCGCTGTTGAAGCTTTTATTAGACTTCATGGCGGAACCCCTACCTTTAAAGGCTACGGTGGATTCCCTGGATCTGTTTGCTCTTCTATTAACGAGCAGATTGTTCACGGTATTCCATCAGCTAACGTCATTTTGCAAGATGGTGATATTCTGACCATTGATACGGGTGCTACCGTTAACGGTTGGGCAGGAGACAACGCTTGGACGTTCTACTGCGGAACAGTTGACGAGAAAACCCAGGCACTTTGTGAGGTTACCCGCGATTGTCTTAAGGCAGGTATTGCAGCTGCTGTTCCTGGTGCTCGCCTTGGCGATGTTGGACATGCAGTTCAGAAGCTTGCTGAGGATAATGGCTATGGTGTTATTCGTGATTTTGTTGGCCATGGTATTGGTCGCAATCTTCACGAGGACCCCGAGGTTAGAAACTACGGTCGTGCAGGCAACGGCATTGTTCTTCGTGAGGGAATGGTAATTGCAATTGAGCCTATGATTGCTATGGGTACCTACGATTGCACCGTTCTTGAAAATGGTTGGACCGTTGTTACAGATGATGGTCTGCCATCAGCACATTATGAGAACACGGTTGCTATTACTGCCGATGGTCCCGTTATCGTTTCAGAAGATGAAGTTGGTCCATGGTGCGAGATGCAAGGCGGTCTTGAGTAACACATACATTGTTCTTCTCGCTATCTAATTGTGTTGAAAAAATAAGTGATAGACGAGTGGCACATTTTTATGTATTATTGATAACCGCTGTCGATGTGTCGAGAGGATGAAAGTTGGCTAAACAAGACGCGATTGAGCTTGAAGGCAAGGTACTAGAACCCCTGCCAAACGCTATGTTTAACGTTGAGTTAGAGAACGGCAAGACCATCCTTTGCACCATCTCAGGTAAGATTCGAATGAATTACATTCGAATTCTCCCTGGTGACAAGGTTGTAGTAGAGATTTCTCCTTACGATCTTACCAGGGGTCGCATTACCTACCGTTATAAGTAAGTAATGCAAAAGTCTTGTGCCATGCATGAGGCTATCTGTGTCTTTGCGCACGTTGCAAGGGCATATGTACGTAAGTACAGTCGGTATTTCACGCCAGCGGCTGGGCGAGTATATAGTTCGTATCAGCAGAACCGAAAGGAAGACACATGAAGGTACGTCCTTCGGTAAAGAAGATGTGCGACAAGTGCAAAGTCATCCGTCGCCACGGTAAGGTTTACGTGATTTGCGAGAACCCGCGCCACAAGCAGCGTCAGGGCTAAGGAAGGAGCACCAAGTTGGCCCGTATTAACGGCGTCGACCTGCCACGCGATAAGCGTGTTGAGGTCGGACTCACCTATCTTTACGGCATTGGTCAGACTCGTGCAACCAAGATTTGCAACGAGACTGGTATCGATGTAAATACTCGCGTCAAGGACCTCACAGAGGAAGAAGTCACCAAGATTCGTGACTTTATTGACGCAAATTACACCACCGAGGGCGATCTTCGCCGCGAGGTGCGTCAGAATGTTGCCCGCCTGATGGAGATTGGCTGCTACCGCGGCCTCCGTCACCGCAAGGGCCTCCCTGTCCACGGTCAGCGTACCCACACTAACGCTCGTACTCGTAAGGGTAAGAAGCGTCAGGTGGGCGGCAAGAAGAAGTAGGCGAGGAGTAGCTAATGGCACAGAAAAAGAACGCTCGCACTACACGCGTCCGCCGCTCCGAGCGTAAAAACATTGCAGTGGGCCAGGCCCACATCAAGAGCACATTCAATAACACGATTGTCTCTATTTCCGATCCCCAGGGTAATGTAATTTCCTGGCAGTCCGGTGGTACCGTCGGCTTCAAGGGCTCTCGTAAGTCCACTCCTTTTGCTGCACAGCTTGCAGCAGAGGCAGCAGCAAAGGCAGCAATGGAGCACGGTCTCCACAAGGTAGCTGTTTTTGTTAAGGGCCCAGGCTCTGGTCGCGAGACCGCAATCCGTTCCCTTCAGGCAGCAGGCCTCGAGGTTTCGGGTATTCAGGATAAGACACCTATTGCACACAACGGCTGCCGTCCTAAAAAGCGCCGTCGCAACTAGCACGAAAGGACAAGCAAATGGCAATTGATAGGACCCCGGTCCTTAAAAGATGTCGTCAGCTTGGCATCGATCCCGTTGTGATGGGGATCAATAAGACTTCTAACCGTGAGCCACGTCGCCGTCGTCGCCAGGAGAGCGAGTACGGTATGCAGCTCCGTGAGAAGCAGAAGGCTAAGTTCATTTACGGCGTCCTTGAGAACCAGTTCCACGGTTACTATGAGATGGCTAAGAAGAACCCAGGCATTACTGGTGACAACCTGATGAGCATCCTTGAGACTCGTCTTGACAACGTCATCTTCCGCCTTGGCTTTGCTCGTACACGTAAAGAGGCTCGTCAGACTGTCCGTCACGGTCACATCACCGTTAACGGTCAGCGCGTTGACATTCCTTCTTATCGTGTAAAGAGTGGCGATGTTATCGCTGTTGCTTCCAAGGCAAAGGATCTTCTTCCAATCAAGGAAGCTCTCATTTCCTCCGAGCACATGGCAGTTCCTGCATGGCTTGAGGTTGACATTGAGAAGCTGCAGGGCACTGTTCTTCAGCTTCCAACCCGCGATCAGATCGACCTTGAGATTGACGCACAGCTGATCGTCGAGCTCTACTCCAAGTAAGCCCGACCCGTTTTGGAGGTAGCAATGTCCGAATTTATCCGACCAAACGTGTCGGTAGATGAAATCGGCGCAAACGTCGCTCGTGTGAGCGTAGAGCCGCTTGAGCGTGGCTATGGTGACACGCTTGGCAACTCCCTCCGCCGCGTACTGCTTTCCTCTCTTGAGGGAGCTGCGGTTGAGGCCATCCAGATTGATGGCGTTCAGCATGAGTTCACTACGGTTGAAGGCGTCTATGAGGACGTTACTGACATCGTTCTGAACGTTAAGGGCCTAGTTTTCCGCAACACCAACAACTCTGATGAGGCTGAGGCTTCCATCTCTGTTGATGGTCCTTGCAAAGTTACTGGTGCTGATCTTGATGTTCCTATGGGCTACGAGCTGGTTAACCCAGCTCAGCACATTTGCACTCTTGCTGAGGGAGCTCATCTTTCCATGAGGCTTCGCCTTGGTAATGGTCGCGGTTATGTTTCCGGTGAGGATAACGAGCGCGAGAGCGATCCAATTGGATTTATTCACGTTGACTCGATCTTCTCGCCAGTTCGCCGCTGCGCTAAGGCTGTTGAGCCTTGCCGTGTTGGCCGTCACACCGACTATGATCGTCTGGTGCTTGAGGTTGAGACCAATGGTGCAATCAGCCCTCGCGAGGCTGTCGTTGAGGCTGCAAACATCATTAACCAGCACATGAGCGCATTCATGGGACTTACTGATTTTGACGAGACTCAGGAAGAGGCTTCGATTTTTGCTAAGGCAGACGTCGAGGACGATTCCGAGCTTGAGAAGCAGGTTGAGGACTTGGACCTTTCCGTCCGTTCTTACAACTGCCTCAAGCGTGCAGGAATTCACTCTGTCCGTCAGCTCGTTGATTTCTCTGAGAACGATCTTCTCAACATCAGAAACTTTGGTGTTAAGTCTATTGAAGAAGTCAAGGAAAAGCTCGAGAGCATGGGCCTGTCCCTTAAGGCTTAGTCGCGCCTTGTCACGCATAGGAGAATGTAAATTATGAGGCACAATAAGAAGAGGGGCATGAAGCTTGGTACTGATGCTAGCCACACCAAGGCCATCAAGAAGAGCCTGATCCAAGCCCTTTTCACTAACGATCGTATTAAGACTCTTGACGTCCGCGCTAAGGCAGTTCGCGGCGAGGTCGACAAGGTCATCACTTGGGCAAAGCGCGGCGACCTTCACGCTCGTCGTCTTGCTATGGCCAAGGTTGGTAACGCAGAGCTTGTCCGTGAGGTATTTGACAAGGCTGCTCAGGGTATGTGGGCTGACCGCAACGGCGGCTACACCCGTATCATGAAGCTTGGTCCTCGTAAGGGCGATGCTTCTGAGGTTGTTATCCTTGAGCTCGTTACCGAGCCAGTTCAGCCAAAGGCTTCTAACAAGAAGGCTAAGGCTACCAAGGTTGCTCCTGCTCCTGTAAAGGAAGAGGAGACCGAGGCTCCAGCAGAGGAGACCGAGCAGACCGAAGAGGCTGCAGAGTAACTTCTGTCAAAGTGAATCTGAAGAGGTCCTGGCTTTTTGCTGGGACCTCTTTTTCAAATGAAGGAGGGTTGTCATGATTGAGTTCAAAGACGTATCTTTCGCATACGGTACGTTAGCTGCTACACAATCTTTGACTGACTCTGCTTCTAAAGATGCCATAGGAGCCACTGAGAGCCAATCTCCGCACCCAATGGCACTAACCCTTGATAACGTTTCATTTACCCTAAAGCCGGGCTCTAGAACGGTTGTGCTTGGCCACAATGGTTCAGGCAAGTCAACGCTTGCAAATCTTTGTAATGCATCACTTTTTCCTCTATCCGGAGAGGTTTTAGTAGACGGCAATTCAGTGACCGTAGTGCCGTCTACTCAGATTTCTTCCGTTGTGGGAATGGTTCGTCAAGATCCAACAGCGCAGCTTGTTTGTGCAACTGTCTTTGATGAAGTTGCCTTTGGCCCTGCTAATCTTGGTTTGCCAAAAGAAGAGATAGTTTCTCGCGTTACTCAAACACTGGAGCTTTGTGGCATTGCCGATTTGATTGATGCGCCTACCCATACGCTTTCTGGAGGCCAACAGCAGCTTGTTTCTATTGCAGCAGCGCTTTCAGTGCAACCACGTTATCTGGTGCTTGATGAGGCATTTGCTCAGCTTGATACTCGATTCAGAAATCACCTTTCTAACCTGGTAAACATTCTTGTTACAAACGGAATGGGTGTGCTTGAGATTTCTCATTCGTTTGAGTCTCTTCCCGGGGCTGACCAGGTACTTGTTTTGGAGAAAGGCCAGCTAGTTTGGTCGGGAACTCCCACAGAGTTTCTCTTGGATGCAAACGCAATCGCAAACGCTGGTTTTGATGATGCACTTACTGCAACAGCGCATATAGCTGCACAGGCTGGCTATACGTTTGATGTGCCTTTTAACGCATCAGAGTTTGTTGCGTTTCTTATTCAGAACAACCTTGCGTTTGATGCTTTGGATACCCTTGTGTATCAGCGTGCCCTTGAGGTGGTGCGAGCAAACAACTATGACGGGATCCAGGCGCTTGGCGAGGAACACGAGCTGGCAGTTTGTGGCGTGTCTCACGCGTTTGACAGGCCCGTTCTGCATGACGTAACTATTTCCTCTACGGGAGAGCTTGTTGTTATGGTAGGCGCTTCTGGCTCTGGAAAAACAACCTGCGCCCGCATAGCTGCTGGCCTCATAGAGGCTGATACCGGGCACGCAACAATCGATGCGCGACTGGTGTGCCCTGGAGATGTCGGCATGTGTTTCCAACGTCCCCAGGATCAACTCTTTGCCCAAAGTGTTGCTGAAGATATTGCGTTTGGTCCAACTAACAAGGGTTTCTCGCCAGACGATGTTGAAGCGCTTGTCGCGTATGCGGCAGCACGTGTGGGGCTTGACCAGCAGGTCATGGATGCGTCTCCGTTGACGCTTTCTGGTGGCCAGGCTCGTCGCGCGGCGCTTGCAGGAACACTGGCCTGCGCAACGTACGCGGTGGTGTTTGATGAGGCAACGTCCGGACTTGATGGCGAGGCGCGCTCGCAGGTGCTGCATCTTGCTCGTGAGCTGGCAAACGAAGGCAAAGCGGTTCTTGCAATCACCCATGATGTAAGCGAATGGCTTCCTTTTGCTGACAGAGTAGTGTTTCTCGAGAAGGGCTGTGTTGTTGCAGACGTCAACGTACAAGAAGCGCAGACAACCCCAGAGATATACGAGGCTGCGCAGCTTGATTGCCCGCTGTTTGTAAGCGTATTGCATGAGCTTTTGGAGGCCTGCTATGTCTAAGTGCCCCTGTGCTCTGCTTAAGTGCTTCTCGCTTGCTTCATTGACAGCGCAGACAAAAATCGTTGCCACTTTTGTGGGTATTGTTGCTCTCTTCTCAGTACAGCAGCCACTTGCCTTTGCGGTGTTCGCCTTGATTTGCGTGAGTCTTCTCTGGAGTGCTCGTGTAAGCTTGCCGGAGTTTTTGCGCGTAGCAAAGCCTGCAGCGTTCATTCTGCTTCTATCATTTGTTGCCAATACGCTGGTGTTTATTGGACATCCCGATATCATTTTCTCCGGATCAGTTGGTCTTTCTGTGGCGGGTTTTTACAGAAGCACCGTGGCTATTGCCCGCGTGTTGCTTGCCTTGGCGCTGGTTTTATCGGTTGCGTCAACAACTACACCTACGCAGCTTGCTGATGGCTTTTCTGTACTGTTGCTGCCTCTGCGTCTTATTCGTGTTGACGTTGATGGTTTGAGCATTGTGCTCTCAATTGCTCTGAGGGCAATTCCGCTTACCTTAGAAGAACTCGACAGAATTAGAGCAGCTCAGAGGGCACGTGGATTCAATTTTGAATCGGGCGGTATTGTTGAGCGAATCAAAAAGTGGTTTACGCTTTTGGTACCGCTGACCGTCTCGCTCTTTCAGCGCGCAGATCAGATGGCGCAAACAATGACAGATCGCTGTCTTGGCGCAGCAAAACGCACGCGTATCTCCGCAAAAATGCAGCTTGTTGATTGGGTAGTGTTGCTGCTGTGGGTTGCACTGTGCCTTGGTCTTACAACGCTGTAGTGATCTTGCATTGCTGTAGCGGTCCTGCGGCGCTGTAGTGGTTTGTTGTCCAGCAGCTACAATACGTGCGTCAACTTTGAGCCTACGATACAATCACTCTAGTGGGCACAAGTCATTTCAGGGAGCTTCATGAACTCAGAAACATCACAAAACATTGCATCAAATTGCAGTTTTGATGCATGCGAGGAGGCTTCGGCTGAGCCTTCAGCTCCTGAGACTCTCGTTGAAGCTCCTTCTGAGCCTGAAGCTACACTTGTTATCCAGCTAGGTTATCGCGGTGCTGCATTCTGCGGCTTTGCCGAGCAGCCCACCCAGCGCACCGTGGCAGGAGACCTTCGCCGCGCACTTGAGACCGTTTTGCGCAGAGAGGTCGAGCTCACCTGCGCGGGCAGAACCGACGCCGGCGTGCACGCCCAGGCCCAGTACGTGAGCCTACCTGTGTACGGCGCTGAACTGGCGCTGTCTGGCGAGAAACTCGTTCGTTCGCTCACTGCTCTGACCGATGATGACATCTCTATCCGACAACTCTTCCGCGCCCCACAGGGTTTCTCGGCACGCTTTGATGCCCAGGCTCGCTCGTACCGCTATCGCATTTGTGCAGGTAGCGCTCGTCCCGTGCTGGGCTGGGACCACGTGTGGTGGTACAACGGTCACTTGGACGCAGAGCTTATGGACAAGGCGGCGCAGGCGCTGGTGGGAGAGCACGATTTCAAGAGCTTCTGCAAGGCAATTTCTGCCGAGGGCAAGCCAACGCATCGTTTTGTGGAGCGCCTTACCGTTGAAGAAATTGAAGAGGCTGGCGAGAAACTCATTGCAGTTGATATTACGGGTAACGCCTTCTTGCATAACATGGTGCGCACGATTGTGGGCACGCTGGTTGAGATTGGCCGAGGTCACAGGCCTGTTGAGTGGATCGACGAGGTTCTAGCCGCCCAGAATAGAATTGCTGCTGGCAGTTGTGCGCCTGCTCAGGGCCTTACGTTTGTGAGCGTTCGCTATCCAGAGGGTGTTTTGCAACCCTGGTAGCGCTTTCGGTTCCTTGATTGCATCGTAGTTTCTGTGTGCCAATCCAGCCCCATCGGTCTTCTCGCGCCGTTTACGAAGTCTTTTCTACCACTTGTATTGTGTGCGGTGGTTTCCCTCGCAAAGAAATAGCATCATAGAAGAGAGCGTCTTTTTTAGGAGCTCTTGCAGAACTGATGAGCAGTGAGGCAGGGAGCCAGTATGTTTAGGAAAAGAGAAAGATTTGAGCGCAGCGATGTTCCGCGTGAGAATCCCTATACCAACGTGATTGGCCTCGCCGTAATTGCCATTGTTGCCGTGCTTGTGGGTATTGTCGTTGTAACTCTTTGGGATCGCGCGCAGCTTGAGTCTCACTTGGGAGATCATGGGCTTAACAAGGCTGTAAAGAACCAAAGTGTTTCAGGCAATCCGGATGGCACTACACAATCTGATGATGACTTTCTTACCTATGCCGTTATCAGCACAAATTCGCTTAAGGCAGGGGATTCGACTCTTCAGTCTGTACGGCTTTTGGTCATTGATCGCACGCAGGGAACCGGCCATATAGTGTCTATTCCTACTGATGTGTATGCAGAAGTAGACTCAAACGCTAAAACACTGGCAGATATTTACAAAGATGACGGTCAGAGCGCTTTTGTTAGTGCACTTGCTTCTGTCACCAACATCAAGATTACGCACGTTATCATTGCCACAGATGATGTGTGGGAGAAAATCTCGGCACTTTCTGGTTCGGGCGCTCGTTCACTGGTAAGCAATGCTTCTAGTTTGTTGTCTTCAATGATTACCGATATGAAGCCCAATCAGCTTCTTGAGCTTGTAGAGATTGTGCAGCCAATTGGCGTGTCTAATCTTGAGCATGATGAAGCTCCTGTTGTTGAAGGTTCAAGTGGCACTACCGTTGACCCTACGGCCTTAGGAAAGCTTGTTGGCATGCTCGTATAGACGTTATGGGCGTTGTGTGTAGCGCCGCTCCTACAAAACAGGTCAGATGTCCACATAACAGCAGTTAAACACGATATGTGGAGAGATTTTGATAGAATAAAAATGTCTTTTTAATTCACTTTTTATGGGTAAACTGGTATCTAAAATTTAGGACCAGTTTGGGGGATGTGGAATGCACGAGCGCTCATACAATCCACATATGATTTCGGTTCTCATGGCTGCTGATAATGATGCTGATGCTATTAGAACGGTAATTAGGCAACTTCAAGAGCAGACATATCCTCATTGGGAGCTCATCATCGTTGACAACAGTTCCGATCCCCAGATTGCTCGCATGTTAGATAACCTTGCCAATCAAGAGCCTCGTTTAGATGTCTTGTGCCAATCAGGCATTAGCCATTTTGTTGCGCTTGAGATTGCTCAGGGTCGTGCTCGCGGAGCTTATACGCTTACCACTGAGCCTTCTTATAGGTTTAACTCCCACCTTTTGCAGGAGCTTTATTCTGCAGCTACTGCTTTGGGTCCTGTTGGTTCACCTAAAGCGGCTGATATTGTTATTGCGCATATGAAAACTGCCAATTCACCTATGGAATGCAAAAAGGTTTTTGGTTCAAAAGCTTCTGCATTGTTGCAGGTATTTGAGGAGTCGCAGCTTCCTTATTTGACGTCTATGAGCGGAAAGCTGTGCTCAACACGCATTTTGACCGAGATTAAGCATGAGCCAGAGACTGATGGCGAGTGCAATTTTGTTGGCTACTGTTTTGAGATTGCAAAACATGTTACGTACGCCCCAGAAGCAATTTTTGTTGATGTACCAAAGGAATCTTCTGAGGAAGAAATAACTATTGCTGCTTCTATGGATGAACTTACTCAGGAACGTCAGGCACTCATGGCTCTTGCCAAGCATCTTGGCTTTGCAAACTCCAAAAAAGTTCAAAAGTTGATTAGTCGCTACTTGATCAGCAAACTTCTTATGAATATGTATCCTGTATTCAACGAAGAATCCCAGCTCAGCCATGAGGAAAAAGAAAACTTTATCGTCAAGATTCTTTCTAATCCTGTAGCGCACCTTATTGTCACTGAAGCAACTTCTCCGCGACTGGTAGCTCATGCCTTGCTTGGTGCTATTTTGTCTACTACAACACAAGCTCGTTATGCCTATGTACGTAGAGCCGTATGGTATGCACGTTTTATGCGCATTCCACTGGTATAAGCTGCAGTGACACATAAGCAGCATCAAAATTTAACTGTGTGATTCTAGAGTAACCCTGGCGATTTGTGTTTAGGGCTAGTCTTTATAGCTATCCTTAAGAGCCAGTCTTTAGAACCAAATCTTAGCGCCTGTCCATAAGCGATTTAAACGTCTGTGTTATGCCGTCATTTTTGACACGGAAAAATCCCTCTTTGGCTAGATATGCATAGCGTGCAAACTTGTTATCTTTTGGCAAAGCAATACCTCGTACCTGCGCAAAGAAAGCTTTTCCAGAGCCTGAGATTGCTGGATTTTCAAACACACGCTTTGCGTCCATGCGCTCAAAACTTTTGGCGAGAAGATCGTGCACTTCTGAGTCAACCTCACCTGCAGCATCATGTTCTTCTCGCCAGGTAAGCGCGTCTTTTGTAAGCAGAGCGTAGTTGATGCCGCGCAGTGTGAGCGCGTTGAGTACCACGTCTGAGGTAATGTTGCGTGCGTCCACAACATCCATCATGTCGTTCCATCGCTCAAGCGGAATGTTAGGCTGACGCTGCGCAAAGGTAGCAGCTTCTGCATAGCCATTCTCGCGATAGTTGTAGAGCGCAGAGTCTGTGTACACTATGCGAGCTCCGCAGCAATGCGAGGCAATGAGGAAGGGGTTGTCCACCCAGCCTGCACCGGAAACTTCTTTGAAATTGATGTGGTTCTGGGTCAAGAATTCCTTGCGATAGAGCGCCGTCCAAATGGCAGGATGGTGCAGCAGAAGCTGTGCCATCTGATCAATTGAACAAGGCAGCTCCTTGGGTTTGACGCGGCCCTTATATGCGCAGGGAACTCTGTACTCGGCGGCGCCGGCAGCAGCTCTAAACTGCGACTTTGCTCCCGCACGGCCATTTTTCTGATTGCCAAATACGCGCCAATAGGCAGAGCGGGCAATATCTACCTGGCTTTCTCCGCCGTTTGCCTGGATAAGGTCAACAAGCTCTTGAACCATGGTTGGCTCAAGGTAATCGTCAGGCTCAACAATACCCACCCATGAGCCGTGAGCTGCGGCAATGCCACGATTACAGGTAGCTCCGTAGCCCTCATTTTCTTTGTCAATGATGACAATGCGACCATCACGGGCAGCGTATGCTTCCAAAAGAGCTAAAGACGAGTCAGTTGAGCCATCGTTTAGGCAGATAATCTCCAGGTTTGTGTAGCTCTGTGATTGAATACTTGCCAGGCATTGCTCCAGATAGTCTGCAACGTTGTATATGGGCACAACAAGAGAAACCAAAGGTTGGTGGTTTTGAGCGTGACTCATCTAAACTCCTTTTGATTGCTGCTTTATACTATATAGGCATCAACTCACTCACGAAGTCACATTTTGAGGAAATATGAAGCGCACCGCCCTTGTCATAGTCACCTTTAAACGCCAGGAATTGCTTTCCAACCTGCTTAATTCCATTACGCAGCTCACGCAGGCTCCATGGCGCATCATTGTTGTGGATAACGAAAACTCCTCTGAGACAGCCTCGCTTGTATCGGAGTTTTCGGAGAAGGTCAAAACCACGTGGGGAGAAACCACGGACGATCCTGACGCTCACGGTGGGACTAATCGCGTGTGTTACGTACCTATGGAACAAAACACTGGAGGCTCCGGCGGCTTCTCTGAGGGTGTGCGCGTAGGTTATGAGCTGGGTGCCGAGTGGTTCTGGGTTATGGACGATGACGTAGCTGTGCTGCCTGATGGTCTTGATAAGCTTGACGTATGGTCAGATAAGGCTGAGGTTATCCAAGGTCAGCGCTATGACTTTGATGGTGGTCCTTTCTTCTGGCAGTATCGCTTTAGCACCGCCCTGGGCATCTACAATCCGCTGGCAAAGGCTGGCTTTGACGGTGTGCCTTATCGCGAGTGCAATGTGATGTGCTTTGAGGGCGCCTGCTTTAAGCGCTCTGTAGTGCAGAAGATTGGTCTGCCTGACGCGCGCTTCTTTATCTATTGGGACGACGCTCTGTATGGCTATTTGGCCAGCAAGGTAACGCAGCCTATTTTGATTCCAGACTTTGTTCTTTCAAGATGTCGAGAAGTTCCTGGTCAGAGTATTGGTTCTGTGCGTCAGCTTAATTCAACCTCTGATATGACGCGCTATTACATCACACGTAACCGCGGCTATATTGCCCGTTACTTCCAGGTTCACGGTGATTACAACCCTGTGCTCTTTGGTGTTGGTACCGCTCTGACCTTTGCAAAAGAGATTATTCGACTCATTTTGGTAGACAGAGCGCACTTCTCGTCTGGCCTTTCTCGCCTTATAAAGGGCTGGAAGGATGCACGCCTTATCTATAAGGACGCAACCTGGCGTCCACAGCCTCCACTAGACTAGCCATCAAAGCCGACATTTTGTGTCGGCTTTTTTAGTCCCCAAACGCTCAACAAAAGTGAGTACTGAGGGGTGAATTGTGACGCATTTGTGAAAGGCGACGAATGCCTACATACAAAAAATCGAATTATTTTTTGACCATTAATAAATTTTGTAATTAGCGAAGTTTCTAGCTAATTTTCTACCTGCAGAGATATTGGTTGCCGCAACGTGTCAATACATAATTTTGTATTCGTGTGGAAATTTCACAATATATTGTTATAGTTCTCGAACCCAAACACTATAAGTTGTGGCATAGTAGTTCCCATCACACAAGCGGGTTCCCAACTACTTCGCTTAGGCAAAAGCTTAGGAACCGCAGTGATAATCCAATTAAACACGCATGAAAGCGTTGCTTTCACCAACGTTTGTTCAAGGAGTTTGCACATGAAGATTATCAAGCGCAATGGCTCAGAGGTCACCTTCGAGGTTGAGAAGATTGTTAACGCAATCGCTAAGGCTAACGCAGAGGTCCCTGAGGATCAGCGCCTGACTGAGCGTGAGATTCAGTTTGCTTCTCTCAACGTTACCGATGAGTGCGAGAAGGCTGGACACACCGTCACCGTCGAGGAGGTCCAGGACCTTGTCGAGGATCAGCTCATGGCTCTTGACCGCTTTGAGGTTGCTCGTAAGTACATCATTTACCGCTACATTCAGAATCAGAAGCGTCACAAGAACACCACCGATGACAAGATTTTGTCTCTGATTGAGTGCAACAACGAGGAAGTCAAGCAGGAGAATTCCAACAAGAACCCTACCGTTGTTTCTGTTCAGCGTGACTACATGGCTGGTGAGGTTTCTAAGGACCTCGTTCAGCGTGAGCTTCTTCCAGAGGATATTGTTGCTGCTCACAACGAGGGTCTTATCCACTTCCACGATTCCGATTACTTTGCACAGCACATGCACAACTGTGACCTCATCAACCTTGATGACATGCTGCAGAACGGCACTGTTATCTCTGGTACTCTGATTGAGCGTCCACACAGCTTCTCCACTGCATGCAACATTGCAACTCAGATCATTGCTCAGGTAGCATCCTGCCAGTACGGTGGTCAGTCCATCTCCTTGGCTCACCTTGCTCCATTTGTTGATGTTTCTCGTAAGAAGATCCGCAAGACCGTTATGGAGGAGATGAACTCCGTCGGTGTTGAGCTCTCTGCTGAGCAGCTCAACGAGATGGTTGAGAAGCGCCTTCGTGATGAGGTTTCTCGTGGCGTTCAGACCATTCAGTACCAGGTTGTCACTTTGATGACCACCAACGGCCAGGCTCCTTTCATTACTGTCTTCATGTACCTCAACGAGGCAAAGAATGAGCAGGAGAAGCAGGATCTTGCACTCATCATTGAGGAGATGCTCCGTCAGCGTTACCAGGGCGTAAAGAACGAGGAGGGTGTTTGGATTACTCCTGCATTCCCTAAGCTCATCTACGTTCTTGAAGAGGACAACGTTTACGAGGATTCCAAGTACTACTACCTCACTCAGATGGCTGCAAAGTGCACCGCTCGCCGCCTTGTCCCTGACTACATCTCTGAGAAGAAGATGAAGGAGTACAAGCTTTCTAAGGGCGAGAAGGAAGGCGAGGGCGATACCTTCACTTGCATGGGCTGCCGTTCCTTCCTGACTCCAGACCGTTCTGGTAATGGCTTCAACAACGTTGCTCGCGCTAAGAACTATGAGCCAAACAAGCCTAAGTACTATGGCCGCTTCAACCAGGGTGTTGTAACTATCAACCTTCCTGACGTTGCTCTTTCTGCTGGTCGCGATATGGATAAGTTCTGGAAGATCTTCGATGAGCGTCTTGAGCTTTGCCACCGCGCACTTCGTGCTCGCCACGATCGCTTGAAGGGCACCCTGTCTGATGCTGCTCCTATCCTTTGGCAGTACGGCGCACTTGCTCGTCTGGACAAGGGCGAGGTCATCGATCCACTGCTCTACGGCGGATACTCCACCATTTCCCTTGGCTATGCAGGTCTGTATGAGTGCGTTAAGGCTATGACTGGTCACAGTCACACCGATAAAGAGGCAACTCCATTTGCTCTCCAGGTTATGCAGCACATGAACGATAAGTGCACCGAGTGGAAGGAAGCAGAGGATATCGATTACTCCCTCTACGGAACTCCTCTTGAGTCCACCACCTACAAGTTTGCTAAGGCACTTCAGCGTCGCTTTGGTGTTATCCCTGGCATTACTGATAAGGGCTACATCACCAACAGCTACCACGTCCACGTTGCAGAAGAGATTGACGCATTCCAGAAGCTTCAGTTTGAGTCTGAGTTCCAGCGTCTTTCCCCAGGTGGAGCAATCTCTTACGTTGAGGTTCCTAACATGCAGGACAACATCGAGGCTGTCCTCAGCGTCATGCAGTTCATCTACGACCACATCATGTATGCAGAGCTCAACACCAAGTCTGACTTCTGCCAGGAGTGCGGTTATGACGGTGAGATTCAGATTGTTGAGGAGGACGGCAAGCTGGTTTGGGAGTGCCCACACTGCGGCAACCGTGACCAGACCAAGATGAACGTTGCTCGTCGTACCTGCGGCTACATTGGTACCCAGTTCTGGAACCAGGGTCGTACCCAGGAGATTAAGGACCGCGTCCTTCACCTCTAAGTTTTAAGTACTAGACAAACGAGCAGAAGAGCGCTTTGGCCCTTCTGCTCGTTTTTATTATCTCTATCAGGTAACATCCAAAATATGTGGAAGTTACCCATCAAAGGTTATGTATGAACTATTCAAATATTAAGTTTTCAGACATTGCAAACGGTGTTGGCGTAAGAACAACTCTGTTTGTTTCAGGTTGTCGCCTGCACTGTGAAGGCTGCTTTAATTATGAGGCGTGGGACTTCAAGAGCGGCGGAGAGTTTACTCCAGAAGTTGAGCAAGAGATCATTGACTCCCTTGCACCTGTCTATATCAACGGTCTTTCCATCCTTGGTGGAGAGCCTTTTGAGCCAGAAAACCAAGAAGGCCTTGTTGAGTTTGTCGAGAAGGTCAGAGCTACCTATCCACAAAAGAGCATCTGGATGTATTCAGGTCACACCTGGGATCAGCTGACCGAGGGAAAGTGGCACACAGAGTACACTGATCGCATTCTGTCTTGTATAGATGTTCTGGTTGATGGCCCATGGGTTCAGAGTCTTCACGATATTACGCTGCGCTTTAGAGGCTCTTCCAACCAGCGTCTTATTGATGTCCCTAAAACACTGGCCTCAGGAGAGGTTACCCTTTGGTCCGACGGACCAATGCTGAGCTCTCGAGAGATGTAAAAGCTGCTTATCGCATTAAAAAGCCCGCGTCTGCGGGCTTTTTCTTAAGTACGTTTTATGGAGAGAGCCTTAGCTTTCTGAAGGGGTTTGGGGCTCTGCGGGTTTCTCGCCAACCTCGCTGATAAAGATTGCAACAAAGATAACAATAAAGCCCAGGAAAATTGTAGGGGTAATAACTTCGGCAAGGAAGATCACGCCAAAAACTGCTGCAAAAATACTGTCCAGAGAAATTATTAGTGAGGCCTGAACAGGAGTAACTGACTTCTGTGCGCGGTTCTGCAAAACACCAGTCAGTGCGGTTGCAATAAGAGTGATGTAGGCGAGAGCAACCCAGGCATTTATGGGCAGTGCCGCAAAATTGGGAACCGTTTCAAAGCAAAGCGCGTAGGCAAGGCAGGGAAGGGCGCTCACGCCAAGCTGCACCACCGTAAGCGTGATGATGTCGTATTTGTGAGCAAGCTCGGCAGTAAGCACAAAAACAAAGGCAAAAATAATGGCTGAGAGCAATGTCATCTGCTCGCCCAAGCCAAACGAGAACGAAAAATCAGTGCCCAGTGAGATAAGACCAATGCCAGCTACGCATAAAAAGGCTGCAAAGATACTGGTTCCATGAGGTTTTTTCTTTGCAATGAGCCAGTTTACAAACGGAATCATCGCGCAATAAATTGATGCAATAAAAGCAGCTTTACCTGCAGTGGTATAAGCAAGAGCTCCATTTTGGAACAGAAATCCTAGACCGTTAAGAACGCCTAAGAGCACGCCGTATTTGATATGTGTGACATTCAAGTGTTCTTTAAGTTTTTTTCTAAAGATGATGGCAACAATACCTACAGCAAAGACAAAACGTAAGGTCATAAGCCAAGCTGCCGAGATGTAACTAATTGCATCTTTGATAACGACAAATGACCCGCCCCAGATAAGTGCGCAGACAAGAAGAGCAAACTTCCATACAAGCGCAGAAGAAGTATCTAGTGTGAGTCTGGAAGAGTTTGTAGTAGAAAGATCTGATGATGCCACGCGCTATCCATTCCCGTCGAAGATAAAAGTTAAGGTATAGGTAGTGATTTGAGAAAATCAAACGCGTGCAAGTATACGTGATTTTGCACTTGAAGCGCCCCACAAGCAGCATAAAAATGAGATTAGAAGTATACTCACATCTGAAGAAAAATAAGTGTGTGCGATTGTTTTATGCAAGAAGATATTTCAAGGAGACTTGTATGTCCAACTACGTTCTGACCTGTTGCTCTACGGCCGATGTAAGTGAGAAGTACCTTCAGTCACGTGATGTGAAATACGTATATTTCAACTACGAGCTTGATGGTGTTCAGTGCAAGGATGACTTTGGTCGCACTAATGCACCAGCTGACCTCTATAAAAAGATGCTTGCAGGCGCTGAGTGCCGTACTTCACAGGTATCAATTGGTGAGTACATGGCCTTCTGGCGTCCTTTCCTGGAGGAGGGCAAGGACGTTCTTCATGTTTCGTTGAGTTCTGGCGTTTCTGGAACGTATGAGTCTGCTTGCCAGGCAAAGGTAGAAATTGAGCAGGAGTTCCCAGACAGAAAGATTGAGGTTGTTGACTCTCTGCAGGCATCTTCTGGCTATGGTCTCTTGGTAGACGGTCTTGCCGATAAGCGCGATGAGGGTCTGTCTTTTGACGAGGCAGTTGCATGGGCTAAAGAGGCTCGTCATCGCGTGTATGGATGGTTCTTCTCAACAGATTTGACCTTCTTTGTTCGCGGTGGTCGCATTTCTAAGACAGCTGGCCTGCTTGGCGGCATGCTTAACATTTGCCCTGTTATGGATATTGAGGCCGACGGGTCTTTGGCTGTTAAAGAGAAGGCGCGTGGCAAAAAGAAGGCAATTGCCCGCGTTGTCGAGATTATGACTCAAACTGCAGAACAGGGCAGTGCTTACGCACGTAAAGTGTTTATCTCTAACTCTGAGTGCGCAACTGACGCCCAGGCTGTCAAAGAGCTTATTCAAGAAAAGCTTCCTCAGACCGGTGATATCAACATCTTTACTATTGGCGCAACAATTGGCGTTCACACTGGTCCTGGAACTGTTGCAACGTTCTGGTGGGGAGAAGAACCTCGCGCTTAAGATGTTGCTCGAGTAGGTAAGAAAGGTCTTTAGTCATGGTTAATTTTGAGTACGTTGTACCTACTCAGGTGGTTTTTGGAAAAGATACCCAGCTCCGTGTGGCAGAGCTTGTCTCTGCTCACGGAGGTACCAAGGTGCTGGTACATTTTGGCGGCAATCACGTGGTAAAGAGCGGATTGCTTGACCAGATCCACCAGCTTTTAAGCGATGCGGGAATTGCTTATGTTGACTGTGGTGGAGTTGTTCCCAACCCTCGTTTAGAGCTTGCAGAAGAAGCTGTAGAGCTGGGCAAACGCGAGGGTGTTGACTTCATTTTGGCTATCGGTGGCGGATCTGTCATGGATTCTGCTAAGGCTATTGCATACGGCTTAGCCAATGATGTTTCTCTTGAAGATCTCTATTTGCATAAGGTCAGTGTTTCAAAGGCAACTCCTATTGGTGTCATTTCTACTATCGCAGGAACTGGATCTGAAACCTCGGATTCTTCCGTCATGAACATTACACTGGCTGATGGTCGCGTGCTTAAACGTTCTTATCACCATCAGAGTGGTCGTCCTTGCTTTGCCATCATGAATCCAGAGCTCACCTATTCTGTAAGCGCTTATCAGACGGCATCAACGGGCGCAGATATTATGATGCACACCATGGAGCGCTACTTTACGCTCGAGAAGGACGTGGCACTCACTGACGAGCTGGCTGAGGGACTCTTGCGTACCGTAAAAGAAGCTGTTCTGGTTGCTGTCAAAGAGCCAGAGAACTACGCTGCACGATCAGATTTACTCTGGGCATCGTCGCTTTCTCACTGCGGACTTACCGGCACTGGTCGCGTAAGTGATTTTGCCTCTCATGCAATTGAGCATGAGCTCAGCGCAAAGTATGACGTAGCTCATGGTGCTGGACTCACGGCTATTTGGGCAAGCTGGGCTCGCTACGTTATGGACCAAGATCCAGAGCGCTTTGCACAGTTTGCCGTCAATGTTTTTGGAGTTCAAAACAACTTCCATAATCCTGTCGCTACAGGCCTTGCAGGAATTGAAGCTTGGAATCAGTGGTGTCATGCAATTGGTATGCCAACCTCCCTTACAGAGCTTGGAGTAGACCCTTCAGAAGAGGATATTCTTCAGATGGCTGAGGGCACTATTGACGCTCGCGGCGGAGATCATGCGGGCAACTTTATGCAGCTTAAAACAGCAGATGTTCAACAGATTTTAAGAATGGCCCTAAAGTAAAGTTTCTCAAGGTAAATTTTGTTTCATTGCGGGTATTATTACTACATACGAAGTTACTGAGCTAAAAGCTCAAACATACGGAAGGAAGATTCATGAGCGGTTTTGTTAAGGCAGACAATGTTTTTGTAAACCAGAACGCAGCGAGCCGTAATGATGTCCTGCGTTTTATTGCCGATAAAGCATTGGAAGCTGGCGTAACTGACGATGCAGACGCTGTTTACAATGCTTTTTTGGCTCGTGAGGAAATGGGCGAGACCGGCATGACTGACGGTTTTGCAGTTCCACACGCAAAAGATGCTGCTATCAAGGACGCAGCTGTCTTTGTCTTCAAGAACAGCACCCCTCTTGAGTGGCCTTCTTTTGACGAGAAGCCCGTTGATGTTGCTATTGCACTGCTTGTTCCAGATGGAGAGGCTGGTACCACTCACATCAAGCTTCTTTCTAAGACCGCTGTTCTTCTGATGAGAGATGAGTTTAAGTCTCTGCTCCGTGGTTCTAATGATCAGGAAGTTATTGCTCAGGCTATTAACGAGGGCATTAGCGAGGAGTAGGGTTTCTCGCCAGGCTATAGGGGGCTTGACGGGTACTTTCTGTAACAGTTTAACTGGGTAAAATTTTGGACACTCAAGCACAAACTTGAGTGTCCTTTTTTGTGTAAAAAGGCGTACACTTGTACTAGTTTTAGTCGAGAAGGGAGTCAGATGTTTACACCATGTACTGACAAGCGCGTTGCTGTCTTTTTTGCTGATGGTTGTGAAGAGATTGAGGGACTGAGCGTTGTTGACGTCCTGTATCGTGCAGGTATTCCCTGTGACAAAGTGTCTATCTCTGATTCTTTGAGCGTGACTTCTTCTCACCAGGTTACCTTTTTAACAGACAAGCTGCTCAGTCAGGTCTCGTTTGATGATTACAGCATGTTGGTGCTTCCTGGCGGTCTTCCCGGAACCACTAATCTTGAGGCTTGTGAGCCACTTATGCAGGCAGTTGATGCGTTTGCAGCAGATGGACGTGCACTTGCCGCAATTTGTGCAGCTCCTTCTATTTATGCAAAGCGCGGATTGCTTACGGGTAAGAAGGCCACTTCCAACCCAGGTTTCCAGCATTTTCTCTCAGAGAATGGCGCCAATCTTTCGCAAGATGCGGTTTGTGTTGATGGTTCTTTCATTACCAGCCAAGGCGCAGGAACCGCTCTTAAGTTTGGCCTAGAGATTGTCCGTTATCTTGTAGGTAATGACGTAGCAGAAAAAGTTTCTCAAGGTATTGTGCTTATCTAAGCCATGGCACCTTCTCAAAAACAGTACCTGGTTATTGACCTAAAGAGTTTCTACGCATCGGTTGAGTGTGTTGAGCGAGGCCTTGATCCCATGAAGGCTAAGCTTGTTGTGGCAGATCTTACCAGGACAGAAAAGACAATCTGTTTGGCGGTTTCACCGGCGCTTCGTGCGTTGGGTGTTCCTGGACGTTGTCGCGTTTTTGAGATTCCCAAAAACCTTACTTACGAGGTAGCACCTCCTCGCATGGCTTTGTATGTGGAGCGTTCTGCAGACGTTTATTCGGTGTACCTCAAATACATTGCCCCAGAAGACATCCACGTTTACTCCATTGACGAGGCATTTATCGATGTAACACCGTACTTATCGCTTTACGGATGCACAGCAAGAGAGTTGGGCGAGAAGATCCGTGCAGACGTAGCAAAAACTACTGGTATCCCTGCTACCTGTGGTTTGGGTCCAAATTTGTATCTGGCAAAAATTGCGCTTGATATCACAGCTAAGCACAGTCCAAATTTCTTTGGTGAGCTTGATGAAGAGTCGTACAAACTTAAACTCTGGAACCATAAACCTCTGACTGATTTTTGGCATATTGGCGCAGGTATTCAAAAGCGTCTTGCGGCAATGAATATTCACACCATGGGACAGCTTGCCATGGCTCCTACAGAACCTCTATATAAAGAATTTGGCGTTGATGCAGAAATTCTTATTGATCATGCATGGGGCATCGAGCCAACTACCATTGCAGATATTAAGTCCTATAAGTCTCAAAGCCATTCAGTTTCAACAGCACAGGTCTTTGATCACAACAGAGACACAGAAGGTGCGCGCCTCATCTTTAAAGAGATGGTTGAAGCGTTGACGCTTGAGCTTGTAACGCAAAAGCTGGTCTGCTCTTCTATTGGCATCTATATTGGCTATTCGGCAACAGAGAGCCAGATGGAAGAACTGAGGCAAACAGGAGATTATAGAAGCTGGAGAAGACATATTCCCTCCAGCAGCGGTACTAAAAAACTCTCTTACCCCACTAACTCTAGAGATGAGCTTATGGCGGAGGTTTTGTCTTTCTTTGACGAGCGAGTAATACCTTCAGAAAGCGTGCATCGCGTTGGCCTAACCTTTGGAAACACTCAAGAAGAAACGGGCTCAGGTATTCAGACGTCGCTTTTCCAGGACAATATCGTTTTAGAGAAAGAGCGCCAGCGCCAAGATACTATCAACGCCATAAAGAAGAAGTTTGGAAAGAACTCTTTGCTCAAAGCTATGGACCTACTTCCCGAAGCAACTGCTCGACAGAGAAATGCTCAGATTGGAGGACACCGTAGTGGAGAAGAAACCAATGAAGCCTAGACAGGGTTTCTCGCCAGCGGAAGATAGTGCAAAAGAGGACGTGTTTGCAGCACAGATGCACTACGGACACCCCCGCATGTCACGAGCAAACAGGGCAAAAATATTCATGCCTTTCGATGCATTGAAGGGTTTAAGAGAGGCTTTAGCAGAAAGAGAACAAGAAGCTCAAGACCATATAAAAGACTTTCATGACTTACCGCACTGGTCATAGGTTTATACGATAAAATAGACAGGTCGTATAAAGAAATCGAGGAGGTTTCATGAACCCCAAAGCAAAAATTGCCATTCCAGCAATTGTGGCTCTCATTTTTATTGTCATTGATTTTGTTGCACCTGTTCAGTATCTCAGCTATTTCCACACGGTATTTAACTTTGCAACTCGTCAGACAAATCCTATTTCCCTGATACTTGCACGTGTTACCTACATTATTTTCCTGTGCTACCTTTTTGCTGCGGTTTCAGGTCTTTTGAGGGGTTTCCGTCCTCGTCTTAGGTGGGGTCTCTCCATTCTTTCTGTAGTTGGTTTAACTTCCGCACTTACAGAGCTCTCTGTGATGATTTCTATCAGCCAGGCAGTGAACTTCACCACCCTTATTCTTAACGTCATGATTGCTACCTTCCTGCTCTTTGCCGCTCTTCTTGCACTTCTCATTTGGGTTCGTGCTAAGAAAGAGTTTGACCAGCGTCAGGCTGATCTTGAGGAGGAAGAGGTTGTTGTTGCTCCAATGCCTCTTGCTACTGAGGGCGCAGAGGTTGCTCCTGTAGTTCCTGTAACTGCAGAGGCTACAGCAGCACCTGCTCCAGAAGCAACCGTCACAACTGTCGCACCTGAGGCTCCTGCAGCTCCAGAGGCTCCACAGGAGTAGCCCCTCACGCACACCTCCTCTTGTTCAGGAGAATTATCTTTTTCTCATAGGAGAAACGTATGTCTTTTGTTGAATTTAAAGAGGTAACAAAGACGTATACCATGGGCTCCGTCAAGGTAAACGCTGTCCATGACATGAACTTCTCCATAGAAGAGGGAGAGCTTTGCGTAATTGTAGGCCCATCAGGCGCCGGTAAAACAACTGTCTTAAATATGCTCGGAGGTATGGATACCTGTACCTCCGGGTCTATTTATTTAGATGGAAAAGAAATTGGCGGGCTTTCAGAAAAAGAAAGAACGCTTTATCGTCGTCATGATATTGGCTTTGTTTTCCAGTTTTACAATCTAGTTCCTAACCTCACTGCAAAAGAGAACGTTGAGCTTGCGTCGCAGATTTGTCTTGACCCCATGCAGCCAGAAGACGCGCTTCGCGCTGTTGGTCTTGAGCATCGTATGGATAACTTTCCAGCTCAACTTTCTGGCGGAGAGCAGCAGCGCGTCTCTATTGCGCGCGCTTTGGCAAAAAATCCACGCCTTTTGCTTTGCGATGAGCCAACAGGTGCGCTGGATTATAAAACAGGAAAGCAAATTCTTAAGCTCTTGCAAGATATGTGCAAAGAGCAGCATAAGACCGTGGCTATTGTCACGCATAACTTTGCGTTTACTCAAATTGCTCATAGGGTTATCCACGTTAAAGAAGGCCAGGCTCAATCGGTAGAAATTAATCAGCACCCAGCTGACGCGCTTACTGTTGAGTGGTAGTCATGCCACACGCTCTTTTTACCGAGATTACTCGGACCATCAAAGGGTCTCTCGCCAGATTTCTTGCAATTGCAGGAATTGTTGCTTTAGGCTGCGGCTTCTTTGCAGGCCTCAAAATGGCCAGCCCTGACATGCAAGAAGCTGCTCATACGTTTTACGCAAACCAGCATCTCTACGACCTGCGTGTAATCTCTACGCTTGGGTTAAGCGAGAAGGACGTTCATGCCCTTGCATCAGTTGAAGGCGTTGAGGCGGTTATGCCTTCTCGGACGGTAGACGTTATGGCTACGTTGACGTCGTCGCAATCTACTGCTCGTGTGAGCTCTTTTAGACCTGATGAGCTTAACCAGCCAATAGTTGTTGACGGAAGGCTCCCTCAAGGGCCTTACGAGTGTGTGATGAGCGCAGATCCCAAGAAACGTGCTGATATCAGCCTTGGTCAACAGATTGAGCTACCAGATACTTCAAACGGCGTTCATTTAAAGGGCGGCTCGTACACGGTTGTTGGTTTTGTAAATGCGCCAACCTATCCGTATGTCAGCAATTTTGGCACCACATCGTTAGGCAATGGTATTGTTCAGCAGTTTGTGTATGTCACTGAAGATGCTTTTGCAAACGATGATCCCTATACCGAAGTGTATCTGACGGTTCAGGGTGCTACCAGGTATAAGAGCGGCTCATCGGCGTATCAGAGTGCAGTTGATAGCGTTGCAGAACGCATTACACAGATGAATCCGTCGCTTGCTGCTCTTCGTTTGCAAGAGCTCAAAGATGACGCGCAAGCCCAGGTTGATGAGGCTCGTCAAAAGCTGGAGCGATCAAGACAAGAGGCCGCGGATAAACTAGGGGATGCCCAGAAGAAGCTGGACGACGCGGAAGCTCAAATTTCTGCTCAGCAACAAAAGCTGGATGATGGTCAGCGCCAATATGATGCAGGACGTCAGCAGCTTACAGCTTCGCGCTACAGTGCTGAGCAGCAATTTGCTCAAGCGGAAGCTCAGATTACAGCTTCAGAAGCTCAGATAGCCCAGGGAACAGCTGAGCTTAGTGCAGGAGAAGCTCAGTATCAGGCTGGTCTTGCGGCCTACAATGCAGGACAAGCAACGTTTACACAGCAAAAGAGTGCGTTTGAAGCGGGTAGAGATGCGTTTCTCGCAGGGCTTGCTGCGCAAGGAATTACGGCTTCAAGTCTTGAAGATGCACAGCAGCAGCTCAGTGCTTTAGGTCTACCAACCTCGCAAGTAGACGCTCTTCTCGCCACACAGACGCAGATTAGCGCTGCAGAGACAGAGCTGACTTCCCAGCAGCAGGCTTTAGCAGCCGCGCGAGAAGAGCTAGATCAGCGCACGGCTCAACTGCATGAGGCAGAGTCTCAGGTAGCTCAGGCGCGTCAGGATTTGGCAGAGGCAAGGCTTGCTACTGCAAATCAGCTGTCTGCAGCTCAAGAAAAACTTGCTGCTTCGCTTAGCCGCCTGAACGCAGGACAAACAGCGCTTCAAAGCGCTGAAGCTCAGACTACTGAGGGAAGAAAGAGCCTTGAGGATCAGCGTGCTGAGGTCGAGAAGCAGCTTGCTGATGGCCAGGCAAAAATCGATGAGGCTCAAAAGAAAATTGACGAGCTCAAAGAGCCCGATGTGTATGTACTTGATCGCACAAAAGAGATTGGCGTTGCAGCGTATCAAGCAGACTCTGAGCGTATCAACGATATTGCTAATGTGTTCCCGCTGATGTTCTTCTTGGTAGCTGCTTTGGTGTCACTTACCAGCATGACGCGCATGGTATCTGAAGAGCGTACGCTCATTGGTGTTCATAAGGCGCTTGGCTATTCAACTGTTCAGATTGCGGCAAAGTACCTGCTATATGCCTTGTCTGCTTCGCTTTTAGGTGCTGTTATTGGCATAGCATGTTTAAGTCAGGTGTTGCCAGGCGTTATTGTCTCTGCTTACGGGTCTATTTACACCATCCCAAACGGGAGAGCGCCTTACCCTATCCAGCTAGATAGTGCGCTGCTTTCGGGGCTTTCTGGTATAGGCATCACGCTTCTTTCAACCACGGCTGCCGTTTTATCCTCTTTGAAAGAAGAGCCTTCTAGTCTCATGCTTCCAAAAGCTCCAAAAGCGGGCTCAAAGATTTTGCTTGAGCGCGTTGAACCTCTATGGTCCAGGTTGTCTTTCTCGTGGAAAGTTACAATCAGAAACCTTGTCCGCTATAAGCGACGTTTGATTATGACGCTCGTGGGAATTGCTGGATGTACTGCACTCTTATTAGTGGCTTTTGGCCTTAGAGATTCTATTAGCGACATCATTGATAACCAATGGCCAGCTATCTCGCATTATGACTACATTGTGGGAATGACCCCCGATGTTTCTGAGGAAGAAGCTGATCAGATTAATGCAGAGCTCAATCAAGTGGGCGCTACAAACATTCATCGCATAACAAGAGAAAATGTTCTTCTTGAGTCACCTACACAAAAGGCAGGCTCGCTTACAAGAACAACTATTATGACCAGCAGTTCTCTTCAAGACATGGCTGGTTTGGCCACTCTGCGTAATCGTCTTTCTGGTCAGGCAATAGAGCTTGGAGAAGACTCGGTTGTAATTACAGAAAAGCTTGCAAAACGGCTTGGCGTAGGTGTGGGAGATACTATTAAGGTTTATGCTCAAGACAGAATTGGCAACGCTTCAGGTGAGCCAAGTACGCTAACTATTACAGGAGTTGCCGAGAATTACGTTGGGTCGTATCTGTATGTGGGGCCTTCTGCATGGCGTTCCCTGGGCATTCAAGACGACGCCACGGATGGCTGGTATGCAACGCTTCCCGAAGATCAAACAACAAGAGATGCGTTTGGAGAAAAGCTTATTAACCAGGCAGGAGTTGCAACAGTAGATGACGTTAATGAGGCTATTCACACCTACAAAGAATCACTTGCCGTAGTTAATCGCGTGGTAGCCATTCTTATTGTGGCTGCAGCTCTGTTGGCTTTTATCGTCTTGTATAACCTCACTAATATCAATATTGAAGAACGTATTAGAGAAATTGCCAGCCTCAAAGTACTTGGATTTACACGACACGAGGTTGATGCCTATGTCTTTAGAGAAATTGCATTACTAGCTGTCTTTGGAGCGCTCTTTGGACTTGTTCTAGGAACCTATCTTGAGGGATTCGTAGTTCAGACTGCTGAGATTGATCTTGTTATGTTTGGTCGTGCTATTCATGCGCCAAGTTATTGGTTTGCCTTTGGACTCACGCTTGTTTTCTCGCTGTTAGTGTATGTTGCTATGCGGCCAAAGCTCAAAAATATTGATATGGTGGAGAGCTTGAAGAGCGTTGAGTAGGCATCTTTTGCGCGCCCAAGGAAGGCACATTTTAGATAAGATAGAAGATAGTTGAGATTGCTTATTTATAAGGAGTTGGTATGCCTAAGGTTTCTTTTGTAATTCCTGCATACAACATCGAATCGTACATTGGGCGTTGTATTCAAAGTGTAAAGAATCAGACGTTTGGTGATTTTGAAGCAATTATTGTTGATGACGCCTCAACAGATTCCACTCCAGAGAAAATTGTTACGGCAGTAGGGGATGACAAAAGGTTCAAAGTTGTTACTCATGCAACTAACCAGGGACTTCATCTTGCACGTAAAACTGCTGCAGCTCATACAAAAGGCGAGTGGGTCTTTTGTCTAGACGGTGACGATGAGGTTACTCCTGATTTTCTTGAGCAGGTAGTTGCTCGTATTGATCAGAACCCTGTTGATATTCTCCACCTTGGCATTACCGTTATTCCAGAAAATGGTGTTGACCCAGCTGATG
Organism: uncultured Atopobium sp.; assembly: GCA_938015835.1. GTDB lineage: Bacteria > Actinomycetota > Coriobacteriia > Coriobacteriales > Atopobiaceae > Lancefieldella. The sequence continues at coordinate 5,827 of CALLVW010000017.1, read as the reverse complement.
CAAAGTCTTTTGAAAGCTACATTAACCAGCAATCAGACTTTACTCAAGGCGATGATATCCTACGCATTATTTATGATGAGGGCTATGGGCAGAAGCTTGATTGGCGCGCTACGCAACGCTTGTATCGTGGAGAACTTTTCCGCTCTGCCTTTGCAGAGATGACTTCGGAGCGCCTGGTAAGAGCAGAAGATGCCTATGAGGTATTTATCCTGGCAGATAAGGCTCAGACCGCTGATGGCTTTGAGTCTTGCAGAGGCTTTTTGTACCACTATGGTATTGGCGTAACTGGCGCTTCTCGTATTTCTTTAGATAAATTTGGAGAGTTCTGCTATCAGTTCTTGGACAACATTGACCAGGTAGAACTTTATATTGGCAAATCAGATAACATTGCGCATCTCAACTCCTTTAAGGGAATGAAGCACAGACTGTTGGAGCTTCTGAGTGCTGAGTGGAGATTCCGTCTTGCTCCTGAAGATCAAGAGGCAGCTCTTGAGCCGTTTGCCATTCTTTTTGGACCATCAGCAGCTGCTCGAGAGCTCTATCGCTTTGTAAGGGATATTGCGTACGAGGCTATTGCTACTGGAACCGAGCTTCCAGAAGACAGTGATGCCTATCGCTACAGGACGTATGCAAAGAAATATGCTGCTCTCATGCATCAGGATGAGGGACTGTCGTTTGATAGGGCAGTTCGCATGAAACAGATTGCCGATGAGCACATGGAGTATCTAGAGAGAAAGCACATGGTAAAGATGTTTGAGCAGCAGCCTATTCGCATTCTGATTACTTCTCATAAAGATGTTGATGTTCCCGCAAGTAATTACCTTCAGCCTATCCAGGTAGGACCAGGCCAGAAGACCAATCGCTTTACGTATATGCTCCATGATGATGAGGGCGATAACATTACCGAGAAAAACCCAATGTACTGTGAGATGACTACACAGTATTGGGCATGGAAGAACATCACCAATGCTCGCTATGTTGGCTTTGGTCATTATCGTCGCTACTTCAACTTTACCGATACGGTTTATCCAGAAAATCCGTTTGGTGAGGTTATGGATGACTTCATTGATGAGGATGCTATCAAGAAATATGGTCTTGATGATCAGACCATCGCTCAATGCATTGAGGGCTATGACCTCATTACCACTGGGGTAAAGGATATTAGCAAATTCCCTGGAAGCGCTAATACACCTCTTGAGCAGTACCATTCCGCTCCGCTACTCCATCCAAAGGATATGGATACTATGGCTGCACTCATTGTTGAGCGTCATCCAGAGTATGCAGAGGACGTAAACACTTTTCTCAACGGTCATCAGCAGTGCTTCTGCAACATGTATATCATGCGTAAAGAGCTCTTTGATCGCTATGCAGCATGGGTGTTCCCACTTGTTGACGAGTGGACTGCCCGTACTGATATGTCTACCTATAGCAAAGAGGCCCTAAGAACCCCAGGTCATCTGACTGAGCGCCTCTTTAATATCTGGCGTATGCATATGCTGCGTACAGAGGGCAAAAACTGGAAGGTAAAAGAGCTTCAGTGCATTCACTTTACCAATCCAGAGCCCCGCCAGAAGTTCATTCCTCTCTTTGAAGAGAAGCCTGAGATTGCAAGCCAGAACGTTGTTCCTGTTGTTTTTGCAGCAGACAACAACTATGTTCCAATTCTTACCTGCGCTATGGGCTCAATGCTTGAAAATGCCGATCCTAACCGTTTCTACGATGTGGTCGTTCTCAACACCAATATTGGCGGATCAAAGCAGGAGCTGGTTAAGAAGCACTTCTCGCGTTATAAGAATGCTCGTATTACGTTCTATAACGTGTGGCGCATGGTCAAAGACTACAAGCTAGATACTAATAACGCTCACATTAGTGTTGAGACATACTTCCGCTTCTTGGCTCAAGACATTCTTTCTGCTTACGATAAGGTTGTCTATCTTGACTCTGACCTTGTGGTTAACGGTAATGTCGCAGAACTGTATGACGTAAGAATGGGCAATAATCTTATTGCGGCAACGCTTGATATTGACTATCTGGCAAACCTCAACATTCGCGGCGGAGACCGTATGAAGTACAGCCTTGACGTGCTTAATCTTAAGAATCCTTATGCCTACTTCCAGGCAGGAGTTATGGTCTTCAATACTGCTGAGCTACGCCGTTATCACACTGTTCCGGAGTGGTTACGTATTGCAACCAATCCGATCTTTATCTACAACGATCAAGATATTCTGAACAGCGAGTGCCAGGGTCGTGTTGTCTATCTACCAGCTGACTGGAACGTTACGCATAATATCTTTGGCCGTGCCGAGAAACTCTATCCAATGGCACCAAACAGCGTTTTTGATGATTATCAAACAGCACGCCGCGCACCAAAGATTGTTCACTTCGCTGGTGCTATCAAGCCTTGGCAGAACGCCAGCTGCGACATGGCTTCCTATTTCTGGAAGTACGCGCGTAATACCCCGTTCTACGAGGTTATTATTCAGGACATGGTGCCAGGCGCTAGAAATGACGCCGACGTCACAGAGTTCCACGAGCGCGCGCTTTCTGATGCAAGTCCTCTGCGTAAGATTATTGACCCTCTTGCACCATATGGCAGCGCAAGGCGAGAAGCCCTTAAGGCCCTTGGTAGAACCTTAAGAGGACGCAAATAAATATCTGGTAGGTGCAAGATTTCTTGCACCTACGTTTTTATGTTTGGAGTAGTAATGGCAGCACTTTCGCCAAAAGATGCCGCTCGTGCAGCGGAGCTTAATAGAATCTTGAACCATGCGGCATATGCCTACTATGCCCTTGATAATCCAGAGCTTACCGACGCTGAATTTGACCGCCTGCTCATTGAGCTTCAGCAACTCGAGGCAGCAAACCCAGAGCTTGTTACTGAGGATAGCTATACCCAGCGCGTCGGTGGCTACGTCTCTGAACAGTTTGAGCCTGTTCAGCATGCTGCTCGCATGTATTCCATGGACGATGCCATGAACCTGGAAGAGCTGGATGCATGGCTTTCCAGAACTGATGAGGCTCTTGGCGCATCGCCCACTAATCCTGTGGCATATACCTGCGAGCTTAAGATTGACGGCTTAGGTGTTGCACTCACGTATCGTGACGGTCAGTTTGTACGAGCTGCTACACGAGGCGACGGTAGCACGGGAGAAAACGTCACAGCAAACGTTTTGACTATCTCTGATGTTCCCCGAGAGCTTGCGCATGCTGGTCTTGAGCAGGTAGAGAATAGAGGCCTCAACCAGAGTATTGAGGTCCGCGGCGAAGTTTATATGCCAAAGCACTCCTTCATTCGTTTGAATGAGGATGCGGACGCTGCTGGTAAACAGCCTTTTGCTAACCCAAGAAATGCAGCTGCTGGATCTTTGCGCCAGAAGGATCCAAAGATTACAGCACACCGAGATCTTGAGACCTTTATCTACGCAGTAGCCGATGAGGGTCCTCTTGACGTTCACAGTCAGTGGGAGTTCTTAAACTGGCTTCGTAGCTGTGGTTTTAATGTTAATCCTCATGCCCGTCGTTGCCTGAGCGCTCAGGAGGTCCACGATTTCTGTGCACAAGCTCTTGAGCAGCGAGGAGATCTTAACTACGACATTGATGGCGTGGTAGTAAAGGTTGACTCATTTGCGAGCCAAGAGGCTCTAGGATTTACTTCTCGCGCTCCTCGTTGGGCTATTGCATTTAAGTTCCCACCAGAGGAAAAGCAGACCGTTTTGCGAGAAATTCGTATTCAGGTGGGTCGTACGGGCGTACTCACACCTGTTGCTGAGTTTGATCCCGTTACTGTTGCAGGTTCTACCATTGCGCGTGCAACCCTTCACAATCTTGACGAGATTCGTCGTAAAAACGTGCGCGAGGGTGACACCATCATTGTCCACAAGGCAGGAGATGTCATTCCAGAGGTTGTAGGACCAGTTTTGAGTCTTCGACCTGCAGATGCTGTTGAGTTCCAGATGCCAGCTACCTGCCCGAGCTGTGGTAGCCCTGTTATTCAAGAAGAGGGAGAGGTAGCCTTCCGCTGTGTCTCTATTGATTGCCCCGCTCAGGCAGTTGAGCGTCTGATTCACTGGGGTAGCCGTAAGGCCATGGACATCGACGGCCTTGGTGACGAGCTTATTAATCGTATGGTTGAAGAGGGCGTCCTCTCTGACGTAGCCGACTTCTACGACAAACTCACTGAAGAAACGCTGGCAAGCATGCCTACAGGTCGTGTGTACGATACTGATACTGCAGATCACCTTTCTGGCGATAGTATTCCTGTGGGTCACACTATTGCTAAGAAGGTTATGGCAAAGGTTGAGGAATCAAAGACGCGAGGTCTTGGACGCGCGCTCTTTGGTATTGGCATGAGGCATGTTGGCGCTAACGTTGCAGAGCTTCTTGCCCAGGAGTTTGGCTCTATCCAGGCTCTTGCTACAGCACCTGTCGAGAAGATCGCTGAAATCCCAGGTATTGGCCCTAAGATTGCAGAGTCTGTACACGAGTTCTTCTCGATACCAGAAAATGTTGCCGTTATTGAGCGTCTTCGTCAGGCAGGCGTGGTGCTTGAGGAAGAGAAGTCAGAAAATGAGCTTCCTCAGACGCTTGCTGGACTTACCTTTGTTTTAACGGGAACTCTTGAGCACTTCACACGCGATGAGGCTGGCGCCCAGCTTAAAGCCATGGGAGCAAAGGTTTCTGGCTCTGTATCTAAAAAGACAAGCTTTGTAGTGGCAGGAGAAGCTGCGGGATCTAAGCTTACAAAGGCTGAAAGCTTAGGTGTTCCCGTACTTGATGAGGCTGCGCTTCAGCAAATTCTTGAAACAGGTCAGGCACCTGCATAAATGTGCATGGTCAGTAACAAGGTGTTGATTTATAATGCTTCGTTACCGTCAGTAAAAAGGAGACGACCAAATGAACCTACTAAAAAACAAGTATGTTTCTCTTGGAATGATGTTTTTGATTTTAGCAATCATCCTGGGCGCAGCATCAAACGTTAATGACCTCTTTATCGGTATGATCTATGGCGTTTCTCTAGGAATATTGATTTTAGGATTGCTTGTAACTCAAAAAAGATTGCCTTTATGTAATCGATAATTGATCCAAAGGGCACAGACATGGCAGATAAAAACATTTTGGTTCTTTGCTATTCTCGCTGTACTACCTGTAAGAGAGCTCTTAAATGGCTTGATGAGCACGGTGTTTCTTATACACTGCGTGATATTAAAGAGGAGAATCCAACTGCTGAAGAGCTTGCTGAATGGCATAAGTTGAGCGGTCTTTCTATCAGAAAGTTCTTCAACACTTCAGGCATGGTATATCGCGATAATAACATCAAGGAGCAGCTTGATGCAGGTATGAGCGATAGTGATGCCTATAATTTGCTTGCCACCACAGGCATGCTGGTCAAGCGCCCATTGGTTGTTGCAGGCAATACTATTCTTCTTGGATTTTTCTTAACTGTGTCTTTCCAAAGTATTTTTTCTAACATAATCTAATTCCTTTCTTAATTCTTTTATTTCATTTTTTGCTTGTTCTAATTCATTTTGTAATGCTTTTAAACAAGTTAACATATATTTATCTAAAACATCGCTATCATATCTTCGGATTCATCAATTAATAAATTAACATCTAAGTTTAAATCAAATTTATCAAAACCTGTCAAAGTAATGTCAAAATCTTCTTCTTGTAATTCAGTTAATAAATCAATTAATTTATTTTGATTCCATTCACCACTAATTTTGTTTAGTGCTATGTTTAAAGCCTTTTCTTTAGTTTTAGATAAATCTACTTGAATAACATCTACTTCTTCATATTCTAAATCTTTTAAAACATAATACCTTTGATG
>CALLVW010000016.1:0-15542 GCA_938015835.1 uncultured Atopobium sp. | reverse complement strand
ATCACCCGCATATGAACTGCCTCCCATTTCTTATGTCCAAGAAATGGGAGGCAGTTCATATTTTATGCAGGTCTATTTATTAACGAATCACAATCCGACTAAGACAGATAAATACAAAAAGACCTATACCTGTATTGACAATTTTTCCACCAAAACCCAAATCTATGTACGCTAAACAGTAAATAAATAGAGCTGAGAACAACCAAATAACTAGACACAAACATAGACTTTTAATAGTTTTTTGAACTGCCCCATCGTTAAGAATGCGATACGCCTTATCAAAGACACAAGCAACAAAAATGCACATTACAAAAGAAACCAATGGCACATTACAATAAACATCATCACTAGGAATTAAAATCACAGGAAAAGGAAATCCAAAGATTAAACTAAGCAAACAAAAGCCTAGTATTCTAGCGGGATTGAATGTACACAGGTGTGGCGTTTTTGTTACATTCTCAGATGCGTTATTAGAAAAATCTTTATGTTTAAAAAACGTAAAAGAGCTCATCTCTGTACTCCTTCAGTTTATATAAACTATATTTTATCTGATATTTAAAATATTTCTAATATCAACTCAATTTCTCTGATGAAATAGAACGCCTATTTAGCAGAAAAATTCTGTTTGATCTGTCTCATCAGCCATTGGAACGCCATAACTACAACAATTGTGACTGCAAAGACAAAGATGCCTCGTACAAAAGCATTTCCAAGCAAGCTGTATGGGAATCGACCAAGTCTTAGTCCCAAGAAGTTAATAACAGGAATCTGGAACAGATAGACTCCTAAAACACCAGCAGATACCGTGCTGATGCATTTCTTGGCACCATCGGAAAGTTCCTGCAGCCTTGGCTCAAGGTTCAGCACAAACAGGAACAAAGATGCCGCTTGCGCTAAGCAGAGGAAGTTTCTGATAGCAATGGGATAACTCTGATACGTCATTTCTGGAGTCAATGGGGTTCCAAAGTTGTTAGCAATAAGTCCCCAACCAAACATGGCCGCAGATGAAAGCAAGAAAATTACAGCAAGCACAAGATTGTTTTTAGTAAATTTTGGAAGCTCGTCGTAATACGTCTTAACGTAATAACCCAGCAGATAGTAGAAAAGGCCATCACTGTTAAACGCAGCCCATCTAAACAGCTGATCAAAGTAAACACCACGAACGCAAATGAACTCAAGAAGAGGCAATCCAAAGCTCACAAAGAGCGTAAGAGCCATAACATAGAGCAGGGTTTCTTTCTTTTGAACTACCAAAGAAAGCACAGGTGTCAAAAGATACAGATACAAAATGGTATAGATGAACCAAAGAGTGCTGTTAACGTTATTGGTTAGAAAGCGCTTTACAAAATCGGCAACACCAGCGCTTGCCGCAACTTCTTCGGCACCCCAAAACTTTGTAGGAAAAAGCACGTACATCAGATACACTGCTACGCTGCCAAAAATGAGCGCCATCAGCGTCTTTCTTGCACGCTTCATAAAGAATGTCTTTGTGGAGTATTTATTTCTATATCCAAGCAAATTCATACCACTCAGCATAAAAAAGATGGGTACCGCGTAAATAAACGCTGCTTGCAGAGCTAAAGAGAAAGCCCATGTTTTAGTGTGCGCAAGAGAAAAAACGTTGAGCGAGGTATGTAACATAACAACAGCAATACCTGCCAAAATGGTAAGAACATCTGCAAAAACAAAGCGCTTCTTGGTAGCAATTGCTTTTGAAGAAACTGTAGCTTTTTCCACGGACTTCTCCCCAAATCAATCAAACTTCCTCTATGCTTAGTATACGAAAAGTACCAGCAGGAAAGAGGCATCATGGCAAATGTCGTTGACTATCTACACTGGCGCGGCGATCTGACGTTTGAGAATGACCCTTTTAACAACGTTGATAACCTGATTCTCTCAATCCTTTCCTATCTGGGATTTGGCGGCGTCGTGCCTTCTGAACGTAGCGAGAAACGCATTCTGCTTGGTGACGCTTGCGCCAAAATGCTGAAAAAACTTAAAGATGACCCGTCTCTTATCACAGGATTTTCTCGCGTTGATGGAACCTTCCTTGAGGCGCTGGTCAACGCTCCCCGCTTTGCCAACATTAAGCTTGGCCGCTATGTAGACCGCATTAATGTCGAGAAAAACCTGCAGTTTGCAGCGTTTACCGCCTATCTTCCTACAGGACAGATGTTTGTTTCTTTTAGAGGAACTGACGGCACGCTCGTTGGCTGGCGAGAAAACCTTAACCTTAGCTTCCAGGTTACATCCGCTGATAAATCAGCGGCACTATACCTTGAGAAGCGCATTCGCGAGCACCTTGCAGCAGGCAATAGCACTACCTGCGCAAATGTTATGGTTGGTGGCCACTCTAAGGGCGGCAACCTTGCGGCATATGCAGCAACAGTCTGTCCTGAAGAACTACTCGGCGCAATTGATCGCGTCTGGAGTAACGATGGACCTAATATGTGTCCAGAAATTCTTCCCACCACAGCCCACAAGGTGCTTGGAGATAAATACATCAGAATTTTGCCTGAGTTTAGTGTAGTTGGCATGATTTTTGATGATCCTGCTGTTCCAAAGCTCATTGTTAAAAGCTCCGAGTCTGGCATGCTGGCGCACGACGGCGTTTCATGGCAAGTCTCTCGCAATACGTTTGAATTTGCTGATGATTTCCAGCTGGAATGTAAAAAGATTAACGAGGCGTTTAGCAACTGGTATAAAGAACTCCCCCTCTCCGATCGTGAGCACTTTACTAACGAGCTCTTTGACGCCCTTTCGGCAGGCGGAGCAGTCTATTTCAGCGACATTATTAGCTCGCCCGCAAACTTACAGCCTGTTGTTGCGGCACTCACTAAAACAGAAAAGCAAACCAAAGAAGTCTTTTTTGACCTCCTTGGTTCGCTTGTCAATGCATCCGCAACATCTTTGATTGAAAACATTACTGAGTCTTCCCAGATTTCTCAGCTAACTTCTGCTATCTCAGAAAGCTTTGCCAAACTGGATAAAGCCCAGAAGGAACTTACGAAAGGTTCTCCTTCTTCAAACCAGTAAGGCTAATCACAATTGAAGAGACAATTGAGATAACTATTGATCCCAGGATAGCGGTGCCTAAAGAATCAATAGCAACGCCCGCATGCAGCAAATTCCTAGAAATAAAACTTGAAAGCTCAAGCATAAAAGCATTAATAAAGAGCGAGAAAATACCTAGAGTCAGCACATTAATAGGCAATGAGAGTAGCTTAACAACAGGCTTAATGCCCGTATTGACTGCTGCGAGTACTAACGAGAACAGAATAGGACCTGCCCACGAGCCTCCCACAATAGTTAGACCTGGAATTAAGGTGCAGGCCACCAACGTAGCAACAGTAGTTACAAGCCATGTTGCAACAAATGTCATACTAACCTCTCTTTGAAAAAAGCCCGGCAGAGCCGGGCTTAACGTGCACTTTTATGTAAGTTAGAAACTTACTCGCCGAAGCCGCTGTCAACAAGAGCAACGAGAGCGTCAAGGGCTGCCTGCTCGTCAGCGCCGTCGCATGCAATCTCAATCTTGGTGCCAGTACCAAGGCCAGCAGCAAGAATCATCATGATGGACTTAGCGTTAACTGGTGCGGAGTCCTTGTCAACATTCTTGATGGTGACGTTGCTCTCAAACTTCTTTGCCTCAGAAACAAAGACGGATGCTGGACGAGCGTGAAGACCAGTTGCATTGATGATAGTAGTCTGCTTTGAAACCATAAGTGGACTCCCCTTCCGGAAACCAAAAATCTACTCGAGAGTTATTCTCGATTAATCGTTACTATCGTAACAAAACATAACGTATTATATCCAATCTTATTTCCAGAAAGAACCAAATTAGACTATGATTTGCTCAAAAACAGGGTAAAAATAAAAAGTCGGAACTCTTGTAGGAGGTTCACCATGGCTGAAAACGATATCCAAAACTCAAAATCTGAGGAATTGGACACGATAGATACTCAAGTAACCACTTCTAATGAGCAGAATGAGTCTGCAGACACACCTGAACCCAGCAAATCCCAGGACATTCAAAAGATTGCCAAAGACACTACTCAGGTTGTAGCAAAGGGAGTAAGCAGTGCGTTTGAGAGCGCCACAACCGCCGTTGCAGAAGGTTTCCAGGCTACCAAAGAAGTCCACAACGCTGCCAAAGAGACAAACTCTGCAAAGCAAGAGCTTAAGCAGATGCAAGAACACCTTGCTCAAGACAAGCAAGACTTAGAGCACAGAGACTACGTACAGAGCTCGTTTGATCAAATAATTGCTGAGCAAGAGAAAATTTTTGCAGAAACCGCTCAGGTCATGAGCGATCAGTCTACGCAAGTGGATCTTCTCACGGTTAAGAAAAACCAGCTTATTCAAAAGCTTGAACAGCAAAAAGTTGACGACGAAGCAAAGATTAAGCCTTACAAAGAAGTTGCTGCCACAGCAAAAGGCAGGCTAGACGATATTTCAAAAACAATCTCCGAGGCGCAGCGTGGTGTCAAAAACGCTGAGGCTCAGCTTAAAGAAGTTACCGAGAAACGCGATGCTGCTGTAGCGTCTGCAAATAAAGCACTGGAAAACTCCCAGGCAAGACAGCTTTCTCTCAGAGAAGAGCTTGCTGGTCTTAAGACAGACCCTGCTGCTAACCACGATGCAATTGTTCGTATTGAGGAAGACCTTAAGTCAGAGCTTGCTCGTGCAGAGCAGGCCCAAAAGCAAGTTGAGGAACTACAGAACTCTTTCCAGTCTTCACTTGAGATGGCACAAACGCATTACTGGACCCAGGGCAAATCGTTGGAGTCCTCAGAGTCTTCTATTGATGCAGCTCGCAAAGATTATGAGCAGAAACAGCAAGAATATGACGCTGTGGTAGCTGAGGCTAATGCTCGTCAGAGGATTCTGAGCAAAGATATAGAGGGTCTTGAAGAGAAAATTAAGACAGCCAAGGAGCTCTTTAACGAAGCAGCAGATAAACATGATGAAGCACAGTCAGTCATTGATGATGCTAAAGAAATTCATGCAACACCAGAAATTACTGAGGAGCTCAGAAAGTCTGTTGACGAGCAAGTAATTAACATCAATACCAAGCAGCTCACCCTTAAAGAGCTTATTACTGGCGAGAAAATCCTTCGAGAGACAACTCGCGGACAGCGCATTGGCTTCATCATTGTTGTTCTTGGCATGATAGCGATTCTTGCGTCTTTTGTTTGGCTGATTTTTAACTGGTAATTTAGTCTTTGCCCAGACAAATCATCGTATGAAAAAAAGTGCTCACAATTCTGTGGCACTTTTTCTACATCTAAACTCTCAAGTTAAACGTAAGGGTCATGGTCACGTAACCAAACTCGCTAAATGATGATCATGGCATCACCAAATGACAGGAAGCGGTACTTCTCGTCAATGGCACTTTGATAGGCGTCCATAATCTGCTCGCGCGTTGCAAACGCAGAAACCAGCATCATCAAAGTTGAACGTGGAACGTGGAAGTTGGTCACCATGGTGTCTACCACGTGGAACGTAGAGCCTGGCATCAAATAGAGGTTGGTAGTTGCGTTTTCTCGGGCAACTATATCGCCTTTATGAGTCACTGCAGCAGAGTCTTCTGCCTCCTCAAAGCGACGGGCAACAACAGGAGGCTCAGCTGCAGGAATCTGATTATCCCAAGCACTTTCAAGCGAGCGGACACTGGTGGTACCAATGGCAATAACCTTATGACCAGCGGCTTTAGTGGCCTTTACTGCTTCTACAACTTCTGGAGCTACGTGGTAGCGCTCGGTATGAATGACGTGCTTTGTAGGATCGTCCTCTGTTACCAACCTGAAGGTATCAATACCCACCTCTAGCTCAACAGATGCCCACTGGACACCCTTTGCTTTGATGGTTTCAATGAGCTCTGGAGTAAAGTGAAGACCCGCGGTAGGAGCTGCAGCAGAATGCTCGTCCTGCATAGCGTAGACCGTCTGGTACTTCTCTGGGTCTCCCTCGTACTGTGTAATATACGGAGGCAGTGGAACGTGGCCCGCTTCATGAATAGCCTCGTCAAGAGTGCGATCTCCCTGTGCTTCAAAACGCACCAGGCGACCTCCCCTGTTGTCGTCAACAAAGTCCACAATGGTGCCTGTCAACACAACAGGGGCTGAGTCAGGAGCATGCAAGCCACCTGCACGGTATTCAATTACTGCGCCAGGCTTTAGACGCTTACCAGGATTTACCAGACACTCCCATACACCGCCCAAAGCATCAATGTCTTCTCGACGTTTTAAAAGCAGCGTTTCTGAGACGCCGCCCGTATTTTGCTTTTTACCTACAAGGCGAGCTGGCATAACGCGCGTCTGGTTAACTACAACCAAATCGCCCGGCTCAAGATACTCCACAATATCGGTGAAGTGCTTGTGCTCTATGCGGCCATTTTCTCTATGCAGCACCAAAAGCCTACAAGAGTCTCTTGGCTCAGCAGGAGCTTGTGCAATACGTTCTTCTGGAAGGTTGTAATCAAAATCGTCAGTTCGCATGACGTGCTGCCTTTCTTGCGTCACGAGCTTCATGACGCTCTATCTGAGCCTCGGCTGCAGAATATCTGCAACCGCAATAATTTTGTCGATACATACCAAGCTCACGAGACTCTTTTGTAGCCTCTGGGTAATACGGACGGAAATCTCTCCATACAGGCGTCAGTCCATGAGCATGCGCAATGGACACCAGCTCATCCTCGCACGCATCAAAGAGCTGATAGGGCGAGACAGCCAGTGTTGTAGAAACGTATTCAAACCCACGCTCGGCCGCCACACGACAACTCTCTGCCAAGCGGATTGCGTAACAAGCGCGACAGCGACGATCTCGCTCAAACCCTTGGGGCGCAACAGCTCGCTCCCACTGCTCTCGCGGATCTCCTGCCACAATCACCTCAACATGAGCCTCTTCTTGAGCCCACGTAAGTAAGGTTTGAAGACGCCTGTCGTGCTCTTCAACTGGCTGAATATTAGGATTAGTCCAGCAGATGGTTGGCTCAAAGCCCTCTTCCCTCAAATGTTTTAAAGGTTCAAGTGAGCATGGACCACAGCATGCATGGAGCAGCAGCGGTGTTCCCGGCTCTACTGAAAGAGTCTCAATTGACTGAAGCATGTTTGAAGCCATTAGTTCTTCTCGCCTTGTGCCTTATAACATTTCCAACCTACTATAGCGCAGGCAGCAAGGCATACAAAAATGGTAACAACGCTTGCTTCAATACCGTAGGCGCCACCCGAGATAAACTCAGATGCTGCAGGATACGCTGTTAAGAGCGTGGTAGGAAGAAGCGTAGTGGTAACCGAGATGCCCAGAATAGGGCCGGTTACAAAGTTCCAGATAAAGTGCATAGCAATGGTCATGAGAAGGTTATCGGTAAGCCAAAACACCAAGCCATAAAGAATGCCCATCAAAAAGACTGAGATTGCTGCGGCAATAGAGATGTTAGGCGTTAGTCCATACGTTGCGGTAAAGAGCACTGCTTGAAGCACAAGCGCTACAGGGAAAGAACTCTTAGCTGCAACACCAGTTTGTAGATAACCTCTAAACAAGATTTCTTCTGCAGCAGACTCAATAAGGGTTGCCACAAGTAAGAAGAGAGCAGCAAAAATGTTATAGGAAGCGTTGAAGTTAAAGTCAAAGCCTTCAATGAGCATGATAGAGCCAAAGGTAAACAGTACCATCAAAAAGCCAAAGGTAACTCCGCGCATAAATCCTGGCCAGGAGCTTACTCGAAGACCCAAAGACCTAAAATCTCGCTTATTAACGCGGGTAATCCACACAAGGATTAAGCCACCTGCCAACATGCTTCCTAGAAGACCCAACACGGCTGGAAGGATGTCATTGGGTGGGAGCTCTCCCATAACCAACAGCGGAATATGACACATAAACATAAGCAGAAGCGCAAGGTCAGCCACAAGAAAAGGAGTCACCACAGACTTTGGTGGATTCTTCAATACAAACTCAAGACTTGTCTTTGGCTTTTTTCTACCCACATGCACTCCTTACCTTATTTCTACTCACTATAGTATCGAGTTCTGAATCTATTCGTGTAGTGAATCAAAAAAGATTAGAATAAGAAGATAATTTGCGTAATCAAACAATTCTAACTGCGAGGTATCCATGGCCGAAAGCTACGACATGATCAACCGCCCACATTTTCCTAAGCGCGCTGTCATCACTGGTGGTATGCCCTACGGTAATAAGAATCTCCACTTTGGACACATTGCGGGCGTCTTTGTCCCCGCAGACTTCTTTGCTCGTTTCTTAAGAGATCGCATTGGTCAGAAAAACGTTCTGTTTATCTCGGGAACTGACTGCTATGGCTCTCCTATTGCGGAGGGTTATCGCAAAAAGGTTGAAGAAGAGGGCTTTGACGGAACTATCCTCGATTACGTCAATCAAAACCACAACCTGCAGAAAAGCGCTCTTAACGCCTACAATATCTCGCTTGATTTCTACGGCGGTTCCGCATTAGAGCCTGCAGCAAAGATTCACGAAGAGATGGCTGACAGCATCATGCACCGCCTCTATGAGCGCGGTAAGCTCTCTAAGCTCTCAACCAAGCAGTTCTATGATACCGAAGCTCAGACATTCCTTAATGGACGCCAGGTCAATGGACGTTGCCCCATTAAGGGCTGCAAGTCAGAGAAGGCTTATGCAGAAGAATGCGACCTGGGTCATCAGTTCAATCCAGAGGAGCTCATTGCTCCTGTGTCGCAGCTCACTGGCACCACGCCAGAGCTTCGTCCTGCACCAAGCTGGTACTTTGACCTGCCACAATACAAAGAATTCCTAAACAACCTTGTAGAGAAGTGGAAGAATAACCCACAAGTTCGTTCTGTGGTTACTTCAACCGTTCAAGAGACTCTGACCGAGCCCATTATCTACATTCAAAACTCCTACCGCCAAGACTTTGACGGCGTCTCCTCTTCCCTTCCAGCTCATAGCGTTATTGAACCAGAAGGCAATGCGTCTTCTTTTTCCGTTGTCTTTGAGAACTGGCAAGACAGAGATGAAGCTCGCGAGAAACTCAAAGAGGCTGGAATCCGTTTTAGGACAAGTAAGACTCTTCTGCCTTACCGTATGACCGGCAACATTTCATGGGGTCTCAAGTCTCCTGATATCGAGGACCTTAAAGACCTTACCATCTGGGTTTGGACTGAGTCCCTCTGGGCTCCTATTACCTTCACTCGTGCTGCTCTTTCTGAAGACGCTAGCAACGGTGGTTCTCGCTACTCTTCTGACGAGTGGCGCGATTGGTGGTGCAGCGAGGATGCTGCTGTCTACCAGTTCATTGGTCAAGACAACATCTTCTTCTACTGCATTGTTCAAAATCCACTGTGGGATGCACTCGATTGGGGTCTTATCACCGATACTCCAATTGCTAACTACCACATTCTCTTTATGAACAAGAAGGCTTCCAGCTCCGGCGCAATCAAACCTCCTATGGCTGAAGAGCTTCTTGAGTTCTACACCCCAGAGCAGCTCCGCGCTCACTGGCTCTCTCTTGGTCTTGATCAGCGTGCTGTGTCCTTCTCGCCAAAAGCTTTTGATACTTCCGTTTCTAGGAAGGGTAAAGATGGCGAGCCTGATCTTCTGGTAAAAGATGACCCTCGCGTTGTTGATCCTGCGCTTAAAGAGTCAGCATTTCTCACTAACATCTTTAACCGCATGGCTCGTAGCTGCCTATATGGTGCTGCTAATGCTTGTGGCGGACACCTGCCTGTCAGCGAGCCTCATCAGGAAGTCATCAACGCTGCTCAAGAGGTACTGCTGAAGTATGAGCAGCTTGCATACGGCTTTGATGCTCACTCTGCGCTCGCTGCTGTTGACGGGTATGCGCGCGCAGAAAACAAGCGTTGGGGCGAGGCTTCTAAGGCCGCACAAGGCAATGACGAGGCCTACGACCAGGCGCTTGCCGATGCATTCTATGCGCTCAAGACCATCACGTTGCTTATGCACCCAGCGGTTCCAGAAGGCTGTGAGCGTATTGCAGATGCCCTCAACTTCCCACATGAAGAGTTCTTCTCTTGGGAGAATGCTTTTATGGGACCAAAAGAGCTTGCCGCAAAGCTTGGTCAGAGTGCGGAAGAGCACCAGCTTGAAGAACTTCCTCCTCGCTTTGACTTCTTCAAAGCACATCCAAGCCAGAAGAACTAAAACACGCAGCTAGGAGTATACGTGGTTGAGTTTCCACCCGTCTACCGCCCAAAACCCTATAACAAACCAACAGCACACCTGAAGAGCCATCTTCAGGTGTTGCTTGATGACGGTGCAGAAATTGCAACGTTTGTCTATGCTCCTGCCGCTCCAGCTGGCGAGAAACCCTGTGAAGACCTCGCTTCAACTGCGGCTTATTTGGCGTCTGTTACTAACAGTACCAATGCTGCGCCCATTGTGTTTCTCCACGGAAACGGTGAAGAGCACGGCATCTTTGGCACCATCATTGATGAAGTATGCAGCCGCGGCTACATCGCAATTGGTATTGATTCAAGAGATCAGGGGCTAAGTACTAGAGGAACAGCCACCTTTACCTACGAGCAGATGGCAGAAGATGCGTATGTTGTCCTGAAGCAGCTTGGTGTTTCATCTGCTCATATTGTGGGTTTTTCTGACGGAGCTATTCTTGGTCTTCTTCTGGCACGTGATTATCCAGACGTAGTTACCTCTCTCGTATCTATCGGAGCAAATCTTGAACCTGACACGTTAGGTGATATGACCTGGCTATATGAAAGTATCGCGGGCAATAAACGTTGGGCAGCTCAAGGTTGGGAAGGCGCTGTTCTAGAAGATGGCTATCCTGTTCCCTCGCCTACTGAAGCTGCGCGTATTGCAGAGCATTTGGAGCTCATGGTAGATAACCCTCATATTGACCCCGCGTCCCTTGAACACATCTCCGTTCCTGTTGTTGTCATGGCCGGTGAATACGATGAGATTTATCCAGAGGAAACTCGCCGTATTGCTGAGGCAATCCCTACCGCTCGACTTCTCTTTATTCCTGGATGCCCTCACAATGTTCCCAAGGTGTCTCCTGGTGCAGTGGTGAGAAGAATTTTTGCAAATCTTTCCTACTTTTAAAAACAGAGCTGGAACTCTAACCTGATTTACCTGCTTTTGTTTCAATAAAATAAAACTTAGGTACTTAATTGTTAAGTACCTTGCTATCTCATAATTTTTGAGTAAAATACCTAACAAGAATTATTTCTGTTACGGGAGGTACTCATGCATCAGGCATCAACCTCACCTACTCAAGAGATGCGCATCATTCGCAATCTTGGCCACCTAGGCCATTATCTTTACATCACGCGTGGAAGCCGCGGTGGACAGCTCTTTATTCTGACCGCACTGTATCATGATGGAGATATGACTCAAAAAGATCTTCTCGCCAAGACAAAAAATACGTCTGCGTCTCTTTCAGAAATGGTGAGCAAACTTGAAGCAAAAGGTCTTGTTGAACGTACTCGTGTAGACAAAGACCGCAGGCAAACGCTTCTTTCACTCACAAAAGAAGGTCGTAAACAGGCAAAAGAGGCTCAAGAATCTATTAGATCATTTGAAGCGCAAGCTTTGTCTGTTCTTTCTGATGAAGAAAAAGTTACATTCTGCGCATATCTAGATCGTTTAGTTGAACATTGGGACACAATTAACAGAGATGAGAAGGGAGAAACGGCATGTCAGAAGAAGTAACTTCAACTGAAGAACTTGAAAACATAATTGAATCAACCGAAGCAGAAACTGCTATGGTTCCCTCTGCTCTGACAGGTATTGTAGATGTCAGTAATCTTTCCATTAAAGAGATCGCTTTAGTGCTTTCAAAGAGTATCGGCGAGTTCAAAAGAGACACTATCCTCACTCCTCTCTTTGTGTTACTAGAGACTATCTTAGAGATTCTCATTCCTTTTAGGACAGCAGATCTTGTCGATACCCTTCGCACAGGAGCGGATCTGAACACAGTTATTCAGTCTGGACTTATCCTTGCCGCCATGGCAATGTTGTCATTGCTTTTTGGTACGCTTTCCGGCATTTCCGTTGCCAAAGCATCAACTGGATTTGCTCGCAATCTACGTCGTGATATGTTCCGCAATATTCAAAAGTTCTCGTTTACTACCATTGATGCATTTTCTTCGTCTTCGTTGGTAACACGTCTTACTACGGATATTTCTAACGTACAAATGGCATTTATGATGCTTATTCGTATGGCTGTACGCGCACCATTTATGTTTATCTCGGCCTTTATTGCAGGCTTTATTATGGGTGGTTGGCTTGCAATTATTTTTGTTGCAGTCATGCCTCTATTGGGAATCGGACTTTATCTGATTATCTCTAGGGTCGTTCCTATCTTTAAGAAGGTATTCAAGAAATACGATGCCCTTAACGAGTCTGCTGAAGAGAACCTCGCCGGCATTCGTGTTGTTAAGTCCTTTGTAAATGAAGACTTTGAGCGTCAGAAATTTTATAAGGCTTCGGAAGAGCTGCGAAAAGACTTTACGGCAGCCGAAAGACTTATTGCCCTGAACTCTCCTTTTATGAACTTTACTATTTACGTTCTCTTTGTTTTAATTCTTTACTTTGGCTCTTATCTTATTATCTCTTCTCAGGGAACTGCCTTTGGTGTTGGCCAGCTTTCTTCCCTTATCACCTATGGCTTTATGATGCTCATGTCGCTTATGATGCTCTCATTTGTCTTTGCCATGATCATCATCGCAGAAGAAGGTGCTCGTCGCATCTGTGAGGTACTTCTTGCAACTTCCACCATTAACAACCCAGAAAATCCTCTGCCCGAGGTTACAGACGGATCTATTGATTTCGAAAACGTTGGATTCTCCTATTCTGGACCAGAGGGCCGAGAAGCCCTGTCTGACGTAAACCTTCACATTAACTCTGGTGAGGTTATTGGTATTATCGGCGGTACTGGCTCTGCTAAGTCCACATTGGTTCAGCTTATTCCTCGTCTATACGACGTAACTTGTGGTAGCGTTTCTGTTGGTGGGCACAATGTCAAAGACTATGACATTGATACTCTTCGTAGTGCTGTTGCCATGGTTCTTCAGAAAAACGTTCTCTTTAGCGGTACCATTAAAGAAAATCTTCTCTGGGGTAACCCTGACGCTACCGATGAAGAGATTCTTGAGGCAGCTCGTCTTGCTCAGGCTGATAGTTTTGTTCAGACCTTCCCAGATAAGTATGAGACTCATATTGAGCAGGGTGGCAATAACGTTTCTGGTGGTCAGAAGCAGCGTCTCTGCATTGCACGTGCACTTCTCAGACGTCCAAAAGTACTGATTCTTGATGACTCTACCAGCGCTGTTGATACAAAGACAGATTCTTTAATTCGCGCAGGTCTCAAAGATTACCTGCCTGACACCACTAAGATCATCATTGCTCAGCGTACTTCCAGCATCGAAGAATCTGACAAGATTATTGTTCTGGATAACGGTCGCATTAACGCCATTGGTACGCACAAAGAACTCTTAAAAGATAACCCAATCTATCGCGAAGTGTACTTCTCACAGAACAAGCAAAGTGTTGATGAAAATCAGTCCCAGGAAGGTGAGGTGACTTCTCATGAGTAAGACAGTAGAAACAAATGGCACAAGACCAAAGCTTCCCGTGGGAAAAATTCTTACCCGTACCATTAAAATGCTCTGGGAGTTCTACCCTGTCCTTCTCCCTATAGCACTGCTTTGTGCTGTCATTCAGGCAATTCTGCAGTCACTTCCAAGTGTTTTCTTAGAGCGAATCCTCTCCATCATCTCTAACTTTATTGATACTGGCGACTGGAGTTCTGCGGAGGGATTGGTCTTCCAAAACGTTGCACTTCTCGCCACCTTCTATGTCATTGGACTTCTTGCAAACATCATCTCTACCCAGGGTATGGCTATTATTACCCAGGGTGCACTACAAAAATGGCGCTCAAAAATGTTCTCGCACATGCAGGACTTGCCCATTAGGTACTTTGATACGCACCTTAATGGCGACATCATGAGTTATTACACCAACGATATTGATGCCATGCGCCAGATGATTGGTACCAGTCTTCCAAACCTCCTCTTTACCTTTGTGGTAATCATCGCAGTAGTGTTTATCATGTTCTACTACAGCGCCTTAATGGCTCTGGTTATTCTGTTTGGCGTTTCTTTAATGGCTCTTGCAACCAAAAATCTTGGTGGTAAGTCTGCAAAGAACTTTGTTAAGACTCAGAAAACCACCGCAGATGTTGAGGGTCACATTCAGGAAATGATGAATGGCGAGAAGGTCGTTAAGGTCTTTAGTCATGAGGCAGAAACTATTGAATCATTTGACAAAATCAACGATGAGCTGATGGTTGTTGCAAGAAATGCAAACCTTTATGCCAACACGCTTATGCCCATCCTCAACAATCTGGGCAACATTATGTACGTTGTAGTTGCTGTAGTTTCTGGTGTGTTTATTACTCTGAACATTCAAAACGTTTCTTTGTCTGGACTACCTTTCACCATTGCTGTAGCTGTCCCCTTCCTCAACATGACACGTCAGTTCTCCGCCCAGATCAACCAGATTTCTAGTCAGATTAACTCTGTTGTTATGGGTATCGCTGGTGCTAATCGAGTTTTTGAGCTACTTGATGAACCAGCAGAGACTGAAGAAGGTTACGTTACTTTAGTCAACGCAGAAACCATTGACGGTAAAGTTCAGGAAGCTGAATACCGCACCGGTTACTGGGCTTGGAAGTATCCACACAGTGACGGCACGGTTACTTACACCCCTGTTAAGGGAGACGTTCGCCTCTTTGATGTTGACTTTGGCTACGAGCCTGGCCACACCGTACTGCATGATATTTCTCTTTATGCAAAACCTGGTCAGAAGGTTGCCTTTGTTGGCGCAACAGGTGCTGGTAAAACAACCATTACCAACCTGCTCAACCGCTTCTATGACATTGAAGACGGCAAGATTCGCTACGACGGCATCAATATCAACAAGATTAAGAAGAGCGCTCTTCGTCGCGCCCTTGGCATTGTTCTTCAGGACGTTAACCTCTTTACGGGTACCGTCTTGGATAACATCCGCTACGGCCGTCTTGATGCTACTGATGAGGACTGCGTGAAGGCCGCAAAACTTGCTGGTGCCGATGACTTTATTAGACGTCTTCCAGAGGGTTACCACACCATGCTCAAGGACAACGGCAGTGCCCTCTCCCAAGGACAGCGTCAGCTCATCTCCATTGCCCGCGCCGCGGTTGCAGATCCACCCGTCATGATTCTGGACGAGGCTACCTCAAGCATTGACACACGTACCGAAGCAATTGTCCAGCGTGGTATGGACGCTCTGATGTATGACCGCACCACCTTTGTTATTGCTCACCGTCTCTCTACGGTTAGAAACGCAGATGTTATTGTCGTTCTTGACCACGGTCGCATTATTGAGCGCGGTACGCACGACGAACTTCTCGCCAAGCGAGGAACGTACTACCAGCTCTACACAGGAGCTTTTGAGCTTGAGTAAAGGTTGAGCTTATGTAATGTAAAACGCCTTGTCATCGAACTGCCTCCCATTTCTTGGACATAAGA
>CALLVW010000015.1:0-62607 GCA_938015835.1 uncultured Atopobium sp. | reverse complement strand
GACCCATGGGTCACTACCTTCTATTTTGTTGTTGCACTTGCAATGAGAATTCAAGAGTAAAAAAACTTGTTGAAAAGATTAAGCTTAATCTATTTACGTTATTGTCTATCAAATTAATATAAAACGCATTGTCATGCATTATCGCTAATTCATATTCCATATCAATAAGTTTTGAATACGCTTTTTCTCTTACATTTTTAATGATGTCATTTGAAAAAATAGAGACTCTAAAGCAAAAGTAATTTCTAACTATTGTTGAAAACACAATTAACATCAAAAACTTAGCGCAGATAAAACCAATTTGAAAAAGATTATTCGTAACCGACGTGCTAAAAACTTCTGAAAGTGACTGCATATATTGAATCGAATAAATCTCAAGAAATGATGATAGAACCGCTAAAACGGCGAGAAAAACTAGCGCATTGATTTTTCCATTACCAATATGAAAGATTTCTTTTATTGATAAAAACGATTCTTTCATATATTCATATCTCCAATCAAGTGCACTGAACTAGACTAAAGAATTCGATTTATGTTGTGTCCAAACGAGAATCATTCAAAAACTAAAATCAGCAGCTTCTATTTTACACTTCATTTTTTAATTTCTTCATCGATGTTAATTCATTGACATCGCAAAAACTTTTAACTAATAAATAGCCAAAAGCTTGCGCTCACCGCACTTAAGCGCGCTGACAAACGAGCATAAGGTTATCTGACTCTCTTGGGTCTGCTTCTGGATCCAAAGGTACAACCTCTACCTGTTCAAACACAGTGTGCGCAACATCCATGAGTACTTCAAGTTGATGTGCGTCCTCTCCTACCTGCGCAGAAACTACATTTGTAAGATATCTTCCGCCAGAAGTAAGGCAGTGTGCCACCAGACTCATCCACTCACTGGTCATCATAGCCGCAGGTGGAACTTCTCCGCTAAAGCAATCATTTAAGATAGCGTCATAGCGTTTGTTATCAGAGATAGCTAGGTTCTTTATATATTCAACGCCATTAGCTACTTGTACCCGAAGTCTACCTTTGCTCTCTCTAATAGCTTCATCCACAAAGAAGTAGCTATGAGCTAGAGCTGCAATTTTAGGGTCAATCTCCAGTGCGTCACAAGAAACCTCTGGATAATGAGCTACTAAATAACGAGGATACGAACAGCCGCCGGCACCCAGCATCAAAACTGAATGCACGGGACACGCAGCTTCAAACAGCAAGTCGTACAGCTCAAGATAAGGAAATACCAGCTGGTTCTTTCTTGAATCTGTGTACGTTGCACTTTCATAGGCGCCGCCCTGCCACAACACACGTATTTCTCCACCCTCACCATCTGAAATAGGAAATACCAACGCAGGGCCATTCAGTGCCTGAGGTTCAACATAAATACCTGCACAAGTTAGGAGCTCCATATCATGAGCAGTAAGCTGTTTTTCTGACATGGAGCTCCTTCAAGTAATGTGTTGTATGCGACGTACGTAAGTATAGCTAGTACACGGGGTTTCTCGCCAGGTACTACCTCAACTCAAACGAATCGGCATCGGTGATGCAGACGCAGGTGTCATAGAACGCCTTGAGCGCCTGGTACCCTAAAAGCGTGTCTTTGGTGCCCGCGGTCTCGTACACGGAGTGCATAGCAAGCTGTGGCAGGCCCACGTCAACGGCGTGCATACTGGCCTGAATGTTGGAGAGGTTGCCCAGCGTTGATCCACCTGGCATGTCACTTCTGTTAGCAAAGACCTGGTAAGGAACGTTTTGCTGCTTCCAAATTGCCTCGACAATGGCGCGACTAAACGCATCGGTGCAGTACGACTGACGTGCTGCTTCTTTGATAACCATGCCGCCGTTGAGATACGGCTTGTTGACCGCATCGTGCTTCTCGGGATAATTGGGGTGCACCGCATGAGCATTGTCGCAGCTTACCAGCAAAGACGCCGAGAGCGCACGGTAGTAATCTTCTTGCGTAAAGCCAAGCGTGGCGTTAACGCGCTGCAGCGTGTCTTTAAGGAACGTAGACTTTGCGCCCTGCTTGGTATTTGA
Organism: uncultured Atopobium sp.; assembly: GCA_938015835.1. GTDB lineage: Bacteria > Actinomycetota > Coriobacteriia > Coriobacteriales > Atopobiaceae > Lancefieldella. The sequence continues at coordinate 60,573 of CALLVW010000015.1, read as the reverse complement.
ACCAACTTCTTCATTATCAAAGCAGGTATACACAGAAATGTCCTGCTCATTTGAAGACGCAAGGAAAGCCTTAAGTGCTACAAAGGCGCACTGAAGGTCATCCAGGTGACCAGCGGAAACAAACTCCTTCTTAGCACCCCAAATACGGCCGCCCGTGTGATCAACTAAGAACAAATCGCGAGAAAGAATGTCCTCTTGAGACACGCCTGCTGCATCAGCTACCAGGGCGTTAAAGGCGCCGGGATTAAGCTCTCCAGCACTAAAGAGTGGCATCAGATCTTTAGCGCGATTGAACTCTGGCGAGAGACCATTTTTGTGCTCAAGATGAATAGCCAAGCTTGGAATCATAACAACGTCGTCTTCGATGTTGACCAGCCTGGACTCTACCTTGTTTCCTACCTTGACCAGCACACGACCGGCAATACCCAAAGGACGGTCAAACCACGTGTGATCAAGCATGCCGCCGTATGCCTCGGTGTTCAGACGTAGCGAGTTGCCCTCACCGGTAAGCTCTGGCTGAGCTTTTACCTTGTAGGTTGGAGAATCGCCATGGGCAACAGCAAGCTGGAAATGATAAGGAGCATCAGCGTTTGAGGTTTGGGACTCACGGTACTTCTCGCCAACTTTCCAGGCAACAATTGAAGAATTGTTGCGCGTGGTAAAGTAAAAGCCGCCTGGCTGAACATCCCAAGAAGATCCTTCGGATAGATAGGTAAAACCGCTCTCTAGCAGGTACTCTTTGATGGTTTGCGTGGTATGAAACATAGAAGGGCTCTGCTTAATAAAAGCAAGGAGCTCCTCAGAAAGAGCAAGTGACTCATTCAAATCAGACATGCGTAAAACCTTTCATAGAACTGTGTTGCACTCAACAGCCTAGCACGCATTTTTAGTGAGGCGCGCACTTTCTAGAAAATGACGCAAAGAATACGCGCTTCAGGGTAGATACTTATATGTTGAACTAATTCTCACCCACCAAAGCGAGAGTGTATGGATATCAATCAAGCTATTGAGCACGCAAATGCGTTTGTCATACCTGGCCTTCTTGTAGATGATCAGTCCATCATCGGCGAGGTCAACAAAAACTGTGATGCCATTAAAACGCTGCTTGATGCCTGGAAGGAAGCGCCACTTGGCCAAGAGCCGGTAGAGTTTTCTGTCATTCAACAACTTGCAGATAGAACGCGCTCGCTCTGCGACACTTACGGCGTGGAGAGACTCAGAAACCATCGAGGCGTTGGACTTTCTCGCGGTCTTTCAAACGACGATCTTGCGGCTGCCGTTGCAAAGATGCAGCGTCGTCGTCCTAAGGCTGTCTTTAAAACCGCAGGTCCGCTTCTTAACGACTTGCAAATTGCGTATGTCGAGAAGAGCGTTTCTGGCACAGTGCTAGGCATTGATATTGAGACAACCTCGCGCTTCCCTGAGCTTGGCTACATTGTTAACGTGGGCTTTGAGTTCTGGAATCTTGGTCGCAATACCGTTCCGGTAGAACCTCACACCGCCTATTTTGGCATTCCAGAGATGTACAAAGAAAAAGGCGTCCCTCTTGCGGATATTCACCAGATTACCTGGAAAGATGTTGAGGGCAAGAAATCCTTTAGAGACGATAAGAAAGCCCAAGAGGCCCTGCTGGCAACTATGAAGAAGATTCCTTTTATGGCACATAACGCTGCTTTTGAGGATTCTTGGTTCATGTTCAACATTGATGGTTACGCAGAGGCTAGAAAAGCGGGCAAGATTATTGTCATTGACTCCCGTGATATCTGCCGTCGCTTGGACCCAGAAATTAGGTCTCTTCCGCGAGAGTCTTCCCCTGCCGCGCTTGAGAACTGGGCACGTCGTAGGCATACCCTTGCAGCGGACGAGAAGGAACGTCACCTGGGACTTGAAGACGTAGACCTGATGATTCGTACCGTGCAAGCAGAGTTTGCAGACCACAATATGTTTGAAGACTAGGCAACGTTGTCGGTCATCTGTGTTCAAGCGTTATACTAAAGAGTGCACAAACTAGATTTTCTCGCTAGAAAATAACTGCCAAGGAGGAGTTTTGTCAGAGAAGCAGGTTAGAGTACGTTTTGCACCATCCCCAACAGGTAAGTTGCACATCGGAGGTGCACGTACTGCTATCTATAACTGGGCTTTTGCTCGCGCAAATGGTGGCAAGTTTATTCTTCGTATTGATGACACAGATCCTACGCGCTCAACTGAGGAGAACACTCAGATCATTCTGCGCGCCATGAAGTGGCTTGGTCTTGATTGGGACGAGGGTCCAGATAAGGGCGGCGATTGCGGTCCTTACAGCCAGACCGAGCGTCTTGATTTGTATCGTGAGGCAGCAAACAAACTGCTGGCAGAGGGCAAGGCATACCCTTGCTTCTGCACACCAGAGAAGCTCGCTGAAGACAAGAAGGCCGCAGAGGAGCGTCACGACCCCTTCCAGGGCTATCAGCGTACCTGCAGAAACATTGATCCTGCAGAGGCACAGCGCCGCATTGATGCTGGCGAGCCTTATACCATCCGTATCAAGGTTCCTCTGGACCGCGGCGACGTTATTGTCCACGACGCTGTTCACGGCGACGTAACCTTTAACGCTCGCGAGCTTGATGACTTTATCATCTTCCGTTCTGACGGCACCCCAACCTATAACTTTGCCACCGTTGTTGATGACGCTGGCATGGGCATTACCCACATCATTCGTGGCGATGACCACCTGTCCAACACTCCTCGTCAGATTATGGTGTACGAGGCTCTGGGCGCACCTGTTCCAACCTTCGCTCACATCTCCATGATTTTGGGTCCTGACGGCAAGAAGCTCTCCAAGCGCCATGGAGCAACCTCTGTTGAGGAGTATCGTGACCAGGGCTATCTTGCAGATGCCTTTGTCAACTACCTGGCTCTTCTCGGCTGGTCACTTGATGGCGAGACAACCATTGTTCCTCGTGATGTTTTGGCATCTCAGTTCTCTCTGGACCACGTTTCCAAGAACCCTGCTAAGTCCGATCCAGAGCGTCTGAACTGGATTAATGCAACGTATCTTGCCAATATGGACAACCAGACCTTTGCAAAGACTGTTCTGATTCCAGAGCTTGTGGGCGCAGGTCTTGAGCCTGTTCAGGACAATGCAACTGACGCAGATGAGATTTACGCAACTCGTCCAAGCTGGTATGACCTGCTCTCCGAGATTCTTCGTCCTCGTACCACAGTAAGTCCAGACGTTATTGAGAAGTCCCGCTTCCTGTATGAAGGCGCAAATGTCACCCTTGATCAGAAGAGCGTTGAGAAGGGTCTTACCAAAGACGCTGCTCAGAGTGCTACCGTCCTTGCAGCTGCAAAGACCGCTCTTGAGGGCGTTTCTGAGGACGAGTGGAAGGCTGCAGCGATTGACGCTGCCCTTGAGGTGCTTCCAGAGCAGCTTGACCTTAAGAAGCGCATTGTTTTCCAGTCCATTCGCGTTGCTGAGTGCGGCAACATGGTCTCCCCTCCTCTTGGAGAGTCTATGGAACTTCTTGGTCGTGAAGTTTGCCTTGCTCGCCTTGACCGCGCTCTGGAGCTTTGCAAATAACGCGTGAATGCGCGGTTGCCGCGTATTCTTCCAAGCGTAAGTGGGTATCAAAAGTAAAACCACACAAGAGCTGTAAAACAGATGGTTTTGCAGCTCTTTTATCGTTACCGTTTGTTTAGTTTTGGAGTAGCTATGATTTCTATGTCTGCGTTTGAGGTCCTAGGCCCCATTATGGTGGGTCCCTCTTCTTCGCACACAGCAGGAGCCTTGCGCATTGCTCTGGTTGCACGCTCGCTTGCACCAAAGCAGCTGGAGCGCGTTGAGTTTTGGCTCTACAACTCCTTCTCTCATACCCACCTTGGTCACGGCACCGATTACGCTCTGGTTGCAGGCATCTTAGGCCTTGCTCCAGACGATACGCGCGTCCGTGAAGCACTTACCCTGGCAGAAGAAGCCCATCTTAACTACAGCGTTATTGAGAAGGGCGACGACGAGACTCTGCACCCAAACACCGTAGAAATTCACCTCTACGGTGCAGATAACGTTCATGTTTCTGTTATGGGCGAGTCCGTAGGTGGCGGCCGTATTCGTATTTCTGGTGTTAACGGCGTGCGCATTCGCATGTCTGGCGATATGCCCACTATTTTTGTTTCACATCGCGATAAACCCGGTGTTCTAGCAGCTCTCACTACTATTTTGGCCACGCAAAACATCAATGTTGCAACTATGCGCACCTTCCGCTCAGAGCGTGGCGGCTTTGCGCACACTGTCTTTGAGATTGACGAGCCTATTGAGCAGAAAGTCCTCGACCTCTTTCAGCTGGCACCTCACGTTTCGTATGCCGCACAGGTTTCCATTCCAGGAGCAGCTCCACAGGTCACAAACGACGTGCTTTCAGGAGCCTTTGACAACGGCGCAGATCTTCTCGCCAGGTGCTCCAAGACGGGAGCCTCTATTGGCCAGATTATGCGTCAGCGCGAGAAGGACCTGCGGCCAGATGCTGACGTAAACGCTGAGATGGCTCATGTTCTTGAGATTATGCGCGATGAGGTTCACGACACCATCAAGACGCCTCGTCAGTCCATTGGTGGCCTGCTCAACGGCCAAGCCAAGACCGTGGCACATACCCCAACCGCAATCTCAAGTGCGCTTATGGGCACCACGCAAACACGAGCCGCTGCGTACGCTATGGCCGTGCTTGAGCGCTCAGCAACCATGGGCGTCATTGTTGCCGCTCCTACTGCAGGCGCTTCTGGCGTTGTACCAGGATCGCTTATCTCGGTAGCAGAAGAGATTGGCGCCACCGACGAGCAAGTTATTTCTGCGCTTTGGAATGCAAGCGCTATTGGAGCCATCCTAACCACCAACGCAAGTGTTTCTGGCGCTGAGGGCGGCTGTCAGGCAGAGGTTGGTTCCGCTGCTGCCATGAGCGCATCTGCACTGACCGAGCTCTTGGGTGGTACTCCTCATCAGTGCTTGGACGCTGCTTCTATTGCCATCTCTAACCTTCTAGGACTAGTCTGTGACCCGGTCAGAGGACTGGTTGAGTATCCTTGCCAGGATAGAAATGCTATTGGTGTAGCCGCTGCCGTAAGCTCTTCTCAGCTTGCTCTTGCGGGCGTTGGTAACCCAATTCCGTTTGATGAGGTTGCACACGCTATGGCAGAAGTTGGCGCCGCGCTTCCTGTTTCTCTCAGAGAAACAGCTAAAGGTGGTCTTGCCGCAACTCCAAGCGCTCCTACCGCATGCGCAAGTTGCACCGGCTGTGCCCCTCTTGACCAGGCGCTTATTGATGCAGAACGCATGCTCAGCTCAAATACGAGAGACGTTCCTTGCGCTTAGAGATGCATTTTGTATAATATTTTTTGCTGCAAACAGAATTTCTTGAAATTATTGCTTGCATCTCTGACGAGTCTCCTTTATAGTTATTTCTCGCGCTGATGCGCACGGATGACATCTTGGGATATCGTCTAGTGGTAGGACAGCGGATTCTGGTTCCGTCAACGGGAGTTCGACTCTCTCTATCCCAGCCATGTCCTCCCAGTCATATTTGGCCCGTTCGTCTAGCGGTTCAGGACGCCGCCCTCTCAAGGCGGAGATCACCAGTTCGAATCTGGTACGGGCTACCAAATGTTCAAGGACTTCTTCGGAAGTCCTTTTTGTTTATCTCAACACCACTTTTGCTTCTATCGTAAAATAAACCAGTCTGTTTGAAATAACTGTCACGCCCAGTCGTGTGACCCATTTTTACTAACACCTTGATTGGATCAGGATGTGGCTTGAGTTCTTCCAAAGTGTAGTTGTCATTATTGCCCTGCTCTACGTGCCGGGCGTCATTTTGTTGCATGCTTCCGGCATGCCAAAGCCCTGGGCGCTTGTTAGTGCTCCTTTGGTCAGCTGCGCACTCTTCTTTATTGAGGGAGAAATCTTTAGCGCACTGAACATCCCCATCCCCTTGGCTGTAATGGTTCTTATTCCTCTACTTATTGCAGTTCTAGTCAATGGCTACGTTTTTTATGTTGCTCCCAAACACAAAGAGGATTTCAGGAGCGAGAAACCCAACAAATCCAAAGAAACACTCACTGGCAAGCAATCAACTAGCCCTGTACCGGCATTCATCTGCGAAGAACTCCCCATCTGGATGCCTCTTCTGTACATTGCAATTGGTCTTCTTACCGTAGGGTTTCTCTTCTTACCAACCCTGCCCTCTGCCAGCTCCTTTGTTCAGGGCTGGGACATTGTGCATCACTTAGACGTCACGCAGGCAATGATTGAGTCTCAAAAGTACTCATCAATTCACTATGACTTCTACAGCACCGTAGAAGCTTCAATTACACCTTGGGAGCCGGGGACTTCGGGATTTTATCCTTCAGGCTGGAACATCATTGTTGCTTTAACAACACAGCTTGTTTCTACAACCGTTCCTATTGCAGGTAATGCACTCAACTTTGTCAGTGCAGCAATTATCTTTCCGCTCTCAATCTGCTCACTTATTGCAAAAGTTCTTCCTAAACATCGCATTGCGCTTATCAGTGGAGCTTTTGTTTGCCTAGCATTTTTTGTTTTCCCTTGGTCGCTTCTCATCTATGGACCAATCTTTCCTAACACCGTAGCTTTCTGTGTCATGCCTTCTATTTGGTGGATTTTTATGCAAATGACTCGCTCAAAAACACCAAAACACGACCTTATCTGGCTTATTGTTATATTTGTTCTTGGCTTGATTACCCTCTTTATCTTGCATCCTTCCACGATTTTCTCGTCAATTGTTGTGCTTTTGCCTTGGAGTTTTGCGCGCATTGGAGAATCAAAACGCAGAGTTGTTCTCTTTGGAAAACAAATCAAGCCTGTCACGCTGGCATACGTATTCTTTATCTTTGCGCTGGTTATTTGGTCTGTTTTCTACTACGTTTTGATTGTGCGAGGCGTGGCTCTCAATTTCTGGTGGAGCGCCTACTCTAGCCTGCAAGATGCTATTCTGCACGCCTTTGGCATGGACTTTATTGGACAGTCGTACGCAGGCGGAGAGCTTGTTTCTCCGCAGCCAGTACTTTCAATCTGCGTGCTGGTAGGTGTTGTGTGGACGTTCAAGCATAAGCAAGCTCGCTGGATGGTATCAGCCTTTATGTACCTGTCCATTCTTTGCATTTTTATTATTACGTTTGATGTTCCGCTCAAGGGATATCTCTCGGGATTTTGGTATACCGATCCGTTCCGCATTGCCGCTAGCTGCGTCATTATGGCAATTCCGCTGGCAGCGCTTGGCTTGGCAACTCTTGCCGAAGCTGCGCTGGAAACGTTTGCCTCCTGGAGAGAAAAAGCTTCTCAGGCTCAGACCAAAGCTCAAACCTGCGTCTTTTGTACTGTTTGGGCTAAACCTCTGATTGTGGGAGCGGTCATTGCATGTGTAGTTGTACTCAACTATGTAGTCCCCATGCCAAACCTTAAATCGGAAGAGCCAATTCCTGCCGCTACTGCCTTTAAACAGGCTTCCGAGAAGGCCTATGGCGATCACTACATTTTGACATCGGAAGAATTGGAGTTTTTACGTCGCGTGGAGCTTACCGTTCCTGCAGGTGCTGTTATTGCAAACCTACCTCAAGATGGCAGTCTCTGGGCGTATGGCACTAACGACTTACATGTACTTTGGCGCTTCCCTAACGGCTATGACGCTTCAGAACGTCCCGCAAGTGCAATTCTTCGTAAACGCCTTAATCGCATTGCGAGCGACCCTGAGGTGCTTCAGACGGTACGCGACCTTAACGTACAATACGTCCTTATCCTGAACAATGTTGTTGATTACTCCAATGCTGTTACCAGTACCTACAAACCTGGAACCTTCAGAGGTATCACGCAAATAACAGACACCACCCCAGGTTTTGAGGTGGTGCTGGAAGAAGGTTCTATGAGGTTGTACAAGATTACTTTATAAGAACGTTATGCCTGAATTGCAGAAACTACGTCCTTAAGCTCCTGAACACGATTAGTTGCCTCCCATGTGAAGTCTGGGTCTTTGCGGCCAAAGTGTCCGTATGCTGCTGTCTTAGAGAAGATAGGACGACGCAGCTTAAGATCTCTGATAATGGCACCAGGACGAAGATCAAAGACCTTCTCGATAGCCTGCTCAATAACAGCATCGTCAACAATGCCAGTGCCAAAGGTATCAACCATGATAGACAGTGGATGAGAAACACCAATGGCGTAGGCAAGCTGAACTTCACACTTCTTTGCAAGGCCTGCTGCTACGACGTTTTTGGCAACCCAGCGCGCTGCATATGCTGCTGAACGGTCAACCTTGGTGCAATCCTTTCCGGAGAAAGCGCCGCCGCCATGACGACCCATACCACCATAGGTATCAACAATAATCTTTCTACCGGTAAGTCCTGTGTCTCCCATAGGTCCACCAACAACAAAGCGGCCAGTTGGGTTGACGTAAATGTCTGCGTTATCCCAAGCAATGTTGACCTCACCCATAACAGGTGCAATAACGTGGTCGATCATGTCCTGTTTGATGACGGACATGTCTTCAATCTCTGGAGCATGCTGCGTGGAAACAACAATAGCTGTGACCTCAACGGGTTTCTCGTCCTCATAACGAACGGTAACCTGAGTTTTGCCATCTGGACGCAAATACTCAATCTCGCCAGACTTACGCACCTCTGAAAGGCGCTGAGCCAGACGCTGTGCCAGGTAAGCTGGCATTGGCATAAGAACATCGGTCTCGTCAGAGGCAAAGCCAAACATCATGCCCTGATCGCCTGCGCCGATAAGATCAAGCGGATCTGTGGTGCGTCCTGCCTGCGTGTCGTAGGACTCATCAACGCCCTGAGCAATATCGGGGCTCTGCTCATGGATAAGGCTCAAAACGCCGCAGGTCTCACAGTCAAAACCATACTTAGCGCGGTCGTAGCCAATATTTCTGAGGGTGTTACGAACAATCTCCTGGACATCAACGTAGGATTGAGTGCGAATTTCTCCTGCCACCACAATAGTTCCTGTAGTCGCAAAAGTCTCGCATGCACAACGAACGTTATCCAAGCAAGCTGGAACACCACTTGGAGAAACGTATCCACGCTCTTCAAGCTCTGCCTCTTTTGCCAGGATTGCATCAAGAATTGCGTCAGAAATCTGATCGCAAACCTTGTCTGGATGTCCCTCAGTAACACTTTCTGAGGTAAACAAATAGTTTTTGTGTGCCATGAACTGTCCTTTCACGCATGGCTTCTCTGCTTATGCAGAATGTTTGCGTTCTTCTACGCGCAACTACTCTTACTATACCCACCAAAGACACTTTTGAGCAGGATCAGTCAAGAAAATTTGAAAAAAGAGCACCACAAGGGCGCTCTTTAAATTGCATAGTTAAACTGGCATTATGCAAAAACTCGTATGATTACTCGTCTATTCCAATACCAGCAAGTGTCATATCTAGCAGATTCTGTGCAAGTTCGTCAGAACCCTCTGCACCGTGGCGCTCTCCCATCAGACCAATAGCCGAGAGAACCAATGCACCCGTAATAGAACAGGCAGCAAGTCTTGAATCAACACCCTGGCGAATAAAGCCTTGCAATTTTCCCATCTCAAGCTGGTTAGCAAGGAGAACAACCACGCGAGAAAGTGGTCCTTCAATGTTGGTAATAAGTGCCTGCTCAGAGCTTGCAAGCTTGTTAATTAAAGCCAAAACCAAAGGTGAGTCAGGCAGAATATGAGCAGCAAGTTGAGCGATGATTGCATGAAGTGTCTCTTTTGAGGCGGGCTTATTACCAAGGGTATGCGCAATATCTTTTGCAAGCTCATCAACGCTCTCGTCAAAGATTGCCTGCAAAAGGGCCTCTCTATCAGAAAAGTAGTAATATAGCGCGCCCTTTGAAAGACGAGCACGATCTGAAATCTCACTCATTTTGAAGTTGGTATTTCCACGAGCAAGCATGAGCTTGGTTGTCTCGTGCATAATACGCTTACGTGTAGCTGCGCTTTTCTTAGTACGAGCTTCAGCACGAATATGAGAAATGGAAGGCGCTGGAGCTTCAGGTTCTTCTGCAGGCTGTTGTTCATAAGCATTGTGATGTATGACTTCTAACGTAATATAATCGCGCTTCTCGCCCATGAACTCCCCCATACGACACTATCCGTCATATAAAATGACGCCTCTCTGATAATTTTTTATGCCTACTATACCGTTTTACCGAACCTATAAAAATACAAAGCCCTTACTTTTTTATTGATTAAATCTGGCACTCTTTATTATTTTTACCAATTACCCTTAGAGAGAATGGCGAGAAGATCTTCTTTTCTATTCTCCACTTGACCTGCTAAATAAAGCTCAAAGAGCTTACGTTGACATACGCCCACAGCAGGTCCTGGCTGAAGCGAGAGCACTTCCATAATTTCTGCTCCCGAAACGCACAACTCTTGTGGACGCTGAGCAATTCCCCGTTTTGCCTCATGTAAGAGAAGGGTCCTCATAGCCTCAAGCGTTACCGCATAGCTACGATAAGGATTTGCCTTTGCCAGAGCATCTGCCTGCTTTAACGTCAAAAGGTCATACGCAAGGGCAATGCCGTCCGATTTACTTACCTCGGCTAACAGGGCAATCATATGCCTCAGCGACGCCGTTGTAACATCCACATCATAGTCATGCAATGCCACAAGAGCGCAAACTTCATTACTCAAGTGCTGTGATAGAGCTAAGCGCTTAAGCAAGGCTTTTGCTACGATTGCGCCTTTTTCTGGATGGCAATAAAAATGGCCTCTTCCATCTGCGTCAACGCTAAACATTTCTGGCTTTGAAATATCATGTAAAAGCGCCGCCCACCTAAGCGCAGGTGTTGCAGTACCTGCAGTAAAGGCTTCTGTTGCAGAACATACCCGAGCAGTATGCTCCAGCACGTCATAAGCATGATACGGACTTCTTTGATCAAAGTTCTGTAGCGGTAAGAGCTCCGGAATTGCTACCGCTAGAACAGGAAATCCTAGCTTGATAGCATGAACAATATGGCCAGCCTCAACAATTTGAGCCACTTCAGAGCCAATGCGCTCAGATGCAACCTGAGAGAGTAGCGGCGCACACTCAGTAAGTGCCTGATGTGTCTTCTCCTCAATTGAAAACGAGAGCCTGCATGCAAACCGCAATGCTCGAAGCATACGAAGAGCGTCCTCTGTAAAGCGAACCTTAGGCTCCCCAACAGTGCGAATTACACGTGCAGATAAATCTTCTTGACCGCAATAAAGATCAAGCAATCCCCTCTTTGGGTGATATGCCATTGCATTAATAGTGAAGTCTCTACGAGCAAGATCTTCCTCTATACGAGAGACAAACTGCACAGAATCAGGACGACGACCATCAAGATATTCTCCGTCACAGCGATACGTTGTGACCTCAATAGGGTGCTTCTCGACAACAGCAGTAACGGTTCCATATGCAATACCTGTTTCATGCACAGAAATGTCTGCAGCCTCAAAAGCCGCTTTGCTCTGCTGCCACGTTGCCGATGTTGTGATGTCAATGTCATGGGCAAATGAGCCGCGTAGGGCGTCTCGTACCCAGCCGCCTACAATCCACGCCTCAAATCCGGCATCTTCAAGAACTTCTAATGCACGCAACGCGTAGGTGGGAACTTGTAAATTCACGGGGCGAGAAAGGCATGGTGAAGAGCTGTTTTTCTGTATGCTCATGGCCATTCCTTCCGCAGTTGCTGATGGGAAAAGTATACATCCTTCACACGTCATTCACATCCTTCCTGCGGTTTTAAAATGACAAACGTTTGTTCTAGATTTTTCTTTACTTCTTCCCCATTCGTGATAGTCTAAGTATACGAACAGACGTTCTATTTTCAAGTAGAAAGTTGCTGCCATGGATACTCTTGATAAACTCACCATACTTGCAGATGCAGCCAAATTTGACGCGGCGTGCACTTCTTCTGGTGTAGATAGAGATCCGCAGGCAGGAAAGGTAGGAATGGCCTCAGCGGCCGGCTGTTGCCACTCATTTACCCCTGATGGTCGCTGCATTACACTGTTAAAAGTTTTACTTTCTAATGCTTGTTGTTATGACTGTGCTTACTGCGTCAATAGATCTTCTGCACAAACCAAGCGGGCTACCTTTACACCACAGGAATTAGCAGAGCTTACCGTAGATTTCTATAAAAGAAATTACATAGAGGGGCTCTTTCTTTCCTCAGGTGTTATAGGATCGCCAGACCACACCACAGAACTCATGATTGAATGCCTCTCCTACCTTAGGAATGAGTTGCTGTTTAACGGCTATGTTCATGCAAAAGTAATTCCCGGAACAGATCCAGATCTTATTGATGCTATTGGCCGCTTAGCAGATAGACTCTCCGTCAATCTGGAATTACCTAGCTCAACCTCACTTACTAAACTTTGTCCTCACAAAAACGCAGAAACGGTTACTAAACCCATGTCTTTCATTCACCGCCTACGCGTCTCTGAAGAATGGCAATTGCTTGAAGCTAAAAATGCATCAAAGGGCATTGTGAAGTCTGCTGGAAAATCTAAGGGCATTGTTATTCCTACTCAGAAGCAGATTATAAAAGAAGGTTTAGCTCTTCGTTCAAACTGCTTGAAGAATACCTTTATGCGCTCATCAGGGGTGTCTTCAGGCAAGAGGTCCTTCTCGCCTGCTGGGCAATCAACGCAAATTATCATTGGAGCTTCTCCAGAATCAGACAATCAAATATTGCACTTGTCGCAGGCGCTTTATCAACAATTTGAATTGAAACGAGTATTCTTCTCTGCCTATATTCCTGTTATAGAAGACCATCGTCTTCCAGAGTTGGACACTCCTGTTCCCCTGCGTAGAGAACACCGTCTTTACCAGGCTGATTGGCTTATGCGCTACTATGCGTTTTCTCCTGATGAGTTGGTTTCTCCAGAAGCACCTTGGCTTGATTTAGAAATTGATCCAAAGCTTGGATGGGCACTGGCACATCTTAATCAATTTCCTGTAGAGATTATGGATGCACCACTAGAAATACTTTTACGAGTGCCCGGTATTGGTCCTACCGGCGCACGAAGAATTATTGCTGCAAGAAGACGGTCTCGCCTCACCTTTGATGATCTTAAACGGCTGGGAATACAGCTCAAACGATCTCATCACTTTCTCACCTGCTGTGGCGTAAGGGATGCCTCAGCTCCACTTGACCAAGAACTGATTAAACAGAGGGTAATTGCTGATGCCAAAGCAAGTTCGTACAACAAAACAAGACGCCGTATTGAGTCCTCTCAACTCAGGCTCTTCTGATCAGAGCGTAGAGCTTGTCTCGCTTGTTCAGAGGCTTACAAGACTCTCCAAGCCTCAGAAGGTTGTTATCTCCTGTAATCCAAGCTTAGAAGGCGTTGTAGGGGCTGTAGGACTCACTTATCTCTCACATGCTAACCCGGCACACGTACGTCTTGTTAGAGAAAACTTTTGTCAGCCTAGCCTTGGGGAGCATGTTCTCTGTGGACCAGACCCTTCTGATGACTCCGTAGTAGCCTTGGCTAAACGAGTTCTTACTGGGCTAGAGAAGAAAGTAGGCACAAGAGAAATAACACGTCGCATTGTTTTGGCATGTGCTTCAGATGCTCATACTATGCCGGAGATTGTGCATCGATACGTTCGTCTTGCATTCTCCTATGGTGTAGGAGCCCTTGAAGATATTGCAGACCCAACCGTGGCAGAGTTTAATGCGCTGGCTAGGCAGGTAGAAACTGAACGAGAGCATACGCGGCAATTTGTGCGGTTTTCTCGCATGTCAGATGGCTCTTTTATGTCTGTATTTCAACCTAATGCAAACGTAGTGCCACTAACTTGCAATTACTTTGTCAAACGAATGAGTACAGAGCGGTTTTTTATTGTTGATCCAGCTCATCATATAGTCAGTTTTTATGCACCAGAAATGAAGACCTTTGGAACAATTCAGCTGGACGATGCCTCTTTGGAAGAACTGCTCTCTAGAACAGACCTTGCGACTGATGAGAAATACGTGCAAGCCATGTGGAGGCGCTTCTACGAGGGAGTTGGTCTAGAGGGTCGCGGGCCTGCAGAAAGAGGATATGACTTGCGCGCCCATTGGATGCCAAAACGCGTATGGCAAGGGCTCCCTGAACTCACTGCAAGCACAAATGCAGAAGCTGCGCGTAGCCAAGGCGTACCTATTCGCTATCAGGGGCGAGAAAACAGAAAGGATGTGCATCATATAGAACAAAAGCAAACATTTCGCAAAGAGCTTACTTCTGGGTTATAAAGCTGCCGCTTAAGACGACTGATAACAAAAAAGCGCCCAGCAGAGCTGAGCGCTTATCAGTAGAAAGGTAATGACCTAAGACTTAGTCAAGGTCGTTGAAGTCACCAGCTGCAGGTGCAGGTGCAGAAATCTGAGTCTGCTGAGCTGCAGGCTGAGCAGCATTCTGGGAACCAGTTGGAGCATTGTTGGTAAGAACAGTCTCTGGGAAGACAGAGTCTGCGTCATCCAGGAAGTGCTGGAGGAGCTTACGGTACTCAGCGCGGAAGTCCTCACGGGACTGCTTGAGGCGATCAATCTCATCAAGCTCAGTCTGCTTCTCTGCAAGAGCCTGACGGATAACCTCACGAGCCTTCTGATCTGCCTCGTTGCGGATACGCTCAGCGTTTGCACGAGCGTCTGCAACAAGTTTATCTGCGCTCTGCTGAGCAACAATGAGGACCTGAGAAATCTGGTGCTCGGATGCAGCAATAGCAGCAGCGTTTGTCTCCTCAACAGAAGGAACGCTTGCATTCTCCTCAAGGTTTGCAACCTGTGCCTGCGCTGCAGCAAGCTGCTGCTCAGTGCTGGTCAGACGGCCCTTAAGATCAGCGATCTTTTGAAGCATTGCATCAACCTCAGAAGAGAGCTGCTCAAGAAATGCGTCAACTTCCTCTGGATTGTAGCCGGTCTCAGCAGGAGAGAATGTCTGCTGCTCGATGTCTGCTGGTGTGATTGCCATCTTTGTTCCCTTTCAGTCTGCGAGTAGACGTACCACACATCATAACTACTCAGTTTGTATTCAAAGACAAACTAATTTCTTATATTAGTATAAAGCCCAGCGTCGAAATGGCAAAACGTCCCACAAGATTAAGCACAAAAAGTGCAACAATCGGTGAGAGGTCAACGCCAGAAATTGGAGGAATTACGTTCCTAAACACACTGAGGTATGGCTCAACAATTTTGCCAATTCCCTCAAGGACGTGATTGAACTGGTCGTTAGAAACGGTAATCCAAGAGGACAGGCACCATACCACAATGCAGAAGCTGTAAATCCTCAGCAAAGTATAAAGCGCATTTATGACATAATACGAAAACACAAAAACCTCCAGTTACCTGGTAATCTCGCCCTCATCAGCAAGCTTATCCAGATCAGACTGAGATAAAGAAATGCCATGAGGAAGTACAGCAAAAACGCGATCAGCAACTTCTTCAACAGCGCCGTCAAGTCCATAAGAAAGACCAAAACTGAAGTCCAAAATTCTTTTAGCAACCTCAATGTTGGTGTTCTTAAAGATAAGGACAACTGGCTGACCAGTACGAACACGACGAACTACCGACTGAACATCGTCATAAGAAACAGGACGAAGAACGTATGGTGGCAGCTGTCCGGAATAGCTTGTACGGCTCACAGGACGAAGACCAATATCACCAGGAGTTGGCAGATTTGGGCTCACAGTATGCTCGTAAGAAGGAGTGTATCCAGAAGGCTCCTGACGAGATGCATACGCAGAAGCACGGGAGCGCATATCCTGCTGAGGATTGTAAGAAGCGGCTGGATTGGTGCTGATTGGCTTGCCAGAGCGCGTATACACAGAAACACTCTCTGCCTCTGGTCTGGATGGATTACCCAGCAGTCTATTGGAAGAGCCTTGCTGTGCACGATCATCGTACGAACGTGGAGAAGCTTCGTCTACCTCGTCATAGCCTTCGTCGCCATAATACTCATCGTCGTAGTACTCATCGTCCTGACCACCACGAAGTTTTGCTCTTAGCGTATCAAGAATGCTCATCATTGTGCCTTTCTGTAACGCACGTAACTTCTTACTACTGTATCAAAAACTTGCAACTATTTTAGTGCCCACTCAACGTATAGGCTGGGTCAAACAATACTCGACCCAGGCGAATAGTCGTAGAACCCTCTTCAATGGCATACGTAAAGTCATCACTCATGCCACAAGAAAGAACATCTAACTTCAAACCAACTTGTTGGCTCAAGCGATCACGCAATTCTCGAAGCCCTGAGAATGTTCTCTTTGCGCGCTCTGGATCATCTTTTGGTGCCATAGTCATCAGACCCACAACAGAAATGTGAGGAAGCTCAACGATTTTTTGAATAGACTCAGACACCTCTTCTGGCGAGAAACCCGATTTTGAGACTTCAGCGGAGACGTTTACCTCAAGTAAAACAGACTCCTCAGTACCCTTCACCTCAGCACGCTTTGAAACCGCCTCTGCAAGATGTTCGGAAGAAATTGAATGAATGTAGCGAACCTTACCAACTACCTGGTTAATCTTGTTCTTCTGAAGATTACCAATCATGTCAAAAGATATCTCAGACGCAAAAGGAGTTTCAGATAAACACGTCTGTTTATGTGTCAGCTCTTGTGGGCGATTCTCGCCAAAAACCCTATAGCCCGCCTTATAAGCCGCAAGGACAGCCTCAACAGGTACGGTTTTGGAGACAGCTACAATTTCAATCTCAGAGGCGCTTCTGCCGGACTTTTTTGCAGCATCCGCCACAAGTGACTCAATCTGAGCTCTACGAGCCTTTATAAACTCAAGATATTCGTCTGAATCGTACGTCATAGCCATCATCTCTTGCGGTGAATACATCAACATCTTACGTAACGTTTAACGACTTTTTTGTAGACCTAAACGCCTTCTCCGATAGCGCTAAACGTCTTCTACCCTACTTTGACGCCATGTAAGCAACAGCCGCGTGTCTTCCGCACTTGCCATGCTCCGCTCGGTACGAAAAGAACCGCTCAGTTGTAGAGGCGGTCGAGTCAGTAACCTCTTCGATAGCAGACGCGTGTACACCAGCATCTACCAGTGCGGCTCTGACGGCATATCCAAGATCTAAGTACCTCTCGCCAGATGCACGGTCTACAACGCCGAGACCAAACTCTTGTGAGAACATCTGAATGAGCTCAGGAGAAACCTCATAGTCAGCGCTGCCAATGTGCGGACCAATGTAGGCCTTGACCTCGGAAGACTTGGCGCCAGTTGCCTGGCAAAGCGCCTCAGTTGCGCGCGCAGAAATGCGGGCAATTGTGCCTTTCCAGCCAGAATGCGCCACCGCAAATCCGCCGGGAGCTACAAGAATTACGGGCACACAATCGGCAAACGCCAACATCACAGGCGTATTTTGAACCGTACATACTATGGCGTCTGCACCAGCTTCTGCCTCAGCTTGAGCCAGTTCAAAAGCCTCTGATGTATTGGAAGTCAGGCAAACTACCTTGCTTCCATGTACCTGATGAGGAATAAGGAGCTGCGAGAAAAGCTCGCCAGCTCCAAGAGCCTCTAAGACCAGCTGGCGGTTCTTTTGCACCTGTTGCAGATTGTCTCCACACCTACTGCCCAGATTGAGGGATGCAAACTCCCCTTCTGAAAAACCGCCAGTACGCTCAGTAAATGCGAGCGTGACCCCGCATGGAACCTCAGGATCCATGAGCAGGGTCACGCCGTGTAAGCACTGTCTATTCAGCGCGCACATATTTAGATGCGGCTACGCTTAAGGAAGTCTGGAATATCAAACTCTTTCTCATTAGAAGAGTTGTTGGTGCGAGCAGGCTGTGGCTGAGCAGCTACAGGACGAGTTGGCTGTGGCTGAGCAGGACGGCTTGGACGGGTGGTACTCTGAGTATTCAGAGTTGGAAGCTGCTGCTGAACGTTAGAGTCATTGAAGCCGGTTGCGATAACGGTTACGCGAACCTGATCGCCCAGGGACTCATCAACAACAGTACCAAAGATGATGTTTGCATCAGGATCAACGTTCTTAGCAACCAGGTCAGCTGCCTCGTTAATCTCCTGAATACCAAGGTCTTTATTACCAGCAATAGAGAGAAGAACGCGGGTTGCACCCTCGATGGAGCTCTCAAGCAGACGACTAGAAATTGCCTCTGTTGCAGCATCAGCAGCGCGGTTATCACCAGCAGCAATACCAATGCCCATCATTGCGCTACCTGCGCCCTTCATGATGGTGCAGACATCTGCAAAGTCGAGGTTAATTAGGCCAGGAACAGTGATGAGGTCGGTAATACCCTGGGTACCCTGGCATAGAACATCGTCAGCCATGCGGAATGCCTCAAGCATGGTGGTCTTCTTCTCAGAAAGATCAAGCAGACGATCGTTTGGAATAACAATGAGAGTATCAACATTCTCGGAAAGAGTCTTGATACCGTCAGCTGCAGAACCATAACGACGACGGCCCTCGAAGGAGAATGGCTTAGTAACAACGCCAACGGTCAGTGCGCCAACGTCATTCTTTGCAATATCAGCAACAACTGGAGCAGCGCCGGTACCAGTACCGCCACCCTCACCAGCAGTGATGAAAACCATATCAGCGCCAGCAAGTGCAGCCTTGATCTCGTCACGGCTATCCTCTGCTGCCTCTTTACCAACCTCAGGGTTAGCGCCAGCACCAAGACCCTTGGTGATGTCAGTACCGATGTGAACCTTAATGTCAGCATCGGAGATTGCAAGAGCCTGTGCATCGGTGTTTACAGCAACAAACTCAACACCACGGATGCCTTCTTCAATCATGCGGTTGACAGCGTTAGTTCCGCCGCCACCAACGCCAACAACCTTGATAACAGCAAGATAGTTGTTAAGGGTATCGGTGTCCTTAATCATGTCTTCCTCCTTGAGGCACGCTTGTGCCCGTTTGTCCCGGAGCGCGACTGCGCTTAGGCTACGTTTATGCGCTCGCAGAACCGCTGTATAAAACCCTAAACCTCAAGTTAAGGCTTACGCTTCGTGCAAAGCGGGGTATATTTGCACAACTGACCCATACAAGTCAAATAATATGTAGAAATTGTGAAGAAAGCTGGTAAACGGTAGGAAACTATTCCCTAACGGCACATGTTGTTTGCGCGTTTACCTACGAAACACCAGAGCCAGACTGAACGTTTCCGGTAGAAACTCGCCTATAGGTTGGGCTTGCAGGTGTTCTTACGTTCAAGTACGTAAGCTCTCCTGGGAACTGCTTAAGCATTGCCAGAATCACTTTTTCTTTATCAGCAATCTGTGTTGGAGAGCCTAGGGCAACCTGTACACCATTGGTAAGCGTGACAGAAATCGCATCAACGCTACTAGCCGAGTAACTCACAATCTGTGACGTAAGCTCTGACGAGAACGTAGACTGATACTGCATAACCGCTTGAATTTCTGCGTCTGTTGCTGTGGTGCCTGCTACAGGAGAAACTGTTGCAGGAACATCTGTGATAAGCAGCTCACCTTCTGAGGTTGCCTTCTCAAGCGCAACAGTAGCGGTAGTTTTTCCTTCTGGTACGTTGAGCTGATCTGCCTCAAGCCAGACGTTATTCTCGCCCAAGTACCATGCAACGGGACCAGAAGAAAGCGCCACTATGGCTGTGACCTTGCGCTCTGTGATGGTAATACGTAGCGTATTGGGGAACTGCCTCTCGTACGTTGCAGAAGCTACCCAAGGATCCTTCTGTAGTTCTTGGGTAATAAGGGATTCATCCATATTAAGCAGCGTTGTTCCCTCTTCTACTGCAATGAGCTTTTGAATTTGCTCGTTTGAGACGTGCTCTGTTGGCTCTACCTGAATGTTGGTAATAGCAAAGACTGAGGAAGAACGTAGGACGAGAAAAGCAATGCCAGCGAGAAGGGCAAGGCTAAGCAAAACGATAAAGGCCGTGCGTACTGCCTTAAACGATACCTTTCTGCTGTGTTTAATACGCTCAGCACGAGCTTGAGCTGCAGTTTTTGTAGCGTTATTTGGCTTTTTGGCAGAAATCTTTTTAGTAGAAGGCTTGGCATCAGAAGCTGTAGCCTCAACCTTTGGCTTAGGCTTAAAGACCTTGCTCATAAAAGAAGGCTTAGTAGCCCCTGCCGTCTGAGCAGCACCAGACGATAAAGGCTCCCTCTTTGTGCCTTTACGGCGTGTTGTTTGCTTTGAAGTATCTTCTGCCATATCTTCCCTATGCCCCAAAACCCAGAAGTTTAACCTCTGGCTGAAGATCAATATCAAACTTTTCTTGGACCGCATCGTGTGCTCTGCGCATAAGTGCAATGACATCTGAGGCGGTGGCGTTACCGGTATTCACAATAAAGTTGGCATGAGTATCAGAAATTTGTGCGCCGCCCTCAGTAGCTCCCTTAAGACCACACTCTTCAATAAGTGCACCAGCAGACCTACTACCTGGATTCTTAAAAACAGAACCGCAGCAAAGCTGACCAGTTGGCTGAGTATTTCTTCTACGCTGCAAGAGTGTATCCATGCCAAGAGCAACTTTAGGACGATTAGATGCTGTCAGCGCAAACGTTGCCTCAAGAATGATCTCATCTGGTGCAAACGTAGTGTAGCGATAACCCCATTCAATCTCGGAGGCATCGTAACGTACAAGACCCTTACCAGGCTTTAGCACCACGCAATCACGGACGGCTTTACCAATCCAATCATGCCTGGTACCTGCGTTCATCGAAAGAGCGCCGCCGATAGTTCCGGGGATACCAGCACACATCTCAAGGCCAGAAAGGCCTGCTTTCATGGCCTCATTGCATACGCGCGCCGTAAGCGCACCTGCACCTGCAGTAATGAGGTTATTCTCGCCAACTGAAATGGTAGAAAGCTCATCGTCGAGCACAATAACGCAGCCGTTGTAGCCCTTATCAGAGACAAGGATGTTTGAACCCTTGCCCAAAAGCACCCAATCAACTCGATTAGCTGCAAGCACTTCAAGCACACGCACAAGTGCCGCATGGCTGTGAACAGCAGCAAAAAGCGACGCCTTACCGCCAATCCTAAATGAGGTATGGTGGCTCATCGGCTCATCTTGCTTGATTGTTGCATCAAGGGCCCCAGAAAGGCTTACATAGGCGTTAAACAAGCTCACGGCAGAGGTCCTAGTGGTCCTGAAGACGCTCTTTGAGTGCGCGGATAAACATTGGTCCAATCTGAGTAACGTCACCTGCGCCCTGAGTAATCAGCAGATCTCCTGGTTTAACCGTATCAAGAAGATCTGCGATAAGATCACGACGAGAAGGAATATAACGCACGTCAGGAACAGTATGAGCAACCTCAACCCTTGAAGAGACGGTCTTGCCCGAGACACCTGGAATAGGCAGCTCACCTGCTGAGAAGACATCCATGACGCGCAAAACGTCAATGCCGTCAAATGCATGGGCAAACGAATCCGCCAAATCCTGCGTTCTGCTGTAGCGATGTGGCTGGAAAACAACAACAACGCGCTTGAAGCCAAGAGGAAGAGCTGCAGACATGGTTGCTGCAATCTCTGTTGGATGGTGGCCGTAATCGTCTACGACGGTAATACCGTTGATGTCGCCTACGTGCGTAAAGCGACGGCGTGCGCCCTTGAACTGCGAAAGCGCTACTGCGGCCTCCTCAAGATCAAAGCCAAGAGCATCAGCAACGGCAATTGCAGCGGTTGCGTTTGCAACATTGTGCTTACCAGGATTAGCTGGAAGTACCACAGAGATAGTCTGACCAGATGGAGTCTTGATGGTAAGAGGATTCTCGATGCCAGCTTTTCTCTCCTCCTGTGTGCAAACAAAATCGCAGCTTGAATTAAAGCCGTAGGTAACTACGTGCCTACCAGTTGACCGAGCAAGCTCAACGTAATGAGGATTATCGCCGTTGATAACAACAGTTTCTTCCTTATCAAGCAAGCTCATAAACTCACAGAAGGTCTTCTCGATATTCTCAAGAGAGCCGTAGTGGTCAAGGTGATCCGCCTCAATATTGGTGACAACAACCACGTTAGGGTTAAGGAACATAAACGAACCGTCAGACTCGTCCGCTTCGCAGACAAAGTACTGGCCGTTACCGTTTTTACCGTTGGTATCGTAGCCCTCAACAACGCCACCAATCAAAAATGATGGATCAGCGCCAAGTTTATCCAGCATGGTAGCAACCATAGAAGATGTGGTGGTCTTGCCGTGAGTGCCCGCAACAGCAATGGTCTTGCGGCCGCGCGACAAATACGAGAGCATCTTAGCGCGAGGCCAAATGGGAATGGAAAGCTCACGTGCGCGAATAACCTCTGGGTTTGTCTCTGGGATTGCGGTAGAGGTAACAATGACATCAGGCATCACAGCGTCAATGGTAGCTGCGGTGTGGCCGATGCTAACCTGGATACCTGCATCTTCAAGCTCTCTAACATAATGCGAGCTCTTTAGATCGGAGCCGGTAACCGTGCAGCCACGCTCGTGCAGAACAAGAGCGATTCCGCTCATACCTGCGCCACCAATTCCAATAAAATGTGCACGCGAGATGGTCTTCTCGCCCATGGAATCTGCCATAAGAGAGCCTTTCCAAGTATTGTTATCGTTTGAGTCTTGGGCATACCAAGACATGTTTACTCTAACGCAAAACCGAATGTTTTATGCACCACAAACGGCACTTTCCACAGCGTCAGCCACAAGAGATGCGGCGCTGCGCTGGTCAAGTGTAGCGGCTGCCTCGGAGAGCTTTTTGCGCTGGTCCGCGTTATCTACCAGCTCAAACAGAGCTGTCGAGAAGGTCGTGGTGCCCACCTGGTCATCTGGCACCAGAATAGCTGCTCCCGCGTCCGACAACAGGTGTGCGTTAGTAGTCTGATGATCTGCTGTTGCCAGAGGGTACGGCACCAAAATGCTGGGGAGCTCAAGCGCTGCAATCTCGGCCACAGAAGATGCTCCGGAGCGAGAAACCACCAGGTCAGCCGCAGCAAGGGTGGCACCCATATTGGAGATGTAGGGCTTAACCTCCCAGCGAGCAGCCTCCTCGTCAGAAAGCTTCATAAGCGAGACAACCTCGTCGTAGAGCTTTTGGCCTGTTGACTGGATGATGCGAAGGTTAGGACGGGAAAGAAGCTCCTGCTTAAGTGCAGCAAATGTCTCGTTGATGCTACGTGCACCCAGACTGCCGCCAAAGATAAGCAGCAATGTTTGATTGTCTGCAATGCCCAGCTCTTGCCTCGAGGCGGCTCTGTCAGCAGAAAGAACACTCTTACGTACAGGATTACCGGTTACCACAATGGCGTCTTGAGCCTTTACGTGGCCCTCAAAAGCCTTGCGAGCCTCTGGGAACGCAATGCACACCTTGGCGGCTTTACCAGCAGAAACGCGATTAGCAAGACCTGTTACCGAGTTCTGCTCGTGAATCAAATACGGGATGTGCAGCTTTGCACAAAGCTGAAGCAAAGGCAGCTCAACATAGGCGCCAAAACCAATAGCAACATCAGGAGCACCCTGCTCTTTGAAGCGCTTGTGCAGCTGCATCTTTGCGCGCTCAAGATTGTATGCCGCGCTGATGAGCGTCCAAGGACGTCTGCGATCAAAGCCATTTACATGGATAGGTACCAGCTCAAATCCTGCCTCAGGCACCAGCGTACCTTCAAGCTTATTGGGCTGACCGTAAAACGTAACCTGGTGGCCGCGCTCACGAAGCTCCTCAGCTAGAGCCAGAGCTGGGTTAATGTGACCAGCGGTTCCACCTGCAGCAATTGCAACAGAGAGTTTCTTCTGTTCTGCCATGCAATCCATCTCCTAGAAATCAGCTATCGGCGAGCCCTGTTGTTTCCACGAAGCCTGTCCGATGCAGAAGGTCCCAAATCAATTCTGCGCCTTCCGGAGGCATCTGTCGTAATGCGACCTTGAGGGGCGTCGTCATCTCTTGAGCGCAAAACGCCTCGTGATGGGCGCGCGGAGCTTTGTGCGCTGCTCTTAGGGCGAGAAGAACGTGGGAGTGGCGTGCCTACTCCTACCCCACCGTCAACCATGGTAAGACCAGCAAAACCTGGAGCATCAAAGGTATCCTGCTCTTCAGCTATGCTCCAAGAAGCGCGCTGTCTATCGTACTCGGTCTCTGGAAGCCTTGACTGCCTTGAAACAGACATCAAAAGACCAACCATCAAGATACTAGACATGATGGTTGAACCGCCGTATGAGATAAACGGCAGAGGCTTACCAGAAAGAGGCAAAAGGCCCAAAACACCACCAATGTTAACAAAGGCCTGGATGATAAACATAGAGGTACAACCTGCAGCAATAAGCCTACCGGTCAAATCTGGTGCATAGCGAGCAATCTTAAAGCCTGCCCATACCAGTGCGCCAAATACAGCCAAAAGACCTAAAACGCCAATAAAGCCCAGCTCTTCTCCAATGACCGCAAAAATAAAGTCATTGTGAGCCATAGGAAGATAGGAATATTTCTGGCGAGAAAAACCAAAGCCAACACCAAAAATACCACCAGAGCCAAAAGCATAAAAGCCCTGTGCAAGCTGATAACCTGCACCGTAATAATCAGCCCAAGGGTTGAGCATAGTAACAACGCGAGCACGAGAATAATCATCTTTAAGAGATAAGAAGGCAAAGCCAATAAAACCCACAACAGCAATAGTTACCAGAACTCTTCGATCAAAGTCAGAAAGATAGCCAATGACCAGAAGCGTTCCCACAATAATCAGCGTGGAACCCTTATCTGGCTGAGCCAAAATTAACGCAAGCGGAACGACTGCGGCAAAAGCAAACTTTTTAAAGAACTCCATCTGATCTATGGTCTGATCAATAAAGTACTGCTGAGCCAAATACGAGACAGAAATTAAGATGGTAATCTTTGCAAACTCAGACGGCTGAAAAGAAAACGGTCCAATTGAAATCCAACGGGTTGCGCCATATGCATCAGCGCCGGCAATAGGAGTAAAAATAATTGCCAGCATTCCAATGGTCACAGCCCAGATAGGTACCTGGAGATTTCTTACTACTGCGCGGTAGTCAATGCGAGAAACAATAAACGCTAACGCAACTCCTGCCGCAGCAAAACCAAGCTGACGCTGCACGTAGTAAAAGGGGTTATAGCCCATATCCTCAGAAGTCATTGCAGAAATCGAGGATGCGGAATAAATCATTACCAGGCCAAAGCACACCAGAATAGCCGTTGACACCAGAAGTACCAGACGAGGCTGCATAAAACGCTCTGGAATAGCACCAAAGCGGCCTTTAGCCTGCGAGCCCTCGGAAGATTTCTGGCGAGAAGTACGTGGTTGCTGCGCGCGCTCCCCTGTTCTGTTTCTGCTGGTAGCCATTATCGACCGCTCTCTTTTTGAGCAAGATCTGCCACGAGCTGTTTAAAGACACGACCACGCTGAGCCATGCCTGTGAACTCGTCAAATGAGGAGCATGCTGGTGAGAGAAGCACTACAGAACCTGGACGAGCAAGCTCTACCGCACGGTCAAAAGCTTCATGCATATGAGACTCTTCTACCACTTCTGCATGGCTGCAAGAAACGCGGCGAAGCGCCTCTGCAAAGCGAGGACCTGCCTCTCCAAAGCAGATTGCGTATGCACAGGTAGCGGACACCTTCTGAGCAAACTCATCAAGCTCTGTGCCCTTATCGTGACCACCAAGTAGCAAAATAACGTCTTTACCTGGGAACGAAGTTAATGATTTTTCAACTGAATCAGTGTTTGTTGCTTTGGAATCGTTAACGTACAAAACACCATTAACCGTATCAACTGGCTCAATTCTGTGCTCAAGCGGCATAAAGTCCAACAGGGCATGCCTAATAGAAACAATATCAAGTCCCAAGAATAAGCCACATGCAGCTGCAGCAAGAGCGTTGAGTGCATTGTGCGCTCCCCTAATGTGGAGTGCATCAGCTGCTACAAGCTCCATCTCTTTACCAGATAGCCTGACCACCAGCGCTCCATTGCGTACAAAGGCGGCATTTTGCGTACCGGGATCTGTCTGAGCAAGATGGCATACGGCAATGCCGCGAGCCTCAAGGCGAGAAGACACGTCTTGGCAGAACTCATCCAAGTCAGAGACAATTGCCAGGTCATTTGCATCAAGGTTGGCAAAAATCTTCTCTTTAGCTGCTGCATACGCCTCGAGTGAACCATGCCACTCAAGGTGATCCGGCGTAATGTTTAAAAGCATCGCAACGTGAGGATGCAATTTTTGAGTAGTAGCAAGCTGGAAGCTTGAAAGCTCTGCTACAAACCAGCTCTTAGGCTTTCTCTCTGCAAGTTGGTCAGTAATAGTAAGACCAATATTGCCAACAGCGCTTGCATCAAGACCTGCATACTGCAGGATTGACGTGGTCAAGCTTGTGGTAGTAGTTTTACCGTTTGTGCCAGTAATACCAATCCACTGTGAAGGGCTCTCTTGATAGGCAAACTCTGGCTCGCCCATAATCTGCTTAGAAGCTGCCTTTGCACTTAAAAACAGCTCAGAGGTGTCTGGAATACCAGGAGATGCAATAGTCAGGTCAAAGGTACCCTTAACCTGATCAGAGCCGCATTGTACCTGTACGCCTGAGTCTGCAAGCTCTTGGACCTTCTCGCCAACAGTAGCATCTGCGCCGCCCACAAGAGTTACGGAAGACACACGACCCTCTGGCTGCTGCAGCAAATACGTGCAGACAGAGACGCCGGTCTTACCAAAACCAAGAACACATACATTTCCAAGTGTTTCTAGAAGCGACACGCAAACGGTCCTTTCTCAGAGCAATATCTTTAGTGAAGCTGGAAGTACAGAGCAAAGCCCAGAGCAGCAAATGCGCCGGAAATAATCCAGAATCTAAAGACTACTTTTGTCTCGTTCCAGCCAAGTTTCTCAAAGTGATGATGCAGTGGAGCCATCAAGAATACGCGCTTTTTAGTTGCCTTGTAGCTGACAACCTGAATGATAACGGACAGCGCCTCAATGATAAAAAGACCGCCCATGACCAGGGAAATTACCTCTGTCTTGGTAAGGACAGCTAGAGCTGCAAAGGCAGCGCCCCAGGCAAGAGAGCCGGTGTCTCCCATAAAAATACTTGCAGGATAGCTGTTAAACCACAAAAAACCAATACAAGCTCCTGCGATCGATGCGGCAAAAACAGCAAGGCTACTCTCGCCATAGCGGAAAGCTACCGCAGCCATAAAAATCATGACGACCATAACGCAGCCACCTGCAAGGCCATCAAGGCCGTCAGTCAGGTTAACAGCGTTGGAGAGGCCTGCCATGAGCAAAAAGACAAAGAAAAGATATAGCCAAGGGATAGAAATAATGTTTCCACCTAAATTGACGGTAGTAGTAAGGATACCCAGGTTGATATCAAGGCCACCAGGGAACGCAATAATGGGCGTAATGCCCCAAATGTTAACTGCTGCCAGGCAAAATGCCACAGAAATGGTAATAAGTCCAGCCATCTTCTGAGATGCGGTAAGACCAAGGCTTCTACCGTGGGCAACGGACTCAATGTCGTCCAGAAGGCCCAGCGAACCTGTAAGCAGCATAGCAGCCATGGCAAGAATGAGGTCGGTGTTCCACTGAGCAAGTGCAATACAGGTCAGCACAATGCTTACCAGCATAACAACGCCACCCATAGTAGGAGTACCCTGCTTGACCAGGTGCTGCTGAGGGCCGTCAGCACGAACCTGCTGGCCCACTCCCTCTTTCTTCATCAGTTTGATAAAGAGTGGCATTAAGATCAACGTGATGATGCAGGAGACACCAAGTGCTACAAACACCTGGTATGTTGGGTAAATAGTCTGGTAAAACATTACTCAGTAACTCCTTTTACAAAAATATCAAGCTGGGCAGACCTTGACGCCTTGGCGAGAAGAACGTCTCCTTGCGCAAGTACTGGTCCGAGCACGGTAAGTGCTTCGTTGACATCGCCGAACTGTTCAATTTTATCTTCCGAGAATCCCATAACGCGCGCAGCTTCAACCATTTCACGCGCGGCTCCCGTGCCTACAAAGGCAACGAGGTCTGGGTTCTTAGCAGCAATATAGGCGCCCACATAACCGTGGAGGCGCTTCTCCTCTGGACCAAGCTCACCGATCTCTCCGATAAGAGCAATACGGCGGCCTTCCGCTGGCATCTGCATCAACACGTCAAGCGCTGCAGCTGTTGAGTTAGGACTTGCGTTGTAAGAGTCGTCAATAATCTTGGCACCGCAGGTTCCGTCAAGCACCGAAAGACGCATACGAGTGGCAGGCATCTGCTCAATAGCCTCTGCAGCTGCGTCAAGGTCAAGACCAAGCGTCTCTATAGCCTCAAGTGCCAAAAGAAGGTCGTCGACAACAACGCGGCCAGGGACCTCAAGGGTTACCGTACGTGACCAGCCGGATGCAGCAACAATAGTGGCAGTTGGAAGGCCCTCCTCGTCAAGAGTGACCTGCTGTGCGCTCATGACGTCAGCTTCTGTGGCGCCCACTGTCTTGCAAACAACATGAGCAGGGCGAGCAAACTCATCTGCAATGAATTTGGTGTAGTCCCCCGCCGAAGCCTGAATAAGCGTAGGTTCAATTGAGCCAAATGCGCGCATGCCCGAGACAATCTCTGCCTTAGCGCGCGCAATGTTTTCTCTGCTGCCGAGAAGACCAATGTGGCTGGTACCAACGTTGGTAATGACTGCCACTGTTGGACGAGCAACCGAGGTGAGCCTGGTAATCTCGCCGGCGTGATTCATGCCCAGCTCAAGCACAAGCACCTCGGTATCCTCTGGAGTAGAAAGTACCGTAAGTGGCAGGCCAATAAGGTTGTTGTGGTTACCGGCGGTAGCATGCACACGGCGGGTAGCGCCGATGCCACGACGAAGCATTTCTTTGGTAGTAGTTTTACCAACTGATCCGGTTACACCTACAACCAGCCAATTTGGATGGGCTTCTCGCCAAGCAGCGGCAAGAGCCAGCAGAAACGCCTCACAGTCATCGTCAGCGGCTTCAAGAACGCTGACTCCTGTGGCGGCCAGGTTGTCGAGCAGATTGTCTGCTACAGGCTCAGATGCCACAACAACAGCAGCGCCCGCCTGGGCAGCAGATAAGAGATAGGAGTTTCCATTGACCTTCTCGCCAGCGAAGGCCACAAAGAGCGAGCCTTCCTGGACCTCGCGAGAGTCGATGACGGCCGCGCCCGCAACCTCGCGGGTTCCGCGGTGGAGCAGTCGTGCATTTGTAGCTGCGACTATCTGTTCAACCGAAAGCTTAACCATGAGCTCTCCTAGTTATTGGTTGGTTGAATATTAAGGCGTGTAGCTGCGTCTTTTGCAAATTGCGAGAAGACCACAGCGGCAGACTGCGATGCAAGCTGGTGGGTATCGTTAAGTCCAACGTAAACCATCAAATCAGATTCTGATGGATTCACGATACCGCAGAAGGAATCAACAAAACCGGAATTCTCGCCATACGAGCCGGTTTCTTCCACAACCTGCTGGCCCGTACCTGTTTTACCAGCAACAGTATAGCCATAGATACCTGCACGAACACCGGTACCCTCTTTGACAACGGTGGTCATCATGTCAAGCTCGGTCGAAGCTGTGGAAGCGGAAATAACGTCTTTAGTAGGCCAGGTAACCTCTTGACCGCCCTTAGAAACCATAAAGTGCGGAGTCACCATAGTTCCCTTATTAGCAACAGCGGTATATGCGCGAATGACCTGGATAAATGGGATTGCAAGACCCTGACCAAACGCCATGTTTCCGCCTGTTGGGCCTTCATATTCGTCCAGAGAGCGGACAATTCCTGTGGCCTCACCAGGGAAGTCAATGCCTGTGGTGTGACCTATACCAAACTTATCAATTCCTGCTGCAAAGCGCTCATCACCTATGAGCTGCGTCTCAAGGTAGGCCATACCAACGTTTGAGGAACGTCTGAGCATCTCTCTTACGCTCATGTCCATGGCGCTGGTACGCCAGTCATCGTCGGTAACCTTGTTATCTCCAACCTTGAGCTCAGTTGGAATGTTGAAGGTTGAATCTGGACCAAAGAGGTTGTTGTCTATACCAATTGAGGTGGTAATTACCTTAAATACCGAGCCAGGCTCATAGATACTTGAGACGAGCTTGAGGTTGAGGGATTCGTAGTCAACGCCATTATCGCTCTTAAAATCTGGCAGAGGGTACGAAGCAGCGGCATAGATTTCTCCGGTACGAGGATTCATAGCCATGATTGAGCCACCCTGCTGAGTTTCATAGTCTTTGACTGCGGCAGTAAGCTGCTCTTCCGCCTTCTTCTGCAGCTCAATGTCAATGGAAAGAACAATGTCCTGTCCATTTTGTGCCTCAGTAATATTTGAAGTACCGCCAGCAATTGGCGTACCACCAGCGCCGGTCTCAACAATCATGTGGCCATTAGTACCTGCAAGGATATCGTTGTAGTAATACTCAAGGCCAGAAGCGCCCTCGTTGTCTGCGTTTACAAAGCCCAGAATCTGAACGCCAACGTTGCCATAGGGATAGACACGCTTGGTATTATTAACAAAATAGACGCCCTTGAGGTTTTTCTCGTCAAGTGCTTTTTCAATCTTAGAAGCAGTATCAGTGTCAACACGACGACGCACGTAGACAAAGGTGGTGTCTTGCTGCAGGTCTCCAAGGTAGTCTGAAGGGCTTCCGCCTAAGAGCGAGGCAAAAACCTGAGCTACGGAGCTTGCGTCTTTAATCTCTGAAGGATTGGCATAGATGTCTTTGCAGTCAACGCTCATGGCTAAGACATTGCCGTTGCGGTCGTAAATGGTGCCGCGACGAGCGTGCAAGACAATATCGTTGGTGCGGTTATTCTCGGCGCCCTTTGCAAGATCTGCTGCCGTAAAGATTTGCAGCCAAGCAAGCCTAAGAACAACAATTGCCACCATAATGGCCATAGCAGCTGCTACGCGACGGAGTCTACCTTCAGGGCCAACACCATCCGAGCCACCGTTGCTACCACGATGACCACGAAAATGCACACGAGAGGCCTCGTCGTACGAGGCCTCAGGAGTTTTTCTGCGCGATGCGCGAGTATGTCGATTCTGCGTACTCACAACGTATATTTTACGCCTAAGCGTTGTTGCTTACATCTACAACGGGGCGATTTGTCTCAAGAGTCATACCGTAATTCTGAGTAGCAATGCGCTCAATGCGTGTTGTGCTTGCAAGCAGGGAGCGAGAAACGCGCAGGGAATCGTTAGTTGCGGTTGTTGCGCGCATTTCATTTCTGATGACGTTATTAGCCTGAAGAGTTGAAACCGTAGCGGTAGAGATACCAATACGGACAACACCAAGTGTCAGGAAGAGTGCTGCAGCAACAGCAATAAGCTTGACACGCTGGATGAACTGGCTGCTTACGCCACGGCGAGCATCAGCATCAAGGCCGCCACCAGGGACAACCTCAAAAGATGTGCGAGTGCTCTGTTCAGGAGCGTACTCATGCTCAAACTGAGTTGTGCGTGCTACAGCTTCTGATCCGTAACGTGCCATTAAACTTCAATCCCTTCAAAAACTTCTTAACAACAAGCAACAAGTGCTATGGGGTACTTCATTTCTCTGGGTCGCGTTTAACCGCTACCCTCATCAGGGCACTTCTTGCCCTTGGGTTGCGCTCTATCTCTTCTGGAGTAGCCACAAGAGGCTTGCGCGTAATCACGTCAACTATCGGCACTTGACCGCACATACAAACCGGAAGGTCTGGCGGGCAGATACAACCTTGACTGAGCTCGGAGAACACGTGCTTGACAATGCGATCTTCAAGCGAGTGGTACGAGATAACGCAAATCCTGCCTCCTGGATTGGTCCAGGCAATTGCAGAACGAAGTCCGCGCTCCAAAACCTCAAGTTCGTGGTTCACTTCAATACGAAGTGCTTGGAACGTCTTTCTGGCAGGATGTCCGCCGTGACGACGCGCTGCTGCGGGAATTGCCGCCTTGATTACCTCAACAAGCTCAAGCGTCGTTTGGATGGGACGCTTTTCTCGCGTTTGTACGATGCGTCGTGCAATGCGTGAGGCAAATTTCTCGTCTCCGTAAATTCGAAGGATTCGGGCGAGGTCGGCTTCGTTGTAGGTGTTGATGACCTCTTGTGCAGTTGGAGTTTGTTTACCCGGGTCCATTCGCATATCCAACGGGGCATCTTCGTGGTACGAAAAGCCTCGCTCTGGGATATCAAGCTGAGGAGAAGAAACACCAATGTCAAAGAGGAAACAGTCAACTCCGGGGACTTCTGCAGATACGAGAAGTTCATCGAGGTCGCCAAAGTTTCCCTTAAGCGGTAAAAACTCCGCATTTGGTACTTCTTGCTTCAGGCGAGCAGCTGCTGCTTGATGAGCCATTGCATCCTGGTCAATTCCAATGGAAAGACCGTCTGGAGCAATCAGCTTTGCCATCTCTACGGTGTGACCCGCTCCTCCCAAGGTGCAGTCGCAAACAACTTCATCTGGCTTGGGGTCCAGCTCGCGCAGCACTTCTGCAAGCATTACTGGTTGGTGCCGATATTCGACTTTCAAGTTACCGTCTTCTACCTTCACGATCTTCTCGCCTCACTAGGCGCCAAAGATGAGGTCCTCGAGCGTTGCAACGCGGTCATCTGCCGAGAAGAGGCTGTTCCACTTGTTGGTGTTCCAAATCTCAAAGTGGTCGCCGTTACCGACAATGGTGACGTCGCGGTCAAGCTGGAGCTTCTCCCTAGCCTGTGGATCGGACTCGTCAATCTTTCCCAGAGCAACGCGGCCGGCCGAGTCAATATCGACGGTTGTTGCTGCTGCGTTGAGCATGCGAAGTGCTGTGACGTCGTCGCGGTTCCTTGGGTTGAGGTTCAGACTTGCAATCCAAGCCTCATACGCCTCAGGTGAGTAGCCGTAAAGCGCGTCCTGTCGACGGAGCAAGATGACAACATCGCCAAGCTGCTTGCGCTGAGGTGCAGGAAGAGTCACGCGAATCTTGGAGTCCAGCGAACGCTGATACTGACCAGTAAGCATGTCTCCCCCTTTCACGTTGGCACCCCTTGCCGCGCGGGCTGTGTTTGTGTTGTGTGTGCGCGGCAACGCTTGGGCATAGTCCGTCGATTGAACGTGGAATAAATATAACTCATTCCGACACTTACACACACTAGAAAACACTTTCCAACACCAAGTATTTTTCTTATGGTCTAGCTGGGGTTTAACGTAGATGTGAATTGATAGAGCAAGACCACAATATGTAGTGTTTAAAAAAATCCGAACTACAAAAGAACGGATTTTCTTAGTCTTAGACACGATTTATTAAATTTTTTATGAAGTGAAAATTTTTGGGGAAATTGTGGTGAACTCGTGGCGAAAATCACACGTTGCTCAAACAAAACACCCACCTTGCTTTTACGCAGTCACCACTTTGCCCCACACCTGTCCCACGCTTGTCCCACACTTGTCCAGCACTTGCGTCAAGCGCGATTATTTGTCCGCGTGAACGTGGGCTCTTGGGTGAGCCTCAAGGTATACGTCTCTAATGTGCGACCTATCTACGTGCGTATAGAGCTGCGTGGTTGAAATATCAACGTGTCCCAAAAGCTCCTGCACCGAGCGAAGATCAGCGCCACCCTCTAGAAGGTGTGTGGCAAAACTGTGGCGCAGTGTGTGAGGATGCAAACCTTCAATCCCCACTACCCTGCCGTAATTTGCCACCAGTTTATGTACCGACTGGCGAGAAATGCGTCCACCTCTGGCGTTTACAAACACCTCGGATACTTGACCATGCTTAAGCAAAAGCGAGCGAGCCTCATAAAGATATGCTTTAAGCGCACGATACGCAGAGCCCAACACAGGGACTACGCGCTCTTTGGAACCCTTACCAAAAACACGCAAGAGTTCATCTTCTAGAAGGACACCCCGAACCTCAAGATCGCAAAGCTCAGACACACGAAGACCGCATCCATACAGCAACTCAAGTATGGCTCTATCGCGAATACCTAGAGGCGAATTAGGGAACGGCTGATCAAGCAGCTCTTCTGCATTCTCTTGAGAAATAACATCAGGAAGCCTTTGAATTCTTGCTGCGGTAGGTAAATCTTCTGCTGGAGATGACTCACAAATTTGCTCAACAGCCATAAACTTGTGAAAGTTTCTAAGTGCCGCAGTGTGGCGCTCAACCGAAGCTGGAGCCATACCTAAATCTCTAAGAGAGCCTATGTACTCTTCAACATCTGAGCGAGTCACTTGGTTGGGCAAAGTAATTTTTTTGCCATTCAGCCAAAGCAAATAACCCTCTAAATCTCTGGTATAGGCATCAAGCGTATTTACAGAAAGACCTCGCTCAACAGCAACGTACGCTAAAAATTCTGTACGCGCCTGAGCGAGGTCCATAAGTATTCTTCCCTAGTAAAAATTCTGCTTAGAGAGACTGGTTTACATCATAACGGTCAACACCCTCATGATGAGCGATTGCTGCACGTGCAAACTCACGGAACAAAGGCGCAGGATGAGTTGGACGGCTCTTGAACTCTGGATGTGCCTGGCTTGCAACAAACCAAGGGTGAACAGACTCTGGAAGCTCAATCATCTCTACAAGGCGATCGTCTGGAGAAACACCAGAAACTACCAGACCAGCCTCAACAAGTTGATTACGGAATACGTTGCTTACCTCATAGCGGTGACGATGACGCTCGTAAACCAAGTTGTTGCCATATGCCTCGTGTGCAAGAGTTCCCTCGACAACCTTGCAAGGATAAGAACCAAGGCGCATGGTACCGCCCTTGTCAGTAATATCCTCCTGATCAGGCATAAGATCGATGACAGGGTATGGAGTATCTGGACCAAACTCTGCTGAATTTGCACCCTCCATGCCGCAGACGTCACGAGCAAACTCAGTAACAGCCATCTGCATACCAAGGCAAACACCAAGGTAAGGAATCTTGAGCTCACGAGCACGACGAATAGCAACCATCTTGCCCTCTACGCCGCGAAGACCAAAGCCGCCAGGAACCAAAATGCCATCTGCACCAGCAAGCTCCTGCTCTACGTCTTCTTCTGTCAGCTCTTCACCGTTTACCAGGCGGATATCAACGTGCCTGCCATAGAAAATACCAGAGTGGTGAAGTGCCTCAATAACAGAAAGGTAGGCATCAGGCAGCTGCGTATACTTGCCAACAACATAAATTCTTGTTGCGTCTTCAAGCGCATTTGCCTTATGCATAGCGGTAGTAAATGCTTCCCAGCTGCCAAGATCACTTGGACGGACTTCAAGACCAAGACGCTCAAGTACCTTCTTGTCAAACCCCTGTGCTGCCAGGTGCGCTGGAACGTCGTAGATTGAAGGCAAATCGTTGTTTTCAAAAACGCAATCTGCATCAACATCGCAGAAATTAGCGATTTTCTCGCGAATAGAGTCATCCACAGAATGGCTAGAACGGCACACGATAAAGTCTGGCTGAATACCAAGAGAACGAAGCTCTTTTACGGAGTGCTGCGTAGGCTTAGTCTTGACTTCATGAGCAGCAGCAATATAAGGAACAAGGCTCACGTGAATAATAGCAACGTTGCTTGCGCCACGCTCTTTTCTAAACTGGCGAATTGCCTCAACAAAAGGCTGAGACTCAATATCACCAATAGTGCCACCAAGCTCTGTGATGACTACATCAGCATTAGTAACCTCTTCAATGCGAGCAAAACGAGCCTTAATTGCATCAGTTACATGAGGAATTACCTGAACTGTTCCACCAAGGAAGTCTCCAGCGCGCTCTCGCTGAATCAAAGACTGATAAATGAGGCCAGTGGTGAAGTTAGACTCCCTGGTAAGATTCTCGTCAATAAAGCGCTCATAATGACCAAGGTCAAGGTCAGTCTCTTTACCGTCCTCAGTGACAAAAACCTCACCATGCTGGAAAGGACTCATAGTGCCTGGGTCAACATTGAGATATGGGTCAGCTTTTTGCATCATGACCTTATAGCCACGAGCCTTAAGAAGTCGGCCGAGAGATGCAGCAGTGATTCCTTTTCCAAGAGAGGAAACAACGCCACCTGTTACAAATATGTGCTTGGTCATGGATTACTCCCGTAGGTAAGATTAGCCAATTACATTTCTACGGGTCTTTATATTATTCCGCTTTAAGGCCCATAGTGCCGAGAAATTTAATCTCCAAACAAATACATTGTTATGTCCATATAGTTCTGAAAAATCTAGCGGACTTCTGACAGCAGCTCATGCGCGTGAGCCAAAGAAGCCTCAGTTATAGAGCCTGAAAGCATGCGTGCAATCTCTTCTTCTCTCTGAGTACCAGAAACCTCTGTAAGAGAAGTTATAGGGAGCGCGTTATGTTCTTCTGTCTTTGAGACTACATACTGTTTAGAGGCCATAACAGCAACCTGTGGCAAGTGAGTCACCACAATCACCTGATGTGTTTTAGCAAGCTGCGCTAAAACCTCTGCAAGAGCAACGGCAGTAGCTCCACCAACGCCAGCGTCAACCTCATCAAATACAAGCGTATCGCAGACGTCAGACTCTCCTAGAACCACTTTGCATGCAAGCATGACGCGAGAAACCTCACCACCAGAGGCAATCTTTCTAAGCGGACGAGCAGTCATCTGAGCTGAAGGCTTATACATAAGCTCAATCTTTGTAGAGCCAACTTTATTCCACTGCTCAAAAGGAAGATCTTCAAAGTTCAATTCAATCTGAGCTGAACCCATCTGCAGATGACTCATTTGCTTAGTAACAGCATCACAAAGTTTTGGAGCTGCAGCAACACGAACCTTTTTAAGTGCCTGAGCCTTTACGGTAAGAGTTTCTTTTGCTTTATCTACTTCTGCCTGTGCCTCACGGACAAGCTTTTCTGTGTCTCTTGTAACTTCAAGAAGATTTTGAGCTGCCTGGTATTTCTTAAATACATCTTTCATGCCAGGACCATACGTTCTCATAAGGCCCTGAAGACGAGCCATACGACTTTGCATCTCTTCAAGTGCTTCTTCGTCAAAATCAAGAGATCCAACATAGCTTCTAAGCTCTGAAGAAACATCCTCAATCTCTATAAGTGCGCTTGAAAGAGACTCTGCATAGTTACCTAGCGTAGCATCAAATGTTGCAGCACTCTGAAGCATCTGAACTGCATCAGAGAGAGAATCAATGACACCCTCATCTCCTGAGAGTAACTCGTGTGTTCCTCCTGCAGCTTGAAGGAGAGCCTCTGCGTGTTCAAACCGAGGAAGTTGCTCTTCTAGGTCTTCTAGCTCTCCTTCTTTAGGAGAGACCTCATCAATTCTTTGAACAAGAAATGCCGCTTCATCAATCTTTGCATTGCTAGACTGGCTTACTTCAATAACTCGTTGAAGTTCAGCGACTGCAGCATGGTAAGCATGCAGAGCGTCTACATACTCTGTCTGGCAAGATTGAATATCTGATCCAATCCATGCATCCAGCATACTGACATGGTTCTTTACGTCAAGCAGCCTTTGATGTTCATGTTGACCACACAGATCAATTGATGTTCCAATGCCTCCGGCCAGCTCTTTAACTGATGCCATGTGGCCATCAATCTCTACTCTGCCTCTGCCATCAGCAGAGACTTTTCTAGAGACTACAATGCCCTCTTGATCTTCTGGCGAGGTAAAAAAGCGTGCCTCAACCCTAAGAGCGTCTGTTCCTTCTCTTACTGCAGAAGCATCAGCGCGCTCTCCTACTAAGAGCTTTATGGAAGATAAAAGAGCGGTTTTACCAGCACCTGTCTCTCCTGTTAAAACAGTTAAACCTGAGGCGGGAGCAAGAGAAGCGTCTTCAATAAGTGCGACATTTTGCACACGAAGTTCATCAAGCATATACGACCTGCTTACTGACCAGTTTTACCGTAAAATACGCGAGAAACTGAACGATAGAAACTATCAGCGCTTCTATCAAGCAGAATGATATCTCCTGGCCCACGGCTAATACGAGCTTTGGTAGCCACACCCTCCTCTGGATGTTTAATGTTTTGCCCATCAGAGAAGAAGTGACATGTTGCTGGTCTATCTTTTGACATGGTAATTTCAACCACATCAGAAGGAGAGGTAAGGAATGCACGAGCCAAAATAGTATGTGGTGCGATTGGCACGCAAACCATTCCCGAGAACTCTGGGGTAACAATGGGACCACCAGCGGCTAGTGCGTAGCCGGTGGATCCAGTTGCCGTACTAACAACAAAACCATCACCGCGAAGCTTATCAATATGGTTGCCTGATACAGAAACCGTAAACTCAACCATATCGCCTGCTCCACCTCTGGAAACTGCAAAATCATTGAGCGAGAAGGTCTTCTCGACGTAAGTTTCTCCAGATGGAAGCTCATATTCTGTTTCTATTGCAAGTGTTGCTCTTCTAGATACGTGGAGCTCTCCAGCAAGAGCATCAGCTACCATC
This sequence comes from uncultured Atopobium sp., assembly GCA_938015835.1. Classification (GTDB taxonomy): domain Bacteria; phylum Actinomycetota; class Coriobacteriia; order Coriobacteriales; family Atopobiaceae; genus Lancefieldella. Next base: position 22,278 of record CALLVW010000015.1, on the reverse strand, counting down.
TCAATCATTTGATGAGGAGTTGCACTAGTTAAAAAGCCAAGGTGTCCATAAGAGATGCCCAAAATTGGAATTTCAGAATACTCAACAATTTTGGCGGCCCTCAGAAGCGTTCCATCTCCACCAAGAGAAATAACAAGCTGACAATCAGAACAGTCTATAACTTTATCTGGGAATAGCTTTTTATCGTGTGCCCACTGGACATCACAGCCCTGTTCAAAGAGCCATTCTTCAAGTTCACGTGCACCAGAAACAGCAACTTCTCTTGAATAATTTGGAACAAGAAGTACCTTCACGCAAACCACTCTCCCGATTTTGCTTGATTGCACAACTGAAACAGTTAACACGTCTGATTCGATGTACTTAGTATACCTAAAAAACTACAAACAACACTACAAAATAGAACATTCGTTCTATTTCACTATTTCTACAGAATGACTCGATACCACTGAAGCAAGATCCAAATCATGCGAACCTGCTCCAATCTGCCCAAACAGTAAATATTCCACGTTACCCTTAGCGCCGTGAATAGGACTTTCACACGCACCCAAAGGACCCATATGAGCTTCCTTAAACGCATCGGAAACCTTTTGCAGCGTTTGCAGACGCACGGAGGCATCAGTCACAATACCTCCCTCGCCCACTTCTTCCCTCTTAGCTTCAAACTGCGGTTTAACCAGCGTAACAAAAACTCCTTCAGGAGCCAGAACATCTAAAACAGAAGGAAGAATTGACAAGATTGACGTAAACGATACGTCACACACAGCAACATCAAAAACATGCGAGTAGCCCATTTCTGGCAGGGACGTAATATTTGTACGTTCGAGCAGTTCAACCCTGCTGTCGTTTCTGAGCGACCAATCAAACTGCGCATAGCCAACATCAACCGAGGTAACCGAAGCAGCTCCATGTTGAAGCAGGCAATCGGTAAAACCACCAGTTGAACAGCCAATATCTAAACATTTTTTCTGTTGAACCGTAAAATCAAAAACTTCAAAGGCGCGCTCAAGCTTAAGTCCGCCTCGACTCACATACGGAATAGCGCCTTTTACGTGCAGAAATAATCCCTCAGGAACAAGCTCTCCTGCTGAAGTTAATCTTCTGTCGCGCGTAGAAACATCACCCGCAAGAATTGCACGTAATGCAACTTGAGTGTCCTTGAAAAATCCTTGCCTAACCAGCTCTTTATCGAGCCTTTGGCGAGAAATGCGTTGAGCCACTAGTGCTCATCGCTTTCTGAAACCGCGTCATCAGATGACGTTTCATCTGCAGCTGAAACCTCAACCTGCTCAAAAGAAGCCTGCTCACCAGTGGTAGCTGCTGCACCAGTTGCGTCAGTTGTATTCCCCGTTGCCTGAGCCTGAACCAGACGTTCTTCCTCTTCCGGCGTAAACTCTGTGGTGTCAACCATGTTGACAGCCTTGGAACCTAGAGCAATTGCCTCATCAAAGAGGTCAAGAGAATGCTCCAGCGAGACGTTCTTATCGCGAACTTGATCAACAATCGAGTCAAGCCTTGCGGTTATCTGGTCAAAGCTCTGATATTCAGACGTATCGATTTTTGCCATGGCTACTCTGCATCTTCCACAGAGCTTACTGGCTCTTCTTCAGAATTGTCCTGTTCAGCAGACTGCTTATGGCACAGAGAATAAATGTCTTCTCCAGCCTCAACATCGTCAACAATACGGCCGAGAACACCGTTAATAAAACGAGGAGAATCGTCACCGCAATAGGCGCGAGCAAGGTCAACTACCTCGTTAATAGCAACAGCAACGTCAACCTCTGGAACCTCCAGAATCTCGTAGAGAGAAATTCTTAGAAGATTGCGGTCAACAGAAGGCATGCGATCAATTGCCCAGTCTTTTGAGTAAGCAGCAATGATGTCATCAAGATCATCTCTGATGCCATCTGCTCCAACTGCCAGTGACTGCGCATACTCGTCAAGAGGTCCCTCGGAGAGTGTATAGTCTCCGTCGAGGACCTCAAGAACGCTGCGATTAGTGGCTTCAGCCTGGAACAAAAGCTGTAGTGCTTGGCTACGGGCGCGGGTACGTCCAAAAAACTTAACGCTCAAGCCTACTCCTTAGGAAAAACAAGGCTGTCAATGTAAACATCAACGGAAGCAATACTGACGCCAATCTGCTCATTTACGGCAGTTGCAACAGCAAGTCTTACCTCAGAAGCAAGCTTTGTGAAAGGATAGCCATAGAAAACGGTAAGGTGAACTCCAAGATGAAGTTGACCGTTCTCTACGCCTGCCTCAACAGCCTTCTCTGGTGCAAGACTTCTGCTGGTAAAAACGTTAATAAGGTTGGATGCCAGGGTATCGTTTCCGCCTACGGAGGCAACACCTTCAACACTTCCAGCTGCGCCGGAGACAACCGTTGAAATTACATCTTTTGAGATGCCGATGCCTGCTATACGAAGCTCTGTTTCAGCCATGTCTACCCCCTAAAAAGACAAACTGTCTTTGAAATAATTACTCAATACTGTTGGATGCCAATGCACCCAAAGAGAATGCATTAAACGCGAGAAACAAACTTGCCGTCGCGGGTGTCAACCTTAATGCGCTCACCCTGGTTCAGATACATTGGGACCTGAAGAGTTGCACCGGTCTCAATAGTTGCTGGCTTAGTACCACCCTGAACGGTGTCACCCTTGAAACCTGGATCGGTCTCAGTGATCTCTGCCTCAATAAACATTGGAGGCTCAACGCCAAGAAGCTCAGTGTCTGCATAGAGAAGCTGTGCGTTATCGTTCTCCTTGAACCAGACGCTCTTCTCGCCAATGAAATCAGCAGGAACAGCTACCTGATCGTATGTCTCATTGTCCATGAAGTAGAAGGACTCACCGTCGTTGTAGAGGTACTGCATCTCTTTGGTGAGCAGAAGAACGTTCTCAAACTTGGTGCCAGCGTTGCAGGTCTGATCGATAACACGGCCAGAGCGAAGGTCACGAATCTTATAGCGGACAAAAGCGCCGCCCTTACCTGGCTTTACGTGCTGGAACTCAACGATGGTGTAGTACTTATCGTTAATCTTAAGGCCAAGGCCGTTCTTAAAATCTGCGGTGCTGATAGTTGCCACGTCTAACTCTTTTCACTCGGTAAAGTCGCGAGAAGAACGTGAATTTTCAAACTACCCGCGACACGTATATGCATGTTGGATTTTATCAGTTTCACGCCTTCCGTGCTGGCGGCTCTTGTGAAAATGCAAAATTTGCTTACTTCTTTTTAATAAAACTCTCTTTAATAAGGCGAGGAAGCTGTGGAATTGCCATAAGTCCGTGCTTAAAAACAAACCAGAAGTTTGGAGAACGCACGAGTTTCTCCTCCCCTATATAGGCGCGAATTGCCCTCAGTGTTGCCTTGTTGTCTCGCGTAGAAAACGAATAATTACCATTGCTTTTAGTAAAAATGGCAAAGCGAGAAATGCTTTTGGTGCGTCCCATAACTGAGGCAGCCACATGATCTATCTGATCCCAGGGAATCTGAATGTAATCTTCGGGATTTTTTTGGTTGTAGAACTCAAAGGCCTTGTTGCCAATAAGGATATCGCCATACGTAGCTAGCCCATGAAATGACGTTGCCTTTGCGGTGAAGTCAACCGTACTGTTTTGAGACTGAGCCATACAATCCTTTCAAAAAATGGGTCGCACCCATTATAGAGCGCGACCCATATTCGTGCGACTTTAAGTACTAGAGCGTACGCTTACTCATTACATAAAGCCAAGGAGTCGACCAATAATACCAACGGCAAAGAGAGCCAGGATGATAGCAATTGGAGAGACCTTCTTCTTAAGCAGTGAGCAGCAGAGCAGTGTCAGACCAACAGCTGCCAGTCCAGGAACAAGGGAATCAAGGTTGGACTGAAGTGTGGTTACCTTCACTGGATCAAGACCGTTTGGTCCAAGTGCAGCGTAAAGCTTTAATGCCTGGTGCATTCCCTCTACTCCTGAAGGAATGCTTGTCCAATCAATGTAGGCACCTGCCTGCTGAGGAATGGTAGAAACAACTGGGGTAAATGAAATTGAAACCCAGCGCTGTACCAGGGCGCCAATGATAAACATACCAAGAATAGAAGCACCCTCGGTAATCTTGCCCAGCATGCCGCCAGAAAGATCGGAAGAGATTGAGGCACCTGCCTTGTAGCCAAACTCCTGGGTGTACCACAGGAAGGAAAGGCGGATGACGTTCCACAGAACAAAGAAGAGAATAGGGCCAAGTGCAGAACCACCAGCGGCAATAGATGCGCCGAGTGCTCCAAGAATTGGACGGACAGTAAACCAGAAGACTGGGTCACCAACACCGGCCAGAGGGCCCATCATGCCTACCTTAACGCCCTGAATTGCAACATCGTCAATAGGCTCACCGTTAGCACGTCCCTCTTCCAGTGCAAGGGTAACGCCCATGACTGGTGCAGAAACATAAGGGTGAGTGTTGTAGAACTCAAGGTGGCGCTTAAGAGCTGCTACCTGATCTTCTTTGTTTGGATAAAGCTTTTTGATGGCTGGAATCATTGAGAATGCCCAACCACCGTTCTGCATACGCTCGTAGTTCCAAGAACCCTGAAGGAACTGATGACGAAGAGCAACAGACATGCGGTCTTTCTTAGAAAGCTGAATCTTATTCTCCATTAGTTTCACGCTCCTTCAGAATTAGTAGTTGTCAATGATGTCGCCGAGCGGATCACCAGATCCGCCACCTGCGCCGCCACCCTGCTTAGCAAGGTCTTTAAGACCAATGTAGAGAATAGCAAGGCAAACACCAATAACACCAAGAGCAATAAGAGTGAGCTGGTTAATAGCAGCAAAGACAAAGCCAAGAGCAAAGAACGGCCAAACCTCACGAGTAGCCATCATGTTAATGACCATTGCGTAACCAACAGCAGCAACCATGCCGCCGCCAACTGCCATACCGCCAGTGAGCCACTTAGGCATTGCGTTTAGAGCATCAGTGACAATAGCTGGGTCAATGAAGCAAAGAGCAGCTGCAGGAACAGCAATACGTGCGCCCTGCATGAGGATAGCTACAATGTGCCAACGCTCGATTGCAGCAAAATCGCCCTTCTCGGCAGCTGCGTCCATTGCGTGGACAATACCAGTTGCAATAGTACGAGCAATCATGGTGAGGAACAGGCCTGCTACGGACAAAGGAATTGCAAGTGCAATAGAGGTGTTAATAGCAGCGGTGGTGTCAGTGTCTCCGCCGTTAAGTGCCAAAACCATAATGATTGCAGATGCGACAGATGCCAAAGCTGCGTCTGGTGCAACTGCAGCTCCGATGTTTGCCCAACCAAGAGCAATCATCTGAAGAGAACCGCCGAGGATAATTCCCTCAGCAGGGTGACCAGTCACAAGGCCAATCAGTGAGCAAGCAACCAGGGGCTGGTGGAACTCCCACTGGTCAAGAATACCTTCCATGCCAGCGAGAAGAGCAACAATTACGACAAGCAGTATTGTGATAGGTGTCATTTCTACCTCCTTCTAGTTACTTACGGGCGCCAAGCTCAGACTTAGCTTTTTTAAGCATTGCCTCAAAGTTCTCTGCGCTGTCTGCAGGAACCTTACGAACATCAAACGTTGTACCGCACTCGCGGATAGCTTCAAGAGTCTTTACATCGTCCTCATCCATAGCAACTGCGTTGGTAACAACAACTTTGCCAACAGAATGAGCCATAGAACCAAGGTTTGCTTCCTTGATTTCTACGCCACCCTCAATAGCACGAAGCATATCTTGAGGAGTCTCAAACAGAAGCATTGCCTTGGTATTGCCAAAACGAGTGTCGTGAGCAATCTCAATAATCTTCTTAATAGGAACAACGTGGACATGTACTCCTGGAGGAGCTGCCTGAATAATCATGGTCTTGCGGAGCTCATCTTGAGCAACACCGTCAGAGCAGACAATAATGCGATCTGGCTTGGTCATCTTTGTCCACGTAGTTGCAACCTGACCATGCAGAAGACGGGTATCAATACGAGCAAGAACAATCTTAAGCTTGCCATCACCAATAACAGTACCCGCAGGAATTGCACCCTGAGGTGCTGCTGGAGCAGCAGGAACATCAGTAGGTGTTGCCTCTTGTGGCTCAAGCTCTTCTGGCTTAATCTTTACGCCCATACGAGCTTCAGAGTAAATCTCTTTTGCTACCTCAGCCGCAGTATCTACGCCAAGACGAGAGCCATAAGCTGCAATAAGCATTGGGAGGTTAAGGCCAGTAACAGCAACCCAATCCTCTTTACCCTCTTCCTCAAGAACGCGAGAAATCTGGTTAAAGGGGGTGCCACCCCATAGGTCAACCAAGAACAAGACATGCTCTTGATCTTCAAGCGTGGCAATTGCGTCGAGAATCTTCTGATGCAGGTCATCTGGGCCCATATCAGGAGTAAGCGTTACAGCTACAACGCCTTCCTGTGGTCCAAAAATCATGCCGCCAGAATCTTTGATGCCCTCGGCAAATTTGCCATGGCTGGCTAGAACGATACTAACCACTTCTACCTCCTTCTTTTCTACCTAATAAAACAAATGAAACTGTAAACATAACAATGAAAATAACATTTACTTTTCTGATTTTATTACATAAGTCTAAAACATACCTCCACTAACCTAACTCTTTTTAAATTTTTAGGTTTTATAAGCTAATTTTTAGGCGAGAAGGTTTTCTCGCCTTAGGAGATACGGTAAAAAATACGGCCAGAAACCTAAAGCTTCTGGCCGTAAGAATTCTGTATATCGCGTCTAGTTAGCAGCCAACAGACACAAGGTCGTGTGTGGACTGAGTAAAGACATCGTAGCCGTCCTCAGTAACAACGCCAAAGTCCTCAAGGCGAATACCAAACTTACCAGGCAGGTAAATGCCAGGCTCATCGGTAACAACTGAACCTGCTGCAATAACCTTGTTCCAGCGAGGGTTGAAGAATGGGCGCTCATGAATCTCAACGCCAACACCGTGGCCAAGGCCGTGGCCAAAGTACTCACCATAGCCAGCCTCAGAGATTACCTTAACTGCAAGGTTATGAATATCAGAACCAGTTACACCTGCATGAATAGCTGCTGCGCAAGTTTCGTTTGCCTTGCGGACAACGTCAAAGACGTGCTGCTGCTCCTCGGAAGGTGCGCCAACAACAACAGTACGGGTCATATCTGAGTGGTAATCCAGGTAACCTGCACCGTAGTCCATAACAATCATGTCGCCTGTCTGAACTACGCGCTCACCTGGCTGTGCATGAGGATTAGCACCATTAGGACCAGAAGCAATGATGGAATCAAAGGACAGGGCATCTGCACCGTTAGAGAGCATGTAGTTCTCAAGCTCTGCGCGAATCTGCTGCTCAGTAAGACCTGGCTTAATGTACTTGCAGATGTGGAGGAACGCCTTGTCAGTAATTGACTGAGCGTGCTTCATAAGCTCAATTTCAGCTGGGTCTTTAACAATACGCAGCTCAGCAATATCACCATGCATGCGTGGAAGCAAAGCAGCAACAGAACGATCGCGCAATGCCTGCTCAAGGCCATCAAAGAACGCAAGATCAACGGTGTCCTCAATAGCAACTACGCGAGCACGAGCCTCAGCAATATGAGCGGCAACCCACTCGGTAGGAGTAGCGACTTCCTGGTCAAACTTCCATGGAGAATCAGCACCAAGGCGCTCCAGGAATGTGTTGTAGTAACGAGAGTCAGTGTGCATGAAGAGCTCATCCTGCGTAATAAATGCAGTATGTGCCTGCTCAAAGTCAAAGACACGCTCAGCGTCAGTCAACCAACGAAGGTCTGGGTTGTGACGTAGAACAACAGCGTCGTAACCCCTCTGAGCCATTACCTCGCGAAAGCGCGCAACGCGCTTTGCTGCTGCCTGTAAATCTGCCATTTCAAATCCCTTCTCGAGATGTTTACAACAAAGAGTTGCACCTAGTGGAGCCGCATCAGCAAACAGGCTCCTTACTGCAAGATGCGGCGCTTTAATGCGAAGCGTGAGCCTCACACCAAGCGCGGGCATGCTCGGCGAGAAGTTCCTCGTCGACCGATGCTAATCTTACCCTTCCAATAGACATTGGAATCGGCAACATAAAACGATTAGTAGAATGGAAACATTCTTGTTTGAGCGCTTCGATAAGCTGCTCAGAAGTAATGTCACAGGTAACAAAGCCAATATTCAAACGCTCAAGAATCTCGTCTTGGGCAAGCATATCGTCAAAAGAAAGTGCCTCTTTAGCTACTGCAATTCTTGCCGAAAAACGCAGTGCGTCTGCATAAAGTGCAGAAAGAGGCTGATCAGCTGGGATGAGCGGGCGAAGTGCCTCCACAAAAACCCAACCGTAAGGAACAGACTGCTGAATAGCAATAGCGGAAGAATCAGAGAGACGGCCACGGGTCTTAGTAGACTCTGCCAGCTGCTCTGCAACTATATCGGCAACTCCAGAGGAGAGGTTATCTGCTCTATCCCAAATGCGGCCAAACTCCGCCTCGTTATCAGACATAGCCGTTGCAACCATGCATACCTGGGCAACCTTAGCACTGTCATCGCAAAGGTCCATAACCTCAAGATCTGCAAAGCAGAAACGAGCACAAGGCTTAGTGGTAACAAGGCGCTGATGTTCAGCGTCAGTATCAAGTGCTCGAGGAGTAATGGACGAGACAATAACTGCTGCTAAATCAAGTGGAACAGTAGCAAGGGAGACTCCCCCACACCACTTGTTTGCCACGTGATTAGCAAGAGAAATGACGCCCTCGTGGCCCACGGCAACTACTAAATCATCAGCTGTCAGGTGCATTTCTGCCAAAGCAGACAATACCTGTGCCTCAGTTGCAACGGTAGTTGCTGCCTTGCCATCTTCTACATCTACACGTGTGACGAGAAAACCAATGGTGGTGAGGTCTCTACGCAGAAGCTCAGCAAGGTCTTCGTCTGCTTGATTGCTGACAAGAAAAGCACAGCGATGAGGTCTTCCCACTGCGGTTCTGAGCTCAGTACCAAAGTTTGAAAGAACACCCGCACCAGAACGAAGTGCAATAGAGCCGCCGGGAATAGAAACCCACTGTTTAATCTGAACAGGTGGCAATTCCTCTTCAAGTTCAGTCTGGACATTGTCACTCATAGAAGACCTCTTTCCCAAAGCAGCTTGCCAGAATCAATGGCTACCTGCTCAAATGTTTTCTCACGAATATCAATAGTAATATCAGCAGCGGCCTCATAACGTGGACGCAGGCGTCTATAGAGCTGAGTAGCGTTTTCAAAGCTTCCCAGATCGGGACGCCTATCCGTGCGCTGAATTTGGCGAAGCGAGTCAGAAAGATCGCCGTCGAGAAACACAATGACCCCCATCTCACGCATAAGCGCAAGATTGACGTCCTTCTCGACAATTCCACCGCCGCAGCTTACGAGCAGTGACTTCTTAGACTTAAGCGTGTGCAAAACCTCAGTTTCTGCCTGCCTAAAAAGCTCTTCACCGTCATCTTCGTAGATTTCTGCCAGTGATTTACCTGCTATACGCTCTGCTAGGCGATCGGTGTCAACATAACGACGGTGAAACAGCTCGCCCAAATTACGTGCGAGCGTAGACTTTCCGGCGCCCAGAAAGCCTACAAAAAAGATATGATCACAGCCCTCATGTACAACGTATCTTGAATCGCGAAGCTCCATACTCCTCCAGCCTTTCAAGATGATTCTATCATCGAGTTGGAGCAAGTAAACTAAAGCCGTCTTGTTATGACGTAAAAGTTACATTTTTTAAAATGCGGCGCTCGACGTGACGAATGATATTGGTGTACCAAAGATCCTCATTGGACTGCGGCTTTACCAAAATAGTTGAAACACCAGCCAAATTACCTGCAATAACATCGGTAAAAATCTGGTCTCCCACCATCACGGTTTGCTCTTTAGTTGCCGAGAAACGCTTCATAGCTGCAGTTAAAGCGCGAGGCAGCGGTTTGCAAGCAAAGCCTTCTCCCTCAATTCCCAGCTCACGAGCGCTGCGCTGAACCTCATTGAGGTGAATGTTATTGGAGATGAGACAGAGCGTTAATCCAGCCGCATGAGCCTTCTCAAACCAAGCAGATACCTCTGGCGGCACAACTTTAGTGTCACGAGGCACACAGGTATTATCGCGATCTAAGAGCACAAGTTTAATCCCCTGCTGAACCAAATCCTCTATTGAGATGTGTTCAACAGCAGAAACGTAGTGTGTTGCTTTGATCAAACTCATGCCACACCAACTATTGCTTGCTTGCGGCTTCACGCTCGCGTGCGTTTTCAATAGCCTGCTGATGCTCGTCATACGTCTCTGAGAAGACGTGCTCATCCGAGGTAATCCAGAAGTAGTAATAATTGGTTGCTGCTGGATCCATAGCCGCTTTAATAGAGGCATAACCTGGGGAGCAAATAGGCGTAGGAGTCAAACCTTTAAACGCATATGTGTTGTATGGGTCGCTTGTCATCGAGCTGAGCTCTTCTGCGGTAGCTTCCCTACCCAAAGAGTAAGCAAGAGTAGCATCGCTTTGGAGATACATATCATCGTACAAGCGGTTGTAGAAGACAGATGCAACCTTAGGACGGTCATCATCAGTCAGGGCTTCTCGCTCAATAATCGATGCCATGATAATGATTTGCTCGTTAGTAAGATTCAAGTTGTAACGCTTGTTGAGCGTAATGCGAGCAGCGTCCAGGTTAAGACCAGCTGTCTCTGTCTCAAACTGATCAAGCATGGCACGGATGACCGTATCGGCAGTTACATTGCTTTCTGTAAAGGTATAGGTCTTGGGGAACAAGTAGCCCTCAAGAGAATCATTAGCATCTACCGCACCTGCAAGGAACGGATAATCAGCAACATAATTGGATGCTTTTGCCTGATTCAAAAAATCATCGCGAGAAATGCCAAAGTAGTCCTGAACCAAATCAGCAACCTGAGAAACGGTATAACCTTCTGGTACGACAAAGCCACTGCCAGGAGCATTAGGGCCAGAAATAAGCAGATGAACGATGTCTGCTGGCTTAGTACCAGTGGTAATAACATAGATACCGCTCTTAATTTTCTGCTCAGCATCCTGACGCTTTACCTGGTTTAAAAACTCGCTCTTAGTAGCAATAATTTTGTTCTCAAAAAGAATCTTTGCGACTTCCTGCGCACCAGCGCCATCTGGAATGGTAACGGTAACTTGCTGACCAGCGGTAATTTCTTGCGTATCGGAATTAGCGCGAGAAAGCTCTGGAAGCGCTACTTTCCACACAAAGATGCCAAGGGCCGCAACCATTATAAAAGCGATAAGTGCCGCAAAAATACGAGAACGCTTTGAAGCCTTCTTATCTCTATGCTTTACCTGCTTGTTCTTTGCCATATGAGTGACTTGAGCGCTTCTTGAAGAAAGCTTGCCACCGGTAAGTGCAGGCAGCGATCCTGTAGCCTCAACTGAAGGCTGCGTGATCTGTTCCTGCTGAGCCTGCTCTTCCTGAGCCTGTCCTTCTGGTACAGGAGAAGAAAAATGTGCGCCCTGACGACGCGGAGAAGAACCATTTGATAGGGTGGGCATTTAGTCTCCCTTATTCATCTGTGCATCAAGCCATGATTGCAAAAAGAGCGAAGCAGCAACCATGTCAACTTTTCCACGCATGGCTTTTTCAGATAAACCTTGCGCTCGAAGAATCTTCTTTGCTTCCGCAGAAGAAAGTCTTTCGTCAGTAAATTCTAATGGAAGTTGGCAGTTCTTCGCAATTTGCTCAGCTTGAGCGGTAATTTTTTGGGCCTGTGGTCCATCTTCGCCGGCGAGCGTTTTAGGACGACCACATAAAAGCAGCTCTGGCTCCCAATCTTCAAGCACAGCTTTAAACGTGCGTGCATGTGAGAGTACCTCTTGCGCAGGTAGAACGCAAACAGGTGACGCAATAGCACCATCGGGGTCACTTACAGCAACCCCGATGCGAACTTCACCAATATCTAAAGCTAAAACGCGCAAACGTTACGCACCAAGCTTTGTTCTTGCAGCCTCAAGCGCTGCGTCAATTCCTGCAGCATTTGAACCGCCTGCCTGCGCCATTGCTGGCTTACCGCCACCACGGCCACCAACAAGCTCTGCAATCTCTTTGACAATGTCTCCTGCCGAGAAGCCCGCTGCAACTGCAGAATCAGTGGCACCTGCAAGCAGGGAAACCTTACCGTCAGCGGTTGCGGATGCAATGACGCAAGCAACAGGCTGGCCGTCAGATGCATCGCGGATGCCGTCCCATGCGGAGCGGAGTTCTTTGCCAGAAAGGCCCTCAAGCTTAGCAATTACACAGCTATAGCCATTAAGCTGAACAGCAGACTTAAGTGCTTCTGCTACCTGATTGCTACCTGCTCCAGTTAGAGCAGCCTCAAGCTTATGGTTTGCAGTGCGAAGATCTTGCTGCAGCTGCTCAACGCGGTCTGCAACAGCAGAAGGACGAACCTTCAAAGCTGCGGCAACCTCATCAAGTTGAGCCAGGCGCTCATCAACGTACTCGATAGCGCCCATAGAAGTTACCGCCTCAATACGCCTTGAGTTAGAACCAACGGAGCTCTCAGAAATAATCTTAAAGAGGCCAAGGTCTGCTGTGTTGCGTGCGTGAGTACCACCACAGAGCTCACGAGAGAATGGAGCGTCTTCTGCACCAGCAGAGACAACGCGTACGACATCACCGTACTTCTCGCCAAAGAGTGCAACAGCACCAGCGGCCTTTGCATCCTCAATGCTCATAATCTGAGTAACAACAGGCTTAGCAGCAAAAATCTCTGCGTTTACCATGCCCTCAATGCGATCAAGCTCATCTTTGGTAAGAGCCTCAAAGTGCGTAAAGTCAAAGCGCATACGATCTGGAGCAACAAGAGAACCAGCCTGGTTAACGTGGTCGCCCAGAACCTTTTTGAGGGCTGCGTCAAGCAGGTGAGTTGCGGTGTGGTTGCGGCGAATGAGCTCACGACGACCGGCATCAATGGTTGCGGTGACTGAATCACCAACAGAGATGGTGCCCTCCTCTACCACGCCAACGTGGGACTCAAGGCCGCCGTCACGGTGCTTGGTATCAGTGACGTGAACGTAGAGACCAGGAGCTGTCAGCTTGCCGGTATCACCAACCTGGCCGCCCATCTCTGCGTAGAAAGGCGTGCGGTCAAGGACAACCTCAACCTCAGAGCCAGCAGCGGCGGACTCAACCTCCTGTCCATCCTGAACAAGAGCAACAACACGAACGCCGGAGAGCTCATTGTTGTCGTAGCCGTCAAAGACGGTCTCATCAAGGCGGTCAGAGAGTGCAACCCAAATGCTCTGAGCGTTACCCCAGGCATCGCGGTTAGCAGACGCACGAGCGCGCTCACGCTGCTCAGTCATTGCAGCATCAAAGGCGTCCATGTCAACAACGTGACCTGCATTTGCAGCAATCTCACGAGTAAGATCAATAGGGAATCCGTAGGTATCGTGCAGAAGGAAGGCAACCTCACCAGAAAGCTGTGCGCCATCCTCAAGCTGCTCAAGCTCTGCAGTGAGCTTGGACTCGCCTGCGTCAAGCGTAGCGCCAAAGCGCTCCTCTTCTGCAGTCAGAATACCGTCGATAAGAGCGCTCTTCTCGACAAGCTCTGGGTATTCTGCGCCAAGCAGAACAGCAACCTCATGTGCGTACTCTGCCATAAAGGTGCCCTGAATGCCCAGTAAGCGGCCGTGATAGACAGCGCGACGGAGCAGGCGGCGAAGAATGTAGCTTCTACCCTCGTTACCAGGGAGAATGCCGTCACCAATCATAAAGGTAACTGCACGAGAGTGGTCTGCAAGGATACGCAGGCTGCGGTCAATCTCATCAGTTGAGTGATACTTCTTACCAGAGAGTTTCTCGCCCAAAGAGATGAGGGTACGCATGATGTCACCCTCGTAATTGGTGCCCTCATGCTGCATGATAGCTGCGATACGCTCAAGGCCCATGCCGGTATCGATGTTGCGATGAGGAAGCTCAGGTAGAGAACCATCTTCCTGGCGATCAAACTGAGTAAAGACGAGGTTCCAGAACTCAAGGTAACGGTCACCGTCGTCTCCAGGGGCTTCTCCCTCAAACTCAGGACCCTGGTCAAAGTAAATCTCAGAGCAAGGACCACAAGGACCAGTTGGACCAGCTGCCCAGAAGTTGTCCTCCTCGCCCAGACGGGTGATGTGGTCTTCTGCTACACCAAGAGACTTCCAAATCTCAATTGCCTCATCGTCGTCAGTAAAGACAGTAAAGTACAGACGATCAAGAGGTAGGCCCAGGTGATCTGGAGAAGAAATAAACTCCATTGCCCAGGTACATGCATCACGCTTGGTATAACCACCAAAGGAGAAGTTACCCAGCATCTCAAAGAATGAGAGATGGCGAGAGTCGCCAATGTTGTCAATATCGTTAGTACGAAGGCACTTCTGGCAGGAAGTTGCGCCAATCTCCTTCATAGTCTTGATGCCCTGGTAATATTCCTTGAACTGGTTCATGCCAGCATTAGCAAGAAGCAGCGAAGGATCAGAAGGCACCAGAGATGAAGAAGGATAGCGCTTGCAACCCTTGCTCTCAAAGAAGCTTAGGAAGTCCTCACGAATCTCTGCTGTTGTCATTGTTTTATAGTCAGCCATAAAGTACTTCTCCGTATTCAAATAACTACTCTTTTGTACTGTCTGAGTCTACCGCATCTGACGATGGTTTATCTGGTTCCTTAGTAACTTCTTGAGTATTCCTAAAAAGTAACTGAGAAAAATCATGTCCAAGAATCTTGGGCGCGGGAGCTGAAGACTTGCTGCGCACATGAGCTGTAGTGTCTTGATCAACAAGACGCGACTCCTCAAAGAACTTCGGATCGTCCAGAGCGTCATATTCTGGAAGGATGGCGCCTGTCTCATCCACATACTGCGTCGAATTAAAAAGCGCGCCATTTGGCGAGACGATCTGTCTGCCCGAATACTTCTCAAAGAAGTACACAAAGATGCCCCTCAGTGCTGCTGTCAAAGGTATGGCAAGAATAGTTCCAACTACTCCGCCAAGAGCGCTGCCAATGACAATACCAACGAGCGAAAGACCCGGGTGAACTTTAACGCTAGTTGCCATAACCAAAGGTGAAAGCACGTTATCAACAACGTTTTGTGCAACCATCAAGATAACGATAGTCCATACGGTCATGACAGGGTCTACCAAGATGCTCAAAATAAGAGCAATACCTGCCGAGAAAACCGGTCCAACTACAGGAATAATATGGAAGATTCCTGTAACCATGCCAATAAGAGCGGCATAAGGGTTGCCTAAAATCAGACACCCAAAGTACACAAGAATGCCATTAACCGCAGAGGTAATGATAGTGCCTCGCATATATCCACTGGTAGATCTACTTAAGATTGCAAGAATAAGTCTGAACTCATTCTCTTTTTGAGGACCAGCAATAATAGCCATCTCACGGACAATAACGGGATAATCTTTAGCCAACCAATAGGCAAGTACTAGGCCTAAGAAGAAGACCATGAGTTGGTTTGCCATAGAAGAGATGTTGCCTAAAGCAGATGTGGAAAGCCAACTCAAAATACCAGAAGCAACTGATATTCCAATACTTGATGCCTGTTCAATTGCAAGTTCTACTGTCTGTCTAACAGCAGGGTTACTTTGAGTGTCAAAGTTCTGCCAAAACTCCCTTGCCATTGCTCCTATCTGACTTGCATACGAAGGGGCATTTCTGAGTAGCGTAGTAAGCTCAAATACCAATGGCTGCGCAATCAAAATCAAAAATCCTACCAACACAATGAGCGTAAGAACAAGCGCGATAAGAGCGGAAATGCCACGAGGCACTCCCCTGTCTTCAAGCCAATTGGTAACAGGGCTACAGACAAACGCAACAATTGCGCCAATGGCGAGCAGCTCAACAGCCTGTCCCAGGATGCCAAGAACATACAGTGCAAGTGCAAACAATGCAGCCAGACCAATGACTGTCCACACCATTAAGCCACGTTGTTTCCATTTTTGAGCTGAATCGGAGAAGTTTTGATGCTTTTGATCCATTAACGGTTCACGCTTTCTGGGTCAATCTTTTCTTGGATACGCTTTAAGGTGCGACGAAGCAGCCTTGAAACCTGTACCTGAGAGATATTAAGTTTCTCCGCAATCTCTACCTGGGTAAGACCTTCAACAAAACGCATACGAATAATCTCTTGCTCTCGTGGCGAGAAGTCTCTAATGGCCTCTTCAAGAACAATGCGGTCATCAGAACCAGCAAGATCCTCATCTTCGGTCACATATTGATCAATGATTGAAGGAGTCTCGTCGCCATCAGCACCAGAGCCGCCTCCCTCAAGAGGAACAGAGCTATAAGCACTGGAAGACTCCATAGCCTCAAGAACCTCTTCAACATTAGTATCAAGGCGCTGGGCAATCTCTTCAATTGAAGGGCTTCTTTGCAGCTCTTTAGTCAAATCATCAGTAACCTGATTGATCTTGGACGAAAGCTCCTGCAGACGTCGAGGAACACGTACTGACCAGCCTTTATCACGGAAGTGACGCTTAATTTCTCCCATGATGGTTGGCGTTGCATACGTTGTAAATTCAAGACCACGATCAGGCTCAAACCTATCAATTGCTTTGATAAGTCCAATGGTTCCCACCTGAATCAAATCATCAAGGGGTTCTCCACGGTTTTTGAACTTAGAAGCCAAAAAGCGCACGAGGTTTAAGTGACTCACAATGAGCTGGTCTCTTACCTCAGGATCTTTTGTTTCTTTATATTGGGCAAAGAGCTGGCGTGTTCTATCTTTATCCCAGGCTGGGGTACCTTTAGAAGCACGACGAGCAGCTCTTCTTGCGGCTTTCTGCTCTTCTGCAGATGCCTGTACTGCCTCGTTTGCTTCAGGTTTAGGCATGTGCACCGCCAGAAATCTTCACAAGATGAAGTGTGTAACCGTCGTCACTGAGCTCAAACTGGTCACAAATAGCAGAGAGCAGTAGCTCTACAAGCTCGAGCGGCTGAGAATTATCTTCCTCAGACTCAACTGGATCTTCATCACCCAAATCAAAGTCAATAGCCATAGCATTGTCTTCGAGGGTAAACGTAATATCTACGGATTCATTTTGAGTGCCACATGCAAAGACAAAGCCCTCTTCAGCGGCCATTTTGACATCTTCAAGCTCATCAACATTCATCTTGCACAAAACGGCAAGATTAGCAGCCATCATTCTGACTGAACGAGCAAATGTTGGATCTGCTGGAGCGGAAAGCTCAACAATTTTTTGTGCCATTACAATCTACTCCTCAGTCTTCTGAGAAGACTCAGAACCATACTCAATATAGAACTGCTCAGTGCGAGCAGGCTTAGAATGCTTTATTTTATCCTGAGAAAGCAAAGGGAGCTCTTCAAGGTACTCTTGAGCACGTTGTGCACTCTGCTGAGCAGTTGCAGTTGCATCACTCAAGCGAGCCTGAGCAGCCTCTGCAAGCTTGGAAGGATTCAAAGATCCACCGAGGCCAGTTCCCAGCTTTGAAACAGACTCAACAACACCTGTGACAGCGTCACTTGCAGCTTTGCTGACAGTGGCAGTTACGGCTGATGCTGCACCAGAAACGGTTGCTACGTCACCAAGAACTACATTGAGGCTCTCAAGAGAGGTATTAGCGTTCGCCGCAGCCTCATCAACCTTCTGCATAAGTGCGGGTAGCTGCTTAACAGTTGGATCAAGCTCATCAACCATGCCATCAATCTTTGAAATAACAGGCTGAATCTGCTCAATGGTGTTGTTAGCTGAGAGTGTAATCTCAGTAATTGACTTTCTTGTTGTTCTTAGGGTCAGAGCAACCTCGACAATAGCCCAAACACCAGCTACGGCTAAGACTACAAGGGCAATCTGTAAGTAATCCATCTATGCCATCCCTCAAAGCTAACGGTTACAGTTCTTTCTATTTTACCCGAGGAGCGTCCTCTTGATGCTCCCACTTAGGTAATTCAAAATCCTAGACTTCCTCGTGACGGTCACGCTCTGTAGCTGCAATTCTCCACGCTTCCCAACCTCTTGGAGATGGCGAGAAGAACGCACCACGTTCAAGTCCTTCTGGAAGATAACGCTGTTCAATCCATCCCCCAGGATAATTGTGAGGATAGAGGTAATTGCCATACTCTTCAGAACCAGGACGCGTACGATCTCTTAAGTAACTTGGAACTTCTCGCCTTGGACCTGTTCTAACCTCATGGAGAGCGGCATCAATACCTGCTTCTGCAGCATTAGATTTTGGAGCAAGCGCCATATAAATTACTGCTTGCGCAAGGTTAATCCTGCACTCGGGATATCCAATGACCTCAGCTGACCTGAATGCTGCATGTGCAATGAGCAGCGCCTGAGGATCGGCATTGCCAATATCTTCTGAGGCCAAAATCATAATGCGTCGAGCAATAAATTTAGGATCTTCACCTGCATCGATCATGCGCGCAAGCCAATAGAGTGCGGCATCTGGGTCTGAGCCTCGCATAGACTTAATAAACGCGGAGATAATGTCATAGTGCATATCTCCTGCTTTATCGTAGGGAAGTCCGCGGCGAGGATTTGCCTCAAGAACGTTTTGCTTGGTAATAACAAGCGGCTCAGATGCTTTGTTGTCAGCAGATTCTGGAACGTCAACCATCTGAGAAGCAAGCTCAAGAGAGGTTAGCGCCGCACGACCATCTCCACCTGCAAGCGTCACAATCTCTTTGCGAGCATCTTCTTCCAGGACAAATGTGCCAGCTAGGCCATCTTCTGACTCAAGTGCTCGCTGAATGAGCTCATCGATTGCCTCATCTGACAATGCATGCAGCTCCACTACACGTGAACGAGAAATCAGAGCGCTGTTAACCTCAAAGTAGGGGTTTTCTGTAGTAGCCCCAATAAGTACAACTATTCTGTCTTCTACTGCATGAAGCAAGGCATCTTGCTGAGAGCGCGTAAAACGATGAATCTCATCAATGAACAGAATAGTTCTTCTACCTGCAGTTAAAAGCCTTGATTCTGCGGCCTCAATCTCTCTGCGAAGATCTTTAACGGTGCCCGTAATTGCAGATACTTCTACAAATTCTGCGTGCGTTGTATGAGCAATAATGCGCGCAAGCGTGGTCTTTCCGGTGCCTGCTGGACCGTACAGCAAAACGGACGAGAGCGTATCGTGCTCAATAGCTTTACGCAGCCAAGAGCCCTGACCAACCGCATCTTCCTGACCCACGTATCCATCAAGCGTGGTAGGACGCATGCGGGCAGCAAGTGGTGCATTAGCTTTTTTAGCGGCACGTTCCATGCCAGAAAATAAAGTATCCATGCAGCTATTTTACCTCGTCTCAAACATAAAAGCTTGGCGAGAAGCCCGCTCAACACAAATGCTCTTTACATGCCCGTTTGCCGCACAGTGACTGAGTGGTAAACCTTACGCGCGTACTCCGTCTGCAAAGTAGCTTCTCTTAGGGAAGAGCTCCTGAGCTTCTGGGAAAAGTGCTTCACAGGTAGCCACAAAGTAGTCATCGGTCATTGCGGAAATAAAATCAACAACAGTACGATGCACGTCACTCTTCCAGTCATAGGTATGGCCGTACCTAGAAAGGTGCCTGCTTACTGGCTCAATATGATGCTTAAAGATTGCAAGGCTCTGATCACCAGATTTAAGCGAGGACAACTCGTATTCGTACAACTTCTCAAACAGATGCTTAATGTCCTCAGAGAAATCACCATTGGCTTCTGATGCCCCATAAATCTTCTGGTAATTCTCGCGCTTTGCTCGTTTCATCTCTTTAAACGCCTCTTCTGAGAGAGAAATCTGAGACTTACCAAAGCTATTCTGAACAATGTCTGCAACAAAAGCAGAAGTAGCCCATGCGTTATAAGCGCCACCAAGACCGTCGTCAAATGTTTCTTCTGTAGCAGCGCCTGCACGAAGTGCATCCTGTCTGTCTTTTCCAACATACGCAATAATGTCAGAGATGCGCATGACGCAACCTTCAAGCGTCATAGGACGCAGGTGTGCAATAGCCTGAGGACCTCTCTCCCAGCAATCTTCTACCACCTTATCAAACTCATCAAAAGTTGAAAGATCACTCATTTGAAGTATCTGCTGCTCAAACTCGCCGTTGTGGCAAATTACTCCATCAAGCGTCTGTAAAGAGAGGTTTCTTGCATAGAGGCCGTCAAGCACGCGCACGCTCTGTACGTTGTGGAAAAACCAACGTCCCGTTTGCTCGTGATAAATATCATTGAGGAAATACTCCCCTGCATGACCAAAAGGAGTATGTCCTACGTCATGACCAAGAGCAATTGCCTCAATCAAATCAAGGTTAAGGCCAAGTGCGCGTCCAATATCTTTAGCAACCCTACAAACAAGCTGCTCATGAAGGCCGCGGCGCGTAATGTCATCATGCGAACGAAACGAGAAGACCTGTGTCTTGCCGTTTAGCCTGTTATACGCGGGAGTGTGCATGACCTTCTCGACATCTCGCATGAAAGCGGGACGCAAAAGTGATGCCTGATCATGGGTAGAATCTCGGCGAATGATGTCTTCATTTTTGCACGCGTAAGGACTTAAGGTTCCCTTGGCTATTTGCTCAGCCACAAGAGCCTGAGTTTCTTCTGAAAGTTGTCCGGTCAAATGAGGTGCAAAAGGATTAGTGATGTTCATGTGTATCCTCTCTAGATGTTTTTCACCTCTAGTGTAGAAGTTTCACCGGACAAAAACTCGTGTTGAATTTTTAGAGAGCTTCTAGGGAGGCTTGACGTCTAAAAAAGACTATCTTGAACTGGTTGTTTTAAGGCTTCAAATAGATTCTTTGCCAAAAGTGCCGCACCCTTAGAATTTAGATGCACATCGTCAGCAAAATATTTCTTCTCCTGCGGCAATAGTTTTTCTCCAGAAATACACTGCAAACCAAACTTATCGGCAACCTCTTCAATAATTTGAGGAATCTCGGCGAAACAAGAATAAGGGTGCGTAGGATACGTATCCTCAAAATAAGGAGTAGGCGTCAAAACAACCACGCGCGTATCTGCATATATCTGAGAAATCTGCCAGAGCGAATTTTGAATATCGTACGTTACCTGCGACTTTGAGCATTTTTCGTATCGATAATTTGCTCCAAGCGCAACAATAACTATAGAAGCATCTTCAATAAACGTATACGAGCCCGGCTGATAAACTTGTCCACCAATTCCCTGGTTAACCACCTCAAGCTTCATGCGCTTAGCAAGACAGTGCGGCCAGGCTTTATCTGGGCGCCCCACAACAAAACCTTGCGCAATAGAATCGCCAAACACCACCAGCTTTTTCTTAGGCTCATCGGGCGAGAAAAACGTGCCATTGCCACGAAGGTTTTTAACGGAAGCACTCTGCAAACAAGGCAAAAAAACACTCACGTGATGCGTGTCATTAAAACCTGGAAGTCTAGCAAGGTCATCTTCAGAGGTTTCTGTTTCTAGATGAATAGAAAGTGTATGTTCACCTGCATCATCCAATGAGAAGCTCTTGTAAGGTTTACCATCAACCGTTACAAATACGGAACTAAGCTTTTTCAAATACGTTGTTTTAAGTAACTGTAAAACAGAAGAGGCTCCCTTAGGAACTTTGTCAATTTTTAGATCAAGCACCACTTCTGAGCTGTCCGTGGTAAAGGCAACTTGAATATCTGAAGTACACGCTACCATCTGTTTAAAAAGACCGGGGTGCCAGGAAGAGCAAGAGCCAATGACTCTAAGCTGATTGGGAGAAATACGCTGCGGATGGACCCATCCGTGAGCAAGCTTTTCTGACCATGGTGCACCAAGTAAAAACTTGGATGCTGGAGAACTAATGCTCCACTCCCCAACTTCCATACGCACCTCCAATCACAAGTTAAATTACTATAGTTATATACTACGAGGTTAATAGACAGTATTACAATCTTTAGTAACAAATAAACTGCTCTTGTTGTCCATAGGGAGGCAACAGATATGTTTGGCGAGAAGATATTTAATTTTTCAGAACCGATTTCTAGAAAAACAGTTCGTATTGTAATATTAGTCAGTTTTCTGGCTTATCAGGGAATGCGGCTACTGTGGAAACAGGGACTTATTCCACCATTACTATTTTTTCTAGTATTAATTCTGCTCGAGATTATTAATTGCTATCTCGTTTTTAGAAGCGAAAATAAAAAATGGGTAAAGATTTCACTTTTAGTTTTTCTTGCCTTTGCTCTCGTATTTGAGATTAGCCATGTTATTTATTTTCTTTAACCGGTGAATAAAACCCTCTTCTGTGAACTGCCTCCCATTTCTTGGACACGAGAAATAGGAGGCAGTTCAAAACACAC
>CALLVW010000014.1:0-65246 GCA_938015835.1 uncultured Atopobium sp. | reverse complement strand
CTGATTGCAAGGGAAGTCTAAAATCTCAAAGCCTTGATCTTTATAAGCAGCGTAAATGCGCTCAAGATCCTCATACTGTGGGGTAAAACCACAGCCAGTTGCAGTATTAACAATAAGAAGAACCTTACCGTCAAATGAGGAGAGGGAAGTAAGAGATCCGTCACGCTCTTCTACGGAGAGGTCATAGATGTTGGTGTTGGCCATGATGTTCCTTTCAACGAGCCGCGGATTGTCCGAAGCATTGGATGGTTTTGTGTATTGGGTAGTGTACCCCGTTTGGATTAGCTTAACACAAATAAATTGTGTACAATTTAAATTTCATAGTAAGAGCACAGAGGAGGTGTTATGTTTCATTAATTTGTTAATCCAAATGAACATGATATCAAATATTTAAGTAATGCCTTAGAGCAGCTTCTTCACAAAATTTATATGTACACCATGGCTAACCATAGGAAACGTTTTCGCAGGTAAGAAATTACTTGTGTACAATTGTTTCATTAGGATAACCAATTAGTAATGATTTTCACTTGTTTTCTCGTCAAAAAACCCGTATCTTCAATATGTCATTAACCGATTAATTTGCAAAAAGCAGATGGGGGATTTTATGAAACTGAACAATTGGTGTCTCGCAGCCGGTGGCGCTGCACTTGCTGGCGTTGTTGCTGGTCTTGCTTCTAACGGCACTCTTCACAAGGCAGCTGTCAAGGCAACTGCATGTGGTCTTCGCGTCACTGACCGTGTTTCCGCAGAGACTCAGAATGTTGTTGACGAGGCTAACGACGTTGTCGCAGAGGCTCGCCGTGAGTCCAAGATTGACGCTGCAGTTCGCGCTCGCCTTGCTGAGCTCGAGGAGGGTATCCGCGCTGAGGTTACCAAGCAGGTCGACGCAGAGGGCGCACAGGCATAATTCATGCGCTTTACAATTACTAATGAAATCTCAGGTCGCATTCGTGCAAAATGCGACCTGGGTCATATTGATGAGGCTGAAGCCCGTGGTATTTCTTATGAGCTGATGCGTGTTGACGGAGTTCGTCACGCTGAAGTTCACATGGCAAACGGTTCTCTCTTGCTAAGGTTTGACCCTCTCAAGAGAGATCAGGTACTTGCGGCTGTTGGCGCTTTTGATGTCTTGAACTTGCCACGAGAAGAAGAGGCAGGTCTTGAGGACTTCTGTAGCTCAATTGAGATGGCTCTTGAGAACAATCGCTTCCAGATGGAGGTTGTGACCACATTCGCACGCCGCTGGATTATACGTTTTTTGCCACTGCCTGCAGTTGCTAACTACGCTTACGTTATTCTCCGCGCCATTCCATTTGTCGTGGAAGGCGTTAAGCGCCTGTTTAAGAAAGAGCTGACCGTTGAGGTTTTGGACGCAACTGCTATCACCACTTCAATTCTAAGAAATGAGTGGGCAGATGCATCTACGGTCATGTTCTTGCTTGAGCTGTCTGCAGCTATGGAGAACCACGTGGCAAGCCGAGCACGTCTTGCACTTCGTGATGGCCTAATTACTCGTTCTGAGAACGTCTGGGCTCGTATTGACGGCAAGGACGTTATGATTGCCCTTTCTGAGGTTGAGAAGGGTATGATTTTGCACCAGCGCGCTGGTGGCGTTCTTCCTGTTGACGGCAAAGTTGTTGAAGGCATTGGCCAGATGAACGAGGCCGCCATGACAGGTGAGTCTCGCCTTGTTACCAAAGAGCCTGGTTCAACCGTTTACGCAGGCACCGCTCTTGAAGACGGTGACCTTATGGTAAGCGTCACTGCTCCTCCAGGAATGTCTCGTATCGACAACATTGTTGATATGGTTGAGCAGTCTGCTGAGCTTAAGGCTGGCGCACAGTCTAAGGCAGAGCGCCTTTCTGATGCACTGGTTCCTTACAGCTTCCTTGCCTTCTTTGGTATTTGGGGAATCACCCGAAACATCACTAAGGCTATGACCGTTCTTATGGTTGACTATTCCTGCGCCATTAAGCTTTCCACTCCTGTTGCAGTGGGTAGCGCAATGGATGAGGCGGCCAAGTTTGGCATGACGGTTAAGGGCGGAAAATACCTCGAGAAGATCGCTGCAGCAGATCTTATCGTCTTTGATAAGACCGGTACGCTGACAAAGGCAGTTCCACATGTTGAGTGTATTGTCAGCTTCTGTGATCGCACCGAGGACCAGCTTCTGCGTCTTGCTGCATGTATTGAGGAACACTTCCCACACAGCATGGCTCGCGCAATTGTGAACGAGGCAAAGGTACGTGGCCTCAAGCACAAGGACGAGTTCCACGCAGAGGTTAAGTATGTTGTTGCTCACGGTATTCGTACCAAGGTTAACAACAAAGAGGTCTGCATTGGTTCTGCTCATTTCATTTTTGATGACGAGAAGACCCCAATGCCTGAGGGAATTCAGGACGACCTTGCACAGATTGCTCCAACCTCGTCCATTATCTTTATGTCCGAGGATTCAAAACTTATTGCAGCAATTTGTATTACCGATCCTGTAAGGGAAGATGCAGCAGCAACTATTACGCAGCTCCGTGCTCTTGGTGTTAAGCGTATGGTTATGCTGACCGGCGACTCAGAAAACGTTGCAGCAAGTGTTGCTAACAAGCTTGGTCTTGATGACTATGTAGCACAGATTCTCCCAGAGGATAAGTGTGAGTATGTTAAGAAGTTCCAGCAGGAGGGCTACACCGTTGCAATGGTTGGCGACGGTATCAACGATTCACCTGCACTAGCTGTATCTGATGTTTCACTGGCGCTTTCTGATGCAACTGATATTGCTCGTGCTGTTGCGGATATTTCAATTAAGAATGACTCGCTTGAATCTTTGGTAATCATGCGTCTTTTGGGCCAGCAGGTAATGAAGAGGATTCATGCTGACTATCGCACGATTGTTGCGCTGAACAGCTCTTTCATCGCTGCGGGTGTAGCAGGTCTTATTACTGTAAGTACTGCTGCATATATGCACAATCTTCTGACACTTATGGTAACGCTTGCAAACACAAGGTCACTGCTTACCACTGCAGCTCATAACCCTAATGTTCCTTCTGAGGTAAAGATGCTCTTGACTGAAGGACAGATTGCTTAGAACGCACTTGTGCGTCAACAAAGTATTTTTAGATCGCGTTAGAGCTCTCGTTTCTTATTCGTAAGAGGCGGGAGCTTTTTTCTGTCTTGAATTGTCAAAAAGTAAAAATATTTTGAGTTTTCTCTTGCATTTAGTTAGCTAAGGCTTACACTTTAAATAGTTAGAAGAGGTTAACTTGTTAAGGTTTTTATATAACAGGAGCTAGTTCTAACAAAATTGCTTTATCAGCCCGGAACCTTTCCCCTCTCCAAGGGTCCGGAATCCAGGCGCCGTCGGCTCCCTTTTAGTCGGCGGCGCATTTTTAAGAAGGGAGCAAGTACGGTATGGATTGTCTTACTTCTTTTGAGAATTCATCGCTCCTAGACGTTACTTCTCCCTATGCATATTCCGCTGATAAAAAGCCTGTTTTTAATGAGGGTGCGAGAGTGTATACTCCCGAGCTCTGTCACGATTTTGCTACAACATTTGTTCGCTGTGCTGCTGGTGTTATTGCTCACGTTAAGCCGGCTGCGCTCTTTTCATTCACGTCCCACAAGTCTTGCAGTTCATGCACAAGTCTCATTTGCGCCGATCCAACACTGAGGGCATTTCTATGCAACGCTACTCACGAGCTCTCACTGTTTGGGGTCACACTCCTTGCTACCTCTGCTATTTCTGGCGGAAAGGTGACGTTTGTTGCCTATAGACCTGAGCTTGTTGGGGATATTCTCGCCAAATCAGAGCACTGTGAGTTTCTGGCTGCCTTTGGCCATTCCACTGAGTCAGTGCAGGCGTTGATGAAGAGCATGCGTTCAAGAATTTTTGCTTTTCACGCAAGAAAAGCCGCGTTTCCGCACGAGATTGGACTGGTACTGGGCTATCCACTTGCTGATGTTCAGGGCTTTATGAATGGACAGTCTGAGCTTTTTACTGGTGCTTGGAAAGTCTATGACAACACGGAAGAAACTCGCCTTCGCCTCGAGAGACTTAAAGATGCAGAAGACCAGTGTAAGCATCGTTTTTATCAAGGGGAATCTTTAGCGCAGATTCTCTCATCGTATGGCAATACCAAGAAATGTCAGGTTGCATAAGGGGTGTGCTTGAATTTCTTGTTGAGGTATTGAAAGTAATGTGTAGTTTTCCAGGGGGAACCTGGACACAGAAGGAGGAAATGTATGAGTAAAGTAGCAGTTGTGTATTGGTCCATGACGGGCAATACTGAGGCAATGGCAAAAGAGCTTGCAAGTGCCGCAGATACCGAGGCTATTGAGTCTTCTGAGTTCTCTGCAGATATGTGCGATCAGTACGATGCATTTGCTTTTGGTTGCCCTGCTATGGGTGACGAGGAGCTTGATCCTGATTTTGAGGAGCTCTTCAACGATTGCGCTGGCAAGCTTGGTCAGAAGCCGACCGCTCTCTTTGGTTCTTATGACTGGGGAACCGGCGACTGGATGGAGACTTGGAAGCAGAATGCTGAAGCAGAGGGTGTCAACGTTGTTGAGACTTTTATCTGCAACCTTGAGCCAGATGACGATGCTCTTGAGGCTCTTCGTGGCCTTGGTGCAAAGCTTTCTGCTTAAGCTGCATTACGATTTTTACTGTTGCTGTTAAATTTTGCGAGAAAAAACATCATTTTTTGAATAATCTAGAAAATGATGGGTAGTAAAACAGCAACAGAAAGGAAGTTTGTATGTCACCAATCAATATTATTGTTATTCTTGCTGTTGTAGCGCTTTGCGGTTTTGCGGTTTATCGTGTTTACGGAATTGCTGCAGGTAAAAAAGGCTGCTGCTCTGATGAGGGAACAGGCGTTACTACCTGTAACACAGAGCAGGTTTCTGCTGCAGATGGTCCAGAAGACAAAGATGAATCTCATTACCCTTATGTTCAAACATTTGAGATTGGTGGTATGACTTGCCAGAACTGCGTCAATCATGTGACTCGAGCTCTCGATAGTATTGAAGGAACATGGGCGCAGGTTACTCTAGCTGGTGGTCAGGCACGTATCCTCAGCAAAAATCCAATTGATGTCGATGCGTACCGAGCTGCCGTAGAGAAAGAAGGCTACCGTCTTCGTGCGTAAGCACAACAAGATCTTCTCGCAAGAAACAAACTTTGAAGAAATTTTGTAAAACTTGCGTAATAGCTGTGCAAAGTAGCGCTCTTTGGCTTGTTTAATCAGCCGAAGAGCGCTATCCTATTGCCCGTATGGCGTCAAGCTATGCACTGTATCTGTTGGCCCCCGAGAGCATGTAAGTTTCCGAGTAGAGAAGCCCACGTATTGGCACTCTGGCAGCAACCATGTTGACCGGGGCCCCGTTTTGGAAGGGGTCCACCTTTGAGTGAGATTCAGAACTCGTCCATCTTCTCTTTGGATGAAATTTCCGATGAGGAAATGAACAGCCTGATCGACGGCACTGTCACCGACTTTGATGAGGGAGATCTTGTCAACGGCACCGTCGTCAAGATTGAGCGCGATGAGGTCCTCGTAGACATTGGCTACAAGTCTGAGGGCGTTATTCCTGCTCGTGAGCTTTCTATTCGTAAAGACGTTAACCCTGCAGAGGTCATCTCTCTGGGTGAGGACGTCGAGGCTCTTGTTCTCCAGAAAGAGGACAAAGAGGGCCGTCTGGTTCTCTCCAAGAAGCGTGCTGAGTACGAGCGTGCTTGGAAGGCAGTTGAGGATAAGTTCAACGCTGGTGAGACCGTTGAGGGCGAGGTTATCGAGGTTGTTAAGGGCGGCCTGATTCTTGACATTGGCCTCCGTGGCTTCCTGCCTGCATCCCTTGTTGACCTCCGTCGCGTCAAGGATCTTGGTGCATTCATGGGCACTCGTATTGAGGCTCGTGTTATCGAGATGGATCGCAACCGCAACAACGTTGTTCTTTCTCGCCGTATTGTTCTTGAGGAGGCTCGTAAGGCAGAGCGTCAGGACATCCTAGGCAAGCTCCAGGTTGGCATGAAGCTCAAGGGTACTGTTTCCTCCATCGTTGAGTTTGGTGCATTTGTTGACCTTGGCGGCATTGACGGCCTGGTTCACATTTCCGAGCTTTCTTGGAACCACGTTAACCACCCATCTGAGGTTGTTAAGGTTGGCCAGGAGGTTGAGGTTCAGGTTCTCGACGTTGACCTTAACCGTGAGCGTATCTCCCTTGGTCTTAAGCAGACTTCCGAGGATCCATGGCGCGTACTTGTTTCCAAGTATCCAGTTGACGCTATCATTGAGGGCACTGTCACCAAGCTTGTTACCTTCGGTGCATTTGTTGACCTTGGCAACGGCGTTGAGGGTCTCGTCCACATCTCCGAGATGGCTAAGCAGCACGTCACCGCTCCATCTCAGGTCTGCAAGGTTGGCGACGTTGTACAGGTAAAGGTCATGGAAATTGATCTTGACCGCCGTCGCATCTCCCTGTCTATGAAGGCAGCTGCAGAGACCCTTGGCATTGACATTGAGGTCACTCCACTTCCAGAGGAGGAGCGTGCAGCAGCAGAGGCAGCAGCAGCTGAGGCTGAGGCTGATCTTGAAGCTCACCTTGTTGAGTCTGAGGCTAACGCACAGGCAACCGAAGAGGCTGCAGAGTAGAGCACTTTGCGCATCTAGAGATTTGTCAAGAGACGTCATCGAAAGATGGCGTCTCTTTTTTATGGACATAATGGACAACTGTCCAAAAATGCTTAGTCATTATTTATCTTTGTATATAGGTAAATCCTATATGATTTGACAAAAGGTGCAGGTAAATAGATTTTGCTGTTATCGTCGCAATTTAATGTTTCATGTCTATTTCATCCTAGGTATATATAGGTAGATGCTGGTAATTGTTTTGTATAGTTATCTGACCCCAGCAGGGTTGTCTTATAAATCGTTTTAATAAGAAAGAAGGGTTAACATGCTGGAGAACTCACTAAGCCGTCGTAATTTTTTGAAGGCATCAGGTATGGTAGCGGCTGGTGGTGGCGCATCTATGATGTTGGCTGGCTGCAATCCTTCCTCCACTGATACTCCTCAGGCATCTGATAAGAAGAAGATTCTTCGCTACGGCTCCGCAAATTCTAAGCAGGGTCTTGATATGCAGCGTGCAAACAACTCACAGTCCGCATGTGTTGCAGACTCTGTTTGCGAGTCTTTGCTTCGTTGGACTGAGGATAATGAGCTTGTCACATGTCTGCTTAAAGAGATTCCAACCTTTGAGTCTGACGGTCTTACTCTTAAGTGCGAGCTCAAAGAGGGCATTAAGTTCCACGACGGTACTACTTTGACCGCAAAGGATGTTAAGTACACCTTTGAGCGTATGTTTAAGCCAGAAACTAAGGCTCTCTCCACCAGCTTCTTTGACAAGATTAAGGGTGCTCCAGAGATGCTTGCCGGTAAGGCAACTGAGCTTGAGGGCCTGACTGTTCAGGATGATACTCACTTCACCTTTACGCTTTCTGAGCCTTACATTGTTTTTGTAAGCGTTCTTGGTATCTCTTACGCTTGTATCTTCCCAGAGAAGGCTTGTGAGGCTGCTGGTGCTGATTGGGGTACCGGTACTAACCTCATTGGTACTGGTAAGTACAAGATTAAGAGCAACGATGACACCACTGAGGTAGTTCTCGAGCGTTTTGATGACTATCACGACGGCAAGCCTGCTCTGGATGAGATTCGTATTCACTACTACGATGACTCCAACACTCAGCTGCTTGCATTCAAGAACAACGACATTGACTTCTGCGATCTTCCATCTTCTCTGTATCAGCAGTATTCAAGCGATGCTGACGTTAAGGACCTCATTACCGCATATCAGACCCTTGGCGTTAACTTCATCAACCTTAACCTCAAAGAGGGTCTGGGTCTGACTGATCCTAAAGTTCGTCAGGCACTTTCTCTGGCAATCAACCGTCAGGAGCTTGTTGATAACATTGCTTCTGGTAACGGTACCGTTGCAAGTGGCTGGCTTGCTCCTGCAACACCTGGTTACGACAAGAGCGCACCTGCATTTGAATACGATCCAGAGAAGGCTAAGTCTCTGCTTGCTGAGGCTGGTGCATCTGACCTTAAGCTTTCTGCAAAGGTTAGAAAGTCTTACGAAAAACTCCTTGTTGCTGTTCAGGAGTACTGGAGCAAGGTTGGCGTTACCCTTGATGTTCAGGTAGAGGACAACGCAGTCTGGAATACTGACTGGGCCGCTGGTAACCTCCAGATTACTACCCTTGCTTGGTATCCACTGTTTGCCGATGGTGACCAGCACCTGTACACCTACTTCTACAGCACTAACGCTGCAAAGAAGTCTTCCTTCTACAACAACCCAGAGTTTGACAAGCTTCTTGTTGAGGGTCGCTCTGAGTCTAACAAGGATAAGAGAACAGAGGATTACAAGGACGCAGATAACCTGCTGACTCGTACAGACTTTGCTACACTTCCTCTGTATTGGCCAAAGAACTCCTTTGTCGCTAAGAAGTACGTCAAGAACGCTAAGGTTGGAAACTTGATTTATCACTTCTTTGATGTCGATATTGATACATCTAATTCCGATTACACCGTTCCAGAGGACTAAGTAGCAAACTTGCTATAAACTTTAAAGCGGCATCTAAGATTCTTGGATGCCGCTTCATTTTCTTGAGGGGAGAGGAGCTCAGGAGTGAGATCGTTTCTAATCAAACGAATCCTTCAAGCAGTGAGCGTTGTAGTTTGTATTTCTGCTTTAACGTTTTTTGTCTTGAACATTGTCCCAGGTGACCCAGTACGAGTCATGATGGGCGATATGGCTGATGAGGCTACTGTTCAACAGGTCCGTCACACCATGGGTCTTGATAAGCCAATTCCAGAGCAGTACTCAAACTGGTTTGTAAAAATGCTTGGTGGAGATTTTGGAACTTCTTACACTCAGAAGCGACCTGTCATTGCACTTCTGACTAAGGCTTTGGGAGTTACGCTACGTTTAGCAGTGTTTGCGTATCTTTTTGCCATAGTACTTGGTCTTTTGATGGGTATTCTCGCCGCAGTAAACCATGGAAAATGGCTTGATAGAACACTTATGTCAGCTGCAATCTTTGGTATTTCTGCCCCTTCATTCTGGGTGGCATTAGTACTGCAGATCATTTTTGCTATGACGCTTAAGTGGTTCCCGTTGTCTGGTGTTAAAACGCCATCCGCGTACGTTCTTCCTGTTATTGCGCTGGGCTCTCGTTACGCAGCAAGTATTGCCCGCGTTACCAGGACCAGCATGCTGGACGTATTAAATCAGGACTACATTAGAACCGCTGAAGCTAAGGGCTTAAAGCGCTCCGCTATTGTTTTGAAGCACGCGCTCAGAAATGCTCTTATCCCAATTATTACCATTGCTGGATCTCAGCTGGGAGACATCCTTACTGGTTCCATCATCATTGAGCAGATCTTCAACATGAACGGTATGGGTAAGCTGCTTATCGATGCAATTAATGCTCGTGACCTGCCGCTAATTCAAGGTAGCGTCATGTACGTGGCAATTATCTGCGTCGTTATCTATCTGCTTGTTGATATTTTGTACGCAGTGGTTGATCCACGCATTCGTCTTGGAGAGGAGGCATCAGAGTAATGGCTTTGTTTACAAGTGATAAAAATAGCGAGAAGGTCCAAAAGACTGAAGCTGTACTTGAGGATGCCGCCAAGGCTCAAGAAGAGGAACAGGCTACCACGGGAAAAGTTCGTGCTCAGAGCTACTGGCAGGTTAGCTGGAACATTTTTAAGAGGAACAAACTGGGCATGATCTGCTTAGGCATTGTTTTGGCCCTTGCGATTATTGCAATTCTTGCTCCTGTGATTGCTCCTTACAGCTACAAGGATCAAAACCTTGCAATTATGAATCAGAATCCAACGTTTGCACATCTGCTTGGCACCGATGAGTACGGCAGAGATATCCTTTCTCGTATCATCTATGGCTGCCAGATTTCTCTGTCTGTTGGTATTATTTCGCAGGCTATTGCCCTCTTTATTGGCTTTGTTGCGGGAGTTGCAGCCGGATATTATGGCCGTTGGGTTGATGCAGTTGTTTCCTTTATCATTCAGGTTTTCTCCAGCTTCCCATTCTTGCTTTTTGCAATTTTGATTATGTTTGTTATGGGCCCAGGTCTTATTAACCTCTATATTGCACTGGGTCTTCTGATGTGGACAACCACAGCAAGGCTGATTCGAGGCGACGTCATGCGCCTGAAGAATTCTGAATACATTCAGTCTTGTATTTTGTCTGGTGGTAACAGCTTCCGCATCATCATGAAGCATTTGCTTCCTAACTGCATTTCTACGCTGATCGTTGTTTCTACCCTGGGTATTCCAAGTGCAATTCTTTCTGAGGCAACGCTTTCGTTCTTGGGATTGGGCGTTCAGCCACCTGATGCAAGCTGGGGTCAAATGATTGCAGCTTCTCAGCCATTCCTTGAATCACAGCCTATCTACAGTATTGCTCCAGGTATTGTCATCATCATTACGGTTATGTCTTTTAACTTGCTTGGCGATGCTCTGCGCGACGCCCTTGATCCAAAGATGCGTTCTTAGAAAGGAGGTTACGTTTATGGCAGAAAATACAGACGCAACATTTGAGCATGTCATCGAAGGTCCAAATGGTCAGGCTGTGAAGTTTTGCAGTCTTGAGGAGCGCAAGCTTGCGCAAGAGACGGCTCAAAAAGAGCGAGAAGAGCAGTGCAAGAAGAACGTCCTTCTCGACGTTAATCATCTTGATGTTACGCTTTTCACCGAAGATGGCGCACTTCCTGCAGTAAGTGACCTCTCGTTTATTATGCGTAAAGGCGAGACTCTTGCGGTAGTAGGAGAGTCTGGCTGCGGTAAGTCCATGACGGCATTGTCAGTCATGGGATTGCTGCCTACACCTCCTGCGCAGATTACCGGCGGAGAAATTATTTTTGAGGGAACTGATTTAACGCAGCTTCCTCGTGGTGGCATGCGTGACTTCCGCGGTAATCGCATTGGTATGATCTTCCAGGAGCCTATGACCTCCTTAAATCCTGTTATGAAATCTGGTCTTCAGATTCGTGAAGGCATCCTTGTTCATAATCCCAACATGAGCAAACAGGAGGCAGATCAGAAGGCCCTTGATATGATTAAGCTGGTGGGTATTCCTGCACCAGAGAAGGTCTTCTCGTCATATCCACATGAGCTTTCTGGTGGCATGCGCCAGCGTGTCATGATTGCTATGGCACTAGCTTGCCAGCCATCACTGCTTATCTGCGACGAGCCAACAACCGCTCTTGACGTAACGGTTCAGGCACAGATTCTGCAGATTATCGATCGCATGAAGCAAGATTTGGGCACCGCTGTCATGTTGATTACACACGACATGGGTGTTGTTTCCGAGATGGCTGACTGGGTTCTTGTCATGTACGCTGGTCATCGCGTTGAGTATGCGCAGTCTGCAGAGCTCTTTACTAACCCTCTGCACCCTTATGCTCAGGGCTTGATTGCGTCCATTCCATCGTTTGACGAGCGCACCAAGGAACTCTATGCAATTCCTGGTAGCGTTCCTATGCTTTCGCATATGCCTTCTGGCTGCCCATTCCATCCACGTTGTCCGTTTGCTAAGGACATTTGTAAGAATCGTCGTCCTAGCTTGACTGCTGTTGGTGAAGACAATTGCCATACTGTCAGCTGTTGGAAATACACTGATGAGTGGGGTGAGTAGTCATGGCAGAAGAGAAGAACACAGACGTCAAAGACCTTTCTGGCGAGAAAACCATCTTGTCCGTAAAGAACCTGATTAAGCGATTCCCCATAAAAAACGGCGTTTTTGGTCGTTCTAACGCTTCCGTTCATGCTGTTGAGGACGTTTCTTTTGAGCTCAGGCGCAAAGAGACCTTGGCCATTGTTGGCGAGTCTGGCTGCGGAAAGTCTACAACAGGCAAGTGCGTACTGCGTCTCACTGAGCCAACCTCTGGTACGGTTGAGCTTGATGGGGAAGATTTCACCTCACTTAAGGGAGAAGATCTTAAGCGTGCTCGTCAGAAGATGAAGCTTATCTTCCAAGATCCTTACAGTTCGCTGAACCCTCGCATGACAGTCATGGATATCATTGGCGAGCCTATTGATATTGCAGGTACTTATAAAACAAAGTCAGAGCGTGATGCTCGCATTGAAGAGGTAATGGAGGAAGTTGGCCTTAACCTTGAGTTCAAGTACCGCTACCCTCACGAGTTCTCGGGCGGTCAGCGCCAGCGTATTGGTATTGCTCGCGCTATTGTGCTTGAGCCAGAAATTGTTGTCTGCGATGAGCCTGTTTCTGCTTTGGACGTTTCTGTTCAGGCCAAGGTAATCAACTTGCTTGAAGAGCTTCAGAAGGACCACGGTCTGGCATACATCTTTATTAGCCATGACCTTTCCGTTGTTCGCCACATTGCTGATACTGTTATGGTCATGTACCTGGGTCACCAGATGGAGTTTGCCACCAAAGACGCCCTCTTTGAGCGTCCTTTGCACCCATACACTCAGGCACTTTTAGACGTTATTCCTCGTATTCGCCACGAGCGTATCCAGGAAAAGCGCATTCTTCAAGGTGACGTTCCAAGTCCTGCTAATCCACCTTCAGGTTGCGTATTCCACACGCGCTGCCCTAAGGCAATGAAGGTTTGCTCCGAGCGCATTCCTGAGCGCATCGAGGCTGAGCCAGGTCACTTCTGCGCTTGCCACCTGTACAACGCATCTCTCTCCGATGCTGAGCGTACACCACAGGTGGCTCACGCTATTGAGGCGGCTCAGAAGGCCGTAGAAGAAGCGCGCCTTGAGGAGAAGATTTCCGAGTAGCGCATCTTATTGTCGTGTCTTAAAACGGCATACAAACACAAAAATGGCGAGAAGACCAATTGATCTTCTCGCCTTTGTTTTTGGGTGTAGGAAACCTTACTTCTTCTTAACCTTATCGAAGTGAGGGTTAACCAGAACGGTGAGGCCCGTAAACTCTGGCTTCAAGACGTAAGGCATCTGTGGCCAGTCGATAGGCAGGCAAGCATAGTCTGTGTGAGTCATAAGACTATCTGCCTGGCGAGTGAGGTCAAGGACCTTATCATTGTCGTTAATGGTTGAACGAGCCTGGTCAACAAGGCTGTCAAACTCGGTGCTGTTGTAGAAGGAAGACTTCTTTGCGGCGCGGTCAGAGCGGAAGTAGGAGCCCATGTGCTCAACACCCTGGAAGGAGAGGGTAGACCAAGTAACAAGAGTGACTTCAAGATCACCGTTAGTACGTGCGTCGCTCCAAACACCAGAGTCAATAACGCTTACGTTACAGGTAACGCCAATCTTTGACCAAGCATCCTGAAGGGCAACCATGAGGTTCTGATCCTGGCTTCTGACCTGTGCGTTAAGAGTGAGGTTAGAAACACCAGCCTCTGCAAGAAGCTGCTTTGCCTTGTCTACGTTGTACTCAAACTCTGGAGCGGACTCGTTGTAGCCGGTCTCAGAAGATGGGATAAACGACTTAGCAGGCTTTGCAACACCAGAAAGAATGGTGCTACAAATGGTGTCTCTATCAATTGCCATAGAGAGAGCCTGACGAACGCGAACATCTTTGAGGTTCTCGCTCTTAAGGTTCAAGTTTACAAACTGCGTGGATGCAGGTGTGTAGTTGACAATCTCTTTGGAAATAGACTCATCATTTTGGTACTGCTGGATAAGAGACTGAGAAATAAAGACCAGGTCAACATCATTGTTCTTGTAGTTAAGAATACGGGTGTTAGCGTCGTCAATGTAGACAAATCTGAGCTCATCCAGACCAGGCTTGCCCTCATGGTAGTCAGCAAATCCCTCAAGAACAACTTCTGTGGTGCTGTCATTAGAGACAAGCTTGTAAGCACCGGTACCAATGAAGTTGGTCTCAGTGCCCCAAGCCTCACCGGCTTCTTTGCAAGCCTTCTCTGGGTAGATAACAGCGTAGAACTGAGCCATGATTGCATTAAAGGTTGAATAAGGCTGTGTCAACTTAATGTCAAAGTGACGGTCATCCTTAATTACAACGCCGGAAAGCTCTTCTGTTGTGCCAGCAATAATATCTTTAGCGCCCTCAATGTACGCATACGAGTCAATTGAGGTTGCCTTGGTAGCAGGCAAGAACATACGTGTGAGGGTGTATTTAACGTCAGAGGACTTAAGGGTTTCTCCATTGTGGAATTTGATGCCATCCTTAAGCTCATATGAGTAGGTAAGGCCATCATCAGAGACGGTAGGAAGGCCAGTTACCAGGTTTGGCTCAATTTCTTTTGTGTCTGGGTTAAGCACCAGCAAGGATTCTGCAACTGCCTCAGATACGCCAACAGAACCAGAAGTCTTTTGAGTATCAAAGGTTACCTTTGGGTTATTTACGCCAAAGCGTAACACTTTTTTATCAGAGTCTCCGCCAGCTGAACCGCCACAAGCAGAAAGTAGTGAAGCAGAACTAGCGACAACGGCAGCCGCCAAAGATCCACGTAAGAATGTTTTACGGGAAAGATTAGTAAATACGTGCTCTTTCATAGGGCGCCTTCCGTTTGTATCTTCAAAACATGAAGTTTAAATGTAAGAACTGGCTTCTTAATACCCAAATTAATTGTATGCAATACAGAAAAATGTTTCATGAGTGAAAAAACATTGTGAAGGAAGAGTTGTCAGGGTGGCATGAAGAACGTAAAAGCGATAAAGTCATAGACTCATTAAGGGTATACCTTTAACGTGAGTTTGGATAAAAGTACTAATTGATAAGAGGGTTTTGTGGTTATTCCAGATATCGTAAAAGATGCATTCAATGATGTTCCAGATCTTCCTGCTTCTGAGCGTCCTCTTATCTGTGTAACTCCTCGTTGGATGCCTGAAGAAAATTTTTCTGATTCTGCTTCTGTCGGACAGATCCAATTTGACGCCATCCTTGCAGCTGGCGGCATTCCTATCATGGTGCCTTTGACTGATGACCCAGAGATTATTGCTCAGTTTGTTGAGATGTGTGACGGCTTCTGCCTTACCGGTGGTCATGATGTTGATCCGCGCAATTGGGGAGAAGAACCACGTGATCTTAATCGTCTGTGTCCCATAAGAGACAGGCTTGAGTTTGAGCTCGTAAAACAGGTACTTGCTGTCGATAAACCTTTACTTGCTATTTGTCGTGGTCTTCAACTTTTGAATGTTGTACTGGGCGGTACACTTGTACAAGATTTGCATACGCTTGAGCCAACAGAAAATCATGTGTTCTGGACTCATTCAGCAAATTTGTATCATCCTGCTCATGCTGTTCATGTTCAAAAAGATTCTTTGCTGTACAACGCTCTGGGTAAGGTTGAAGACATTCAAGCAAACTCGTATCACGATGAGGCCCTGAAAAAGGTTTCCGCTGAGCTTAATGTAGTTGCGTATGCTTCAGACGGCATTATTGAAGGAGCCGAGGTTAAGGGCAAGACGTTTGCTCTAGGTGTGCAGTGGCATCCAGAGTATGGTTGGCAATACAGCAAAGCTGACTGTGAACTTTGGAAATCCTTTGTTACAGCTTCACAAGCCTCACGGTCTTCTCGTTAATACATTGATACTCTAAACTGCGTTAACTATTTGGTTAGCGCAGTTTTTTGTAAGGGAGTTTTATGAGTGACGTTTTAGATAGATTTATTGCGTATTGTAAGGTTTCTTCTCAGTCTAATCCGCTGACGGCAGATACGGTTCCTTCAACTGAGTCTCAGCACCAGATGGCTGAGGTTGTTGCAGCTGACCTTCGCGAACTTGGCGCAGAAAATGTAGTTGTTGATGAGCACGCCTACGTTGTTGCTCACTGGCCTGCAAGCAAGGGGTTGGAGGACCTTCCAACTCTTGGTTTCTGCTGCCATATTGATACGGCTTGGCAGTCTTGGGGTAACCCCGTCCACCCTCAGGTTGTTACGTATGAGGGCGGCAAGCTGGCAGTTGGTTCTGATCGTGAGGGTAGAGAGGTCTACATTAGCCCGGAGACAAATCCTCAGCTTGAGCACATGGTTGGTTGGCAGCTTGTTACCACTGATGGCACGTCGCTGCTTGGCGGCGATGACAAAGCTGGCATTGCCATGCTGGTCAGCTTGCTTGCTCGCTACAAAGAGCATCCAGAGCTTAAGCACCCACGTATTGCACTTGCGTTTGTTCCTGATGAGGAGATTGGCCACGGCGCAGCTCTTCTGAATCTTGACGCTTTTGGTGCTGCGTATGGTTACACCATTGACGGCGGTCCGTTTGGTGAGTTCTGCTACGAGACCTTCAATGCCGCTGAGGTGTTTGTGCGTGCTCACGGACTTTCGGTTCACACAGGTACCGCAAAAGGCCAGATGATTAATGCATCTGAGGCAATCATGCGCTTCCACGAGCTGCTTCCACCTGCGGAGCGTCCTGAGTTCACTGAGGGCTATGATGGCTTCTTCTATCTGGAGCGCGTCAATGGTGATTGCGAGTCTGCTCGCGCTGATTACATTATTCGAGACCATGACCAGGCAAAGGTTGAGCGCCGTAAGCAGTTGATGGTTGACGCTGCGGCGTATGTAAACAAGCAGATTGGCTCTGAGGTACTCTCCGTTGAGATTCACGATCAGTATCACAACTTGGCTGACATCGTATTAAAGCCTGAGTATGCGCACTTAATCGAGAATGCACGCACTGCATACGAGAAGGTCGGCGTAGAGATGACCTGCATTCCAATGCGTGGCGGCACCGACGGATCCCAGCTTTCCTTTAGAGGATTCCCTTGCGCTAATCTTTCTGCCTGCTACTACAATGCTCACGGTGTCAGAGAGTTTGTTCCTGTCCCCGAGCTTGAGGGTATGGTTGACATGCTTGAGCACCTGGTAGAGCTTTACACCCATTCACAAAACTAGGAGATAGTCATGACTCATTTTGAAACTGATACACAGTATTTGATTGATACTACAAAGAAGCTTGTTGAGTGCGATAGCCCTGTTG
This sequence comes from uncultured Atopobium sp., assembly GCA_938015835.1. GTDB lineage: Bacteria > Actinomycetota > Coriobacteriia > Coriobacteriales > Atopobiaceae > Lancefieldella. Next base: position 48,294 of record CALLVW010000014.1, on the reverse strand, counting down.
GCTACTACGAACGCATCCATGAGCTGCTTCGAGAGCTTGTTGCCGAGGCGGGCTATGAGCTTCAGATTGACAACAAAGCTACGGCGTATGTTCTAGTAGAGGGTAAAGATACCAGCAAGACTGTGGGCGTTAATGCTCACCTTGACACCATTGGCCTGATTGTTCGCGGCTTCAATTCAGACGGCACACTGCGCGTTCGCCAGCTGGGCGGCATCAACTACCACAGCATTGAGGGCGAGACCTGCCATGTTGTCTGCAGAGATGGCTCCGTTGTTGATGGACAGGTAATCTGCAATCACCACTCCGTTCACGTCTTTGAAGACGCTAGAACTATGGAGCGCAACGAGGACAACATGTCCATCTCGCTTATCGCTGACGTTTCTTCCCCTGAGGAAGCTCGTGCGCTGGGCGTCTCAGAGGGTGCAGTTGTTGCCATTGATCCTCACTTTGAGATGTATGACAACGGCTATATGGTTTCTCGCTTTATCGACGATAAGGCTTGTGTTGCCGCACAGCTTCATACACTCCGTTGGCTGGCGCAATCTGGCGAGAAACCCCTCTATAACACCTTGTTCGCATTCCCAATGTACGAGGAGATTGGTCACGGCGGCGCATTCTTGCCTGTTGAGGTGGATGAGTACGTATCGCTGGACATTACCCTTATTGGCCCTGACTACAATTCAAACGAGCACCACGTAGGCATCATTGTTTCTGATATTCGCTCGCCTTACGATTGGGAAGTTTCCAACAAGCTTATTGCGTGTGCGCAGGAGGTTGTTGAGCCAGAAAAGTGGAACCAGCAGGTTGCCTTCCACTTCTCAACCGATGCAAACGCTGCGTATTTCTCCGGCAACGATCTTAAGAGCGGTGCATTTGGTCCAGCATGTCTCAACACTCACGGTCGCGAGCGCTGCCACATCGATGCAATTATCGGCACCGAGAACCTGTGTCGTGCGTACGTCCTTGGATATGGCGAGAAGAACTAGTTTTTCTCGCCATGGGTATGCCTTGTTCTCATAGAGGTATCAAATAGTTTGTAAGATATGCTGTATATCGTGTGAATTTTGCCGTAGACGTGATAAGGTAGCCTCAGTTAACTTTTCGAGTCAGGAGTTATTCATGGATAGACGTTCGTTCCTTAAGCTTGCAGGTCTTATTCCAGCCACGGCATTGTTTGGCTGCAAGGGAACAGACCAAGAGAAGTCTCAGGACACCACAAAAGATGAGGCTAAGAAATCTGATCCTGTTGCGGTAAAAGTTGCAACGCTTAAAGGTCCTACTGCCATGGGCTTAGTTAAGTTCATGAGCGAGGTTGAGGCGCAAAACATCACCGATAACAACTACTCGTTTGAGATTTTGGATGCTCCTGATCAGGTAGTTGCTAAGGTTGCTCAGGGTGACGTTGACGTTGCATCTATTCCTGCAAACCTTGCAGCTACGCTCTTTAACAAGACCAAAGGCGCCTATAAGGTAGCTTGTCTTAACGTATTGAACGTCCTTTACATTGTTGAGACGGGTAGCGCTATCTCTAAGCTTACTGACCTTAAAGGAAAGACGCTCTACGCTTCTGGTAAAGGTGCTGTTCCAGAGTACACGCTGTCCTACCTGCTGAGCAAAAATGGCATGACACTTGGTGAGGACGTCCAGGTAGAGTGGAAGAGCGAACATACCGAGTGTGTTGCTGCTTTAGCTCAAGATCCAGAGGGAATTGCGCTGCTCCCACAGCCTTTTGTTACGGTGGCACAAAGCAAGAACAGCCAGATTCGCATTGCAATCGACCTTGGCGCTGAGTGGGAGGCAGTTAATCCTCAGAGCAAGCTGATTGCTGGCGTAACTATTATTTCTTCTAAGCTCATTTCAGATTCTCCAGATGCGGTAACAGCGCTGCTTTCTCACTACAAAGACTCTGTTGCATTTGCGGTTGATCATCCAGATGATGCTGCTACGCTTGTAGGTAAATACGGTATTGTTCCAGAGCCTATTGCCAAGGTTGCGCTGCCTAAGTGTAATATTACGTATATTGATGGCGCAGATATGAAGAGCGCACTTTCAAGTTATTTAGGCATTCTGGCTGAGGCTAATCCTCAGGCAGTGGGCGGACAGGTTCCTGGAGACGATTTCTACTTTGGCGCATAACCCGCACATAAAAGATAGTATTTCTGCCCGAGGTGGCGCCGAGAAAGGCGCTGCCTCGGCAGATTTTTCTGTCGAGAAAAACGATCAGGCCCAAAGCGCAGGTCAGACCCAAGGTGCGGGCCGCGTGCAAGGCAAACCGACTGTGCGCAAAGTTGCTTCTAGCTGGGGAGTACGTTTAGGCGCACTGGTATTTTGGCTTGTCGTGTGGCAGATAGCTGCGGTTGTCATCAATCAGGATATTGTTTTAACTTCACCCATTCAGACCATTCAGACGCTTTTCTCGCTAGCTCAACTACGCGAGTTTTGGGTTTCTATTGGTCTTTCTCTTTTGCGTATTTTTGCTGGTGGAGCACTTGCTTTTACCGTTGGTTCCTTGCTGGCGTTTTTGAGTTTTAAGTACAAGCTGATCAAGATCCTTTTTGAGCCGCTTATTTCTACAATCAAATCAATTCCCGTGGCATCGTTTGTCATCTTGCTACTTATCTGGGTTCGCACGCCCTACCTCTCAATTTCAATTTCATTTTTGATGGCACTTCCCATCATCTACATTGCAGTACTTGAAGGGCTTCTTAGCACTGACCAGCAGCTTATTGAGATGGCTGATGTATACCAAATTCACGGTTGGCAACGCATTAAGGCGATTTATTTGTCACAGCTTATGCCTTCGCTTAAGACCGCAACCTCACTTGCTATGGGATTTTGCTGGAAGTCGGGAATTGCTGCCGAAGTCATTGGTCTTCCCGCATTCTCCATTGGCGAGCACCTCTATAACGCTAAAGTGTATTTGGATACGCCAGCCCTTTTTGCGTGGACGCTTGTGGTTATTGTGATGAGCGCGCTTGGCGAGAAGATCGTGATGCGGTTAGTTTCATGGGTCGCAGCAAGGCTAGAAAAGAGCTGCTCATGAGTATGAATACAACTAATTGTGCCTATGCAACCGAGCAGTTGCTCGAGGTAAAAAACATCACTAAATCGTTTGGTAATACGGTTGTGCTTGATGATTTTTCCTACAAGTTTGAGAGGGGGGTGTACGTACTCTCTGAGCCCTCTGGAGCAGGTAAAACAACACTTCTTCGTATTCTTTGTGGTCTTGAAGTGGCTGATTCAGGCACAGTGCTTAAATCGCCTGACGCTAAAACGGTCATGATGTTTCAGGAAGATAGACTGCTAGAAAACTTGAGCGTTATGGCAAATATCATGCTTGCTATACAGTTGCACCCAAAGGAGCAAAAACAAAGCGCTCGAGAGCGTATTAAAGAGGCGCTTTGTGGGGTAGGACTTGAAGGAACAGAAAACAAGCCTGTTTCTGAGCTTTCCGGTGGTCAAAAGAGACGCGTTGCTCTTTTACGTACACTCTTTGCAGATGCAGACATCTTGCTCTTTGATGAGCCGCTCAAGGGATTAGACGAAGCGCTTAAGCAGCAGGTTATTGCCTCTGTCAAACCGTTCATTGAATCAAAAGTTGTAATTTGGGTAACTCATACTCCTGAAGAAGTAAAACTGCTAGGCTCTTATACAGCACTGCAGTTATAGGAGTGAACTACATGTACAAGGTAATTCTCGCCGGCGGAATGGCGTCTGGTAAATCAACTGTTTCTAAAATGTTTGAAGCAGCAGGTGGTCTGCGCTTTGACCTTGATGAGATTTCTCGAAAGCTTTTACGCCCTGGATGCGAGTGTACCTATCGTGTGGCAGAGGCTTTTGGTAACGATTTGTTGGATCCCGTTACTCATGAGATTAATAGGCGAGAGCTTGGTCGTAGGGCTTTTGCCACTAGAGAATCTGCTGAGCTCTTAGAAGAGCTTGAGATGCCTTTTATCAGGGAATATATGCGTCAATTCCTTACAAAAGAGGCTCCTGCTGCAGATGCTCAGTTCTGCTTTGTAGAGGTCCCGCTGCTTGACCGCGTTGAAGATTTGCTTGAGCTGGTTGATGAAGTTGTTGTTGTTGTAGCGCCTTTGGAACTAAGAGCAGAACGCGCTGAACAGCGAGGATCTTCTCGCCAAGAGTTTGAGCAGCGTATAGCACATCAGCCTTCCGATACGTATTTGCGTAATCAGGCAGATACAGTGTTTGTAAACTCTGAAGGCTTCGATGATCTTAAAGCACAGGTAGAGCTTTGGTTAAACGCTCGGTTTAACCAGCATTCAGAGCAATAAGTTATAGCTTACGTGCGCGGCCTCTAGAAGGGCGTCCTCAGTGAACTCTCTACCTTGGCAGCTGCATCGTCAAAGGTAATTTCAAGGCAGTTCTTGAGCATGTTTTGGCCAACACAATAAATGCCATCGTTAACACATGCGCTGCCAATAGCAACTGCCTTGTTAAACACAGCTTTCTGGTCAAAGACAGGAACACCATTTTGCTTAAGGAACGAGAAAACCTCTTGAGGAGTATCTAGTTTCTTAACAGAAGCATCTGCCTTGAGAAGATCTTCAAGCTCTTCTTTTGCAGGTTGAGCAACACTTCCACCGATGATCATAGCCATTTGATAGCAGGCAGCACAAAGGTCAGAGCGTCCTAGCTTCCACTCCATATAGGCCAGGCGATAGTACACCAGAGCAACATCTGAGCTAGAGAAAATGTGTGCGATAAGGTCTTTGAGCAGCTTTGCAGCCTCAAAAACTTTTGACTGATCTTCTAATGTTCTTACCAATAGCAGCGTTGCATCAATTCCCAAAGGAGAAATTCTATGGGCTTCTTGTGCATAGCGTTCTGCTTTTTCTGGCTGTTCAAGCAGGTTGTAGGCGCGAGCCATTCTTGCTAAAGACATAAAATAGGTGTCTGGAATAAGCACCAGTTTTCTTGGCTCATTGGGGAATGCAAGGTTATAAGCTACGCGCTCTGAGAGGGAATCAAAATATCTGTAGATAGAATCAGAGTCATCCAGATACAGACCCATATCAAGGGTTGGTGAAACCTGGGACTCAAGCTCTGTAAGCACCTTTTCTAGAGCGTCTGCATCTGGCTCTCCATCCATGATGTTATTTATGGATTGAAGCGTTTTTTGCAAAGGCGAACCAAAAAGGAATTTCTCGGCCATAGACCTTCTGTCCGAGAAATCTATAGTGCCCTCAACCAGGCCATGGATGACTCTATCAAAGCCTTCAATGGCGTAAATATCAGAAGTTGAAGCTTTTGCTTCTTCAAATTTTCCAACCGCATCTGCGGTAGAGGAATCTTTTGGAATGTTGTTGAGAGTGTTGTTCCAAAGTCTGATGCGATGAGATGCCTCAGAGTAGCCAAGGTCACTTACCTTTTGGGCTCCACAAACAGCAGTGACTGCTGGCGAGCAGGGGCGATCAGAAAGGTCTGGCATTTCAAAGAAGCTACGAGGAGAAACCCACTCATCCGTTGGCTTCATAAAAGGTTCAACCTCGCTAAACCAACCTTCAGAGTCAAAAGAAACCCTGAGCGCTGGATCTTGTGGGAAGCTGTTGCCGTCAATTTGAGTGTTTGCTGCAGTAGGCAAGAGGCGTGCAAGAGCAGCCTCGTTTAAGTCCATAGATAGGACAATGCGCTCTTCTCCGCGCAAGCTGCCATTGATGCAGACGCGAGAGATTTTGCAGCTTTGAAGTGCCATACGAGCCACGCAAAGAGACGTACGCAGTGCGTAAGCGCGCGCCGCTGCAATTTGCTCTGCCTTTTCTGCGGATAAGAAACTAAAGCAGCGTGGACGAGCTACAAAGAACTCAAATACCAAAATATCAAGTTGTGGATTGTAAGAGAAGTTATACACCATCCTAAAAGGGAATGGCGTGTTTTCAACATAGTTGGCAAACCAGAGACGCTTCATCCAGTCTGAGCTACCGTCAGCGTTACCGCTAAAAGGAGCAACTTGCTCAGAAAGAGAAGCTGACTTGGGCATGAGACTTGCTACCTGCGAAAGGCTAGTGCGAACAAGCTGAAGATCTGTCTCAGAAGCATGCGTATTCTTTAGGGCTTCAACATCTTGTGAAATGTTGAGAATTGCCTCAGTTGCAATAAATGCGTCGTACTCTTCTGGTGCACACTCCAGTGTGTTAGCGTTGAACCACCAGCGACCCGTTCTGTCCAGCTTATGAACATCGCCCTTGGGCAGATTGGTATTCTCGAGATTTTTAGAGCGCATCAGCATCTCTTGAAGACCAGCCTCTGCAATCTGATTGTTTGCAACAAGGTCTTTAAGAGCGGCAATGACATTATTTGAGCGCAGCAAAATCTTCTCTAGGGTAGAACCCTGAGGTTGCTTTGAAGCTTTATTTAGCGAGAAAAGATCTGAGACGCCCAAGGTATCTCCTTTATCTGATGTAACTTATTTATTTAAATGCTAGTTTAACGCATATAGGTAATGTATTTATTACCCGTCACACTTTGAAACTATACTGCAATTTATAAATAGTATAGAACAAGTGTTTCAGTTTTGAGAAGTGGGGTATACTACTTTCACAAGAAAAGGAGAATCTCATGGATGCATCTCATGCTGAAAATCAACATAAAGAATATATAGGTGCTGAACTGCGCCGATTTGGTCGTGAAGCAGGAGAAGAGAAGCTTCAGGTAGTATCTCCTTTTGAGCCTGCAGGTGATCAGCCACAGGCAATAGAAAAGCTTGCCCAAGGAATTGAAGTCGGGCTCAGGTACCAGACGCTCTTAGGTGTTACGGGTTCGGGTAAGACCTTCTCTATGGCTAAAACTATCGAGAAGCTCAACCGCCCCACGCTTATTATGGAGCCCAATAAAACACTGGCTGCACAGGTTGCTTCAGAGATGAAGGAGCTCTTTCCTAACAACGCTGTTGTGTACTTTGTCTCGTACTATGACTACTACCAGCCAGAGGCATATGTTCCGCAGTCTGATACGTACATAGAAAAAGATGCTTCCATCAACGAAGAGGTAGAGAAGCTCCGTCACCAGGCAACTTCATCGCTTCTATCTAGACGAGATGTCATTGTAGTTGCATCTGTATCGTGTATATATGGTATTGGCAGCCCTCAAGATTATGCAGGTCTTGCACCTAATGTAGATAAATCCGTTCCTCTTGAGCGCGATGATTTTATTAAAGATCTTATTGATGTCCAATACGATAGAAATGATTACGATCTACAGCGCGGTATGTTTAGGGTTCGTGGAGACGTTGTTGATGTGTTCCCGCCGTATGCAGAAAATCCGCTGCGTATTGAGTTCTTTGGTGATGAAGTAGAAAGTATTTCAGAGGTTAGCAATGTAACGGGAGAAGTGCTGAGAGAGTTTGATGCTATTCCAATTTGGCCAGCATCTCACTACGTTACTGAGCGTCCAAAGATTACCCATGCTCTTACAACTATCTCGGAAGAGATGGAAGCTCGTGTTAAAGAGCTTAAAGAAAACGATAAATTGCTAGAAGCTCAGCGTCTTGCTCAGAGGACAAACTATGATCTAGAGATGCTTGAGACTATGGGTTATTGCAATGGTATTGAGAACTACTCGCGCCATTTAGATGGGCGTGCTCCCGGTGAGCCTCCCTATACGCTTATTGATTATTTCCCTAAAGACATGATTTGCATCATTGATGAGTCACATGTTACCGTTCCTCAAATAAGAGGTATGTATGAGGGTGATAGATCCCGTAAGGTTACGCTGGTAGATCACGGATTTAGACTTCCTTCTGCACTTGATAACAGGCCGCTCAGATTTGACGAATTTGAGGGACGTATTCCACAGTTTATTTACGTCTCTGCAACTCCTGGAGACTATGAAGAGACGGTTGCCCAGCAACAGGTTGAGCAGATTATTCGTCCAACTGGTCTCCTCGATCCAAAGATTGATGTCAGACCAGTAAGAGGTCAGATTGATGATCTTATTTCAGAGGTCAAAGAGAGAGTGGCAAAAAAAGAGCGCGTTCTTGTTACTACGCTTACTAAAAGAATGGCAGAAGATCTTACAGATCACCTGCTAGATGAGGGCATTAAAGTCAATTATATGCACTCGGATACCGCTACGCTTGACCGCGTAGAAATCATTAGAGATTTGCGTCAGGGAAAGATTGACGTGCTGGTTGGAATTAATCTTTTGCGAGAAGGACTTGATATTCCTGAGGTTTCTCTCGTGGCAATTCTTGATGCAGATAAAGAGGGCTTCTTAAGAAACAGAAGGTCTCTTATTCAGACTATGGGCAGAGCGGCAAGAAACGCTTCTGGCCAGGTCATTATGTATGCCGATAAAATCACTGATTCTATGCGCATTGCTATAGATGAGACAAAAAGGCGCCGAGAAATTCAGGAAGCGTTTAACAAAGAGCATGGTATTGTACCTAAGACTGTTAAGAAATCCATTACGGATATTGCAGGCTTTATTGCTGAAGCTTCAGAAAACGTTGATAAGCGTAAGCGCAAAAATGGAGAGTTCTATACCGCTTCTGATGACGAAGATTCGCTTGAAGAACAGCAAGAATCAATTCTTGAGATGCCTGCAGAATTGCTTGCTGAAGAGCTTCAAAATCTTCCGCGCTCAGAGGTTGAGGCTATGCTTTCTGGTATGGAAGCAGAGATGGCAGAAGCTTCTGCGTCAATGGATTATGAACATGCAGCAGAGCTCAGAGATCAGATTGTAGCCATTAGAAGCCAGCTTGAAGGCACTACGTCAGATGATGTTATCAAGAGGCTTAAAACAGGAGCTAGAAAGGGCAGTGCTCACGCTACTCGCAGACGTTATAGAGGCAAGCACTAAGCGTTGTTGTAGTGCTCTACTACAAGCTCAGCCATTCTAATGCCATCTGCCGCTGCACTCATAATGCCACCCGCATAGCCAGCACCTTCACCTACAGGCCATATACCTGGTGTGTTAACGCTTTGTCCTGTTTCATCGCGGGTAATTCTTACAGGAGAGCTTGATCTTGTTTCAACTCCGGTAAGCACAGCATCGGGATGAGCAAAACCATGAAGCTTTTTGTCCATAACTGGAAGGGCTTCTCGCAAGGTTTGTAGGATGTAGGGAGGCAGACAGCCTTCAAGTGAGGTCCAGGTAACGCCACGTGGGTACGTTGGTTTTACCGAACGCGGCCCAGTAGAAGCTTTCTTGTGTAGGAAGTCACCCACCAGCTGAGCAGGAGCAACATAAGCACCACCACCTGCTTTAAAGGCCGCCCGCTCACAAGAGCGTTGCAGTTCTATTCCAGCAAGTACGTCGTCTCCTGGAAGATCCTCTGGATAGACGTTAGCTAACAGGCCGGAGTTGGCATTTTTGCCTGCGCGGTCAGACAGACTCATGCCGTTTGTGACTACACCGTCCTTCTCGCTAGCTGCAGAAACAACATAGCCACCGGGGCACATGCAGAATGAGAAAGCACTTCTACCAGAGGGAAGATGAACAGAAAGCTTGTAGGGGGCCGCTCCAAGTACGGGATTGGTCGCCTCGGGACCGTACGACGATTTATTGATTTGAGACTGTAGATGCTCAATTCGCACACCCATAGCAAAGGTTTTTCTCTCCATAGAAATACCTTTGTCTTTGAGCATTATATACGTGTCTCTACTGGAGTGACCAGTTGCAAGAATCATCGTGCGAGTCTTTATGGTTTCAGTTTGAGTTGAGCCGTCTGGATTGGTCTTCTCAACCTGAATTGCAGAAAGAGAGTCATCTGAGGCTCGCTCTAGGGAGGTGAGTTTTGTCCTAAATGCAACGGTTCCACCCGCCTCTTCAATCATTGTGACAATGTTGGTCACAACAGCGGGAAGAACATCACTTCCTACATGGGGTTTTGCATCCCATAAAATGTTTTTCTGTGCACCTGCTTTTACAAAAGTCTCAAGAATAAAGCGGTGAGAAGCACTTTTGGTACCCGTGTTGAGCTTGCCGTCAGAGAATGTGCCAGCACCACCAAGACCAAATTGGATATTGCTCTCAATATCTAGCTGACCCGTTTGGTTATGATGCTCTACCGCTGCAGTTCTTCGTGCTGCATCATCTCCGCGCTCAATAAGCAGGGGATTAAGACCAGCCTTGGCAAGCGTAAGCGCACAGAACAAGCCTGCACATCCTGCTCCTACAACAACGGGACGATTCTCTGAGGGAGCAGGTTGCTTCGCTTTGGGAAGCGCAAAAGCATTTGTCTCAGCAAGCTTAATATGCTTTGCTGCAGGTTTGCCTTGAATCTTGTTAAGGAGTTTTTGTTCCGCTGCTGGCCCACCTTTAAGGTTTACGTGGTAGGTAAGGATAAGAACAATATCGTTTCTTTTACGTGCGTCAATTGAGCGTTTATGCAGCTCATATGAGGTAACTTCATCCGCAGAGACTCGGAGAGCGTGAAGCAGCGCGTCAAACCCTACCTTTGATTCTTTAGCAGGATGCTTACGAAGAGGAGCAACATGAACTTTAATGTTTGATACTTCCAGCATGTTAGTTGCCCTCTTTCAGAGATTCGCAATTCTGACCAGCGCTTTTAGCGGCTGCCACGCCCGCAACCATACCGCTCTTCCACGCCCACGAGAGGTTAAATCCTCCACATTGAGCATCAATGTCAAGAGCTTCTCCAGCGATAAACAGACCTGGAACGCCATGTGCTCCAAGAGTGCTTGTGTCCACTTGATCGATGGAAATTCCACCAATACAGACCTGTGGAACAACTTTGGAGGATGTACCGGTAACGGTAAAAGTGATTTTGTGAGCTTTGGCAATAGTGACTTCAACTGAGTCATGAGCACCCAGGTAAGTAGCAATCTGTGGGTCGAGAAGACCGTCAGTGGTGTGAGCTTCTACAGCTGCTGCAACTTCCTCTTCCGTAAGCTGGGGGAGAAGGTCAATCTCAAGTACATCACCAGGCAGAGCTGTACGAGACAAGTTGAAAATCATGATGCCCGAGAGTCCAAATGGTCTAAAGAGCAGCTCGCCCGATTCCTGTTTAAGGACATTGCCGTCTCTTAAAAGAGCTGCCTGCGCACGGACACGTTTGCCATCCAGGCTTGCAGGAGGCTCAGGGGTGCAGGTGAGCGCGCAGAGCCCAGGTCGCAGTGAAGTGGTCTGTAAGTCAAGGTTCTCTGCAAGTTCTGCGGTTGTGAGCCCGCCAGTAGCTAGAACTACCGATGAAGCGTGGACCTTGTAGGTTTTCTCGCCAGCAAAGCATTCTTGAAAGGTAACGGTGAAGCCATTGTGCTGCGGATTTACCGAGGTTACCTTTCGTCCCAGGGCAAATTGAACGCCAGCTTTTTGGGCACGTCTGAGCAAAAGTGATTGGATGGAGCTTGCTTGCCTGGTAAGCGGGTACATTCTACCCTCGTCTTCAGTTGCCCACGCAAGACCGCTGGACCTAAAGAAAGAGAGAATGTCTGCAAGGAAGGTGCCCTTATCCCTGCAAACAGCCTGAACAAACTCTGGATGAGAGAAATTCTCAAAGCTCAAATCTGCATTGGTAAAGTTGCAGCGACCGCCGCCTGTTGCCAGGATAGTTCTGCCGCTCTCCAGTGCTTTTTCAAAGACAGCAACGCGCTTGTTGGCACCAAGAGCCTCAGCAGCAGTGATGGCAGCGCAGAGTCCTGCTGCGCCGCCACCTAGAATTGCTACATCAATGTTGTCTGGCACCATAAATGCCTGAGCTTGCTTGATGCGCAGAGCTTGTGCTGCTTGACGTTCTTTAACGCGCGTTGACTGAGCCATAGTAAGAACTACCTTTTGTGTTGTGTAAGTACCAGCTTCTAGGGCTTACAGATCAAGAACGCTTTGTGTAGCGTCAGGAACAAGGCCTTCAGGAAGCTCGGTGCTAAAGGTTCCCTTATCGGCAATCTGAGCAAAGGTTGGATCCATAGGAAGCTGTCCCAAAGGCTTGAGGTTAAATGCTGCTGCGGTCTCGGTAAGCTTTGATGGACCGTAAGGCTCAATGCGCTCATCACAGTGAGGGCAGGTGATATATGCCATGTTCTCAATCAAACCAAGTACAGGTACATGCATCATTTCTGCCATGCGCACTGCCTTGCCCACAACCATCTGAACAAGATCTTGTGGAGAAGAAACAATCACAACACCCTCAACAGGAAGGGACTGAAATACGGTCAGTGCAACATCGCCCGTTCCTGGAGGCATGTCGATGAGTAGGTAATCAAGGTCACCCCAGTTGCACTGGCTGTAGAACTGTTGGATAGCACCAGCAACAACAGGGCCTCTCCAGAGAACAGGATCGGTCTCGTTTTGAAGCACCAGGTTAGCGCTCATAATCTTGATACCGTTTGCGTCCTCGATAGGAATAAGCTGCTCTTCAACGCCGTAAGAGCGCTCATCAGAGATGCCAAACATACGAGGAATTGAAGGTCCGGTAATATCGCCGTCAAGAATACCAACGCGCTTACCTGCGCGAGCAAGGTTAGTAGCAAGAATGCCGGTGACAAAGGACTTACCAACACCACCTTTGCCAGAAACAACGCCAATAACGTGCTTAACGCTTGAGTGTTGATTGAGTTCAAAGCCGGCAGGTGGCTGTGGCTCTTTCTTTTTACCGTGAAGTGCGGCGTCAATTTCTTTACGAAGCGCCTCGCGATCAATATCTACGTCTGCCATGACTCTCCTTATGTAGCAGTTGTATGCAGTAACTACTTAATTCTACCCATAGAACTTTATGGCAAACGAGATAGCTATAATCTTTTCGGCGCACTTTAGCTGAACGTAGGAGGTTCACATGATTTTCTCGTCAATTAAGAATTTATCTGAGAATGACTTTGGTCAGAAATATATGGCTTGTGCTGCGGAGTTTCTAGCAACCCACAATCTGGACGAGCTGCCTCTGGGCAAAACAGAAATTGATGGAGATAACGTCTTTGTGAACGTCATGGAGTTTGAGCCAGCTCTTCCTGGCGAGAAGGACTATGAGGCTCATAAGATTTACGCTGATATTCATGTGGTTATTTCTGGCACCGAAAGCATTGCCGTTGCCCCTCTTGAACAGTGTGTTCTTAAGGGTGAGTTTAATGCTGATGCTGATTTTGGTGCTTACACCAATCCTGGAGAAGAGACATGGGTTACCTTGCACGCAGGTGATTTTCTGGTGACACCTCCATCTGATGCTCACAAACCAGGCTGTACGCTGGAGAAATCTGGCTCAAAGCTCAAAAAAGCTGTGATGAAGGTTCGCATTAAATAGGGAAGCGCGCTTGCCGTGTTTTGGCGGCATTATCTTGGGTATACTAGAACATCAGTACGCACAAATTGCATCGGTGTGTACTGATGTTGTTTTCTGTTGTTTGGCAGTTGGCGCATACAAGAAATGCGCATGTCAAACTGGTTATGTGAGGAACTATGGCTTCAAGCAAAATTGCTATCCGTGGTGCACGAGAGCACAACCTGCAAGACATTGATATTGATATCCCTCGTGATCAGCTGGTAGTTATTACGGGACTTTCTGGTTCGGGTAAGTCGAGTCTTGCCTTTGACACCATTTACGCAGAGGGACAGCGCCGCTACGTTGAGTCCTTGTCCAGCTATGCCCGTCAGTTCTTGGGACAGATGGATAAGCCAGACCTTGACTCTATCGATGGTCTTTCTCCAGCTGTGTCTATTGACCAGAAGACCACTTCCAGAAATCCTCGCTCTACCGTGGGTACCGTTACAGAAATCTACGACTATCTGCGTCTTCTGTACGCTCGCATGGGCACTCCTCACTGCCCTGAATGCGGTCGCGTTATCGAGCGTCAGACAACAGATCAGGTTGCCGATAAAATCCTCGAGGCTGGTCAGGGACGCAGGGCTTACGTTCTGGCTCCTGTTGTTTTGGGTCGCAAGGGCGAGTACGTCAAGCTCTTTGAAGACTTGCGCAAAGAAGGATTTTCTCGCGTTCGTGTTGACGGCGTTGTGCGTGAACTTGATGAAGAGATTACGCTGGGTAAAACGCTCAAGCACGATATTGAGGTTGTCGTTGACCGTATTGTCATTCGTCCTGATTCTTTGGGCCGTATTGTTGAGGGTGTTGAGCAGGCAACTAAGCTTGCCCAGGGCAAGGTAGGCATATTGCTTCTGGCTGATAAATCCAATCCAGAGACTATGCCAGAAGAGCTCTTGCAGTATTCGCTGGCGCTTGCTTGTCCAATTCACGGTCACTCTATGGATGACCTGCAGCCTCGCGATTTCTCGTTCAACGCACCTTACGGAGCTTGTCCTGACTGTGATGGCCTAGGAACTCGCAAAATTATTGATGCTGCGGCACTCATTGCTGATCCAAAACTGTCTGTCTCTGAAGGCGTTTTTGGAAGCCTCTTTGGTCACTCCAATTACTATCCTCAGATTTTGTCTGCAGTCTGCAAGCATTTTGACGTATCCGATACAACACCTTGGAATAAACTGCCCAAGAAGGTTCAAGACGCCCTTCTCGGTGGTCTTGGTTCCACTAAGATTCGCGTTGACTACAAGACGCGCGACGGCCGCAATACGCACTGGTTTACTACATTCTCTGGCGTCAGAAAGATTCTTTTTGACAAGTACCAAGAGACCACGTCAGAAAATATGAAGACGCATCTTGAGAAGTACATTCGAGAGATGCCCTGTACAACCTGCCATGGAGCTCGCTTAAAGCCAGAAATTCTTTCTGTTACCGTTGGCGAGAAGAACATCTGGGAGGTCTGTGAACTCTCTTGCAAGGAGTCACTGGAGTTCTTTAAGCAGCTGACTATTACTGACCGTCAGAAGGTTATTGCAGGTCCTATTGTCAAAGAGATTGTGGCAAGGCTGCAGTTCTTGGTAAACGTTGGCTTGGACTACCTCACGCTTTCTCGTGCAGCAGCGTCACTTTCTGGTGGAGAAGCCCAGCGTATTCGCTTGGCAACTCAGATTGGTGCTGGCCTTATGGGCGTCCTCTACATTCTGGACGAGCCTTCTATTGGCCTTCACCAAAGAGACAACAACCGTCTAATTGAGACGCTCAAGCAGCTTAGGGACCGCGGGAATACCGTACTTGTTGTTGAGCACGATGAAGACACCATTCGTGCAGCTGACTACGTTATTGACATGGGTCCCGGCGCTGGCGAGCTTGGTGGTCATGTTGTTGCTGCGGGAACTCCAGAAGAGATTATTAAAAACCCTGATTCCATTACGGGCGCTTACCTTACAGGAAAGAAGCAGATTAGACTTCCAGAGGCTCGTCGTAAGCCCGGCCGCGGAAAGATCAAGATTACGGGAGCTAGCGCTAACAACCTTAAAAACGTTTCCGCTTCAATTGAGCTGGGCACGTTGACGGTAGTCACAGGCGTTTCTGGTTCTGGTAAGTCTTCTCTGGTCACCGATACCCTTGCACCCGCGCTTACCAATGCAGTTCAGCACTCAAAACGTGTGGTAGGAGAGTATAAAAAGCTCGAGGGCGTTGATCTTATCGATAAGGTCATTGATATTGATCAGAGTCCTATTGGTAGAACACCTCGTTCTAATCCAGCAACCTATATTGGCCTTTGGGATGACTTGCGTGCACTGTATGCTTCAGTCCCAGAGTCTCGTGCTCGTGGTTACTCAGCTGGTCGTTTCTCGTTTAACGTCCAGGGAGGTCGCTGCGAAGCTTGTAAGGGCGACGGCCAGATCAAGATTGAGATGAACTTCCTGCCTGACGTTTACGTTCCTTGCGAAGTCTGCCATGGCAAGCGCTACAATCGTGAGACGCTTGAGATTCTCTATCACGGCAAGTCCGTCTCCGACGTGCTTGATATGACGGTTCATGAGGCACTAGCGTTTTTTGCAAACATTCCTCGTATTAAGAACAAGCTGCAGACTCTCCACGATGTAGGCCTTGGCTACATTCACCTTGGCCAGCCAGCAACTACGCTCTCTGGTGGCGAGGCGCAGCGCGTTAAGCTTGCAAAAGAGCTTCACCGTCAGCAGACTGGTAAAACTCTTTATATTCTGGATGAGCCAACAACTGGCCTTCATTTTGAGGATGTCAGACAACTGATTGTTGTTCTTGAGCGTCTTGTTGATGCGGGTAACACCGTTCTTGTTATTGAGCACAACCTGGATGTCATTAAGATGGCTGATCGTATTATTGATATGGGTCCAGAGGGTGGCGACGGCGGAGGAACCGTAGTTGTCTCTGGTACGCCAGAAAAGGTTGCCGCAACACCAGAAAGCCACACAGGTAAGTTCCTCAAAGAGATTCTAGACCGTGATAATGCACGTCTAGCTGCAGAGAAAAAAGCTCAGAAGAAGCGCGCATAATATGGCGAGAAAAACGGCAAAGGTTCAAAAGACAAATGCCATGAGGGAGCTTGATGCTGCCGGCATTGCTTACGAGTTCCAATCTTACGAGGCAGACGAAGACGTTCCTTCTGGTGAGTTGGGAACTCATATTGCTGAGATGCTTGGAGAAGATCCAGACGCTGCGTTCAAAACGCTTGTCTGCGTGTCTTCAAGCGGAGAGCATGTGGTGTGTTGTATTCCTGTAGATCAAGAGCTTGATCTTAAGAAAGCAGCAGCCGCGTCCGGTCAAAAGAACCTTTCCATGCTGCCTGTTAAAG
Source organism: uncultured Atopobium sp. (assembly GCA_938015835.1). Lineage (GTDB taxonomy): Bacteria > Actinomycetota > Coriobacteriia > Coriobacteriales > Atopobiaceae > Lancefieldella. Next base: position 31,729 of record CALLVW010000014.1, on the reverse strand, counting down.
AGCTTGAGGGCTTAACGGGCTATGTTCGTGGCGGCTGCACTCCCGTTGGTATGAAAAAGCAGTTTCCCACTATAATTGACGAGACTGCTCAGCTTTTTGAGCTCATTCATATCTCTGGTGGAAAACGTGGACTTAGTTTGACGCTTTCTCCAGAAGATCTAGCTTCATTTGTATCGGCTACGTTTGCAGATATTGTTCGCGAGGTGCACTAGTGGCATATCAGCCCAAACATATGCGACTTTCAGCAGAGTCTTCTGATGGAACCTTATCTGAAGAAACTCTGAGCAAGGCTCTTGATCAGACCTTTGATGAGCCTCCTGTAGTGGACAACATTGTTGTTCCAGAGACGTTTCATCAACCAATTGAGGATGAAGTCTTTGAGCAGATTGTGAGCCAGAAGCTCGAGGAAGTTGCTGCTGAGGAGAATGGCTTAGCAGTAGAAGATGCTTTTGCTACAGAGGACAGCTCCGTTTCAGACAGCTCTTATAGTGAAGAGGCTTCTTCTGATGAAGAAGATGCGTCTAAGCAGAAAGATTTGAGTCGCTCTACCTCTATGATGAGCGTACTTGTTCTGATTAGCCGTATTACGGGCTTTTTAAGAACCTGGGCTCAGGCATTTGCTATGGGCGCAACCGTTCTTGCAAGCTGCTATTCCATTGCAAACACCCTTCCTGACCAGCTCTATGAGCTTGTTGGTGCAGGAATGCTCACTACAGCTTTCTTGCCGGTATATCTCTCTATTAAGAAGAAGGTTGGACAGGATGAGGCAAATGCCTATACCTCCAACCTGCTTTCCATTGTTGTTGTCGCAACAGGTCTTGTTGCCGTTTTAGGTTTCTTCTTTGCCGCAGAAGTGGTGTATACACAGTCCTTCTCGGCAGGTGCTGATTTTGACCCAACGCTGGCAGTGTACTTCTTTAGGTTCTTTGTCATTGAGGTTATGCTGTATTGCTTCTCCACCATTTTCTCTGGTGTTTTGAATGCAGAGCGAGACTATCTCTGGCCAGCCGCAGCTCCTATCTTTAATAACTTTGTGACTACGGCATCGTTCTTTGCGTATGCTTTCTTGGTTAACACTAATCCTGATCTGGGCCTTCTTATTCTTGCACTGGGAAATCCCCTGGGCGTCTTAATTCAGGTTCTGATTCAGGTACCATCACTTAAGCGTAAGGGAATTAAGCTCTCATGGAGAATTAACCTCAAAGACCCCGCGCTTAAAGAGACACTTAAGATTGGCGCGCCTGCTCTGATTGTTGTGGTTGCCACGTTTGTAACTATGTCGGTGCAGACAAGCTCGCAGCTCAGCGTTTCCGCATCTGGCGCTTCCATTGCGGCATACGCTCGTCTTTGGTACACGCTGCCATATTCCATTTTGACGGTGCCTATTACCACAGCCCTCTTTACGGAGCTGTCCGATAGCTGGGCAAAAGAGAATATGGATCAGTTCAAGAAAGACTTTAAGCACGGTATTAACCAGATTCTTTTCTTTACCGTGCCGTTCATGATGTATCTGATGATTTTCTCGATGCCCCTTGTCTCTATTATTGGAGCAAGCAAGTTCACTGAAGATCAGCTGCTGCTAACCCAGCAATTCTTGATTGGTCAGTCGCTTGCCTTGCCTCTGTATGGCATTGGTATGTACCTGCAAAAAGTCTGTTCTGCTATGCGTCGTATGACACTTTATGCTGTTTCGGCAACGCTCGGTTCTGTCGTGCAGGTTTTGGTGCTGTTGGTGGGTACTTCTCACTTTGGCATGATGTTTGTAGCAACTACCTCAGCCATCTTCTATGTGGTCATTGACACCATTATGTTGATTAGCCTGCGTAAGCACCTTGGTCAGATTGGGCTCAAATCAATGGTGTTTGCGTTTGTCCGCTCAATTCTTTTTGGCCTGGCAGGATCGGCTGCAGCACTTCTTATCATGGTGGGCCTGCGCGCCGTTATTGGCGTACCAGACGGCCGAGCGCTCTATGGCGTGCTGTACTGCATCTTTGCAGGTATTCCAGCTGTTTTGGTTACCTATGGCTTGGCAATCCTCTTTAAATCACCAGAGTCCGCCATGCTTCGTTCACTGGTTTCTCGCGTAAGGTCATAGTATGGCCAGAAGCGGTGCTATAAGTAGCAAAGATAGCTCTCAAAACAACCTTGATCCCAGCTATGTGCCTTCGGGGGCGCCGGGACTTGCGCCGTCATTTTCTTCAGAGCCTTCAGATGACCTGGTATCCATCAGAGAGCAGGTTGATCAGGTGCCAACTGATCCAGGCTGTTACCTCTGGAAAGATGGGTCTGGCAAGGTTATCTATGTAGGAAAAGCTAAGAACCTGCGTGCTCGCATGAGGCAGTACGTCACACTTCAAGATGATCGAGCCAAGATTCCACTGATGATGCAGGTCGTACGTAGTTTTGACTACATCGTGGTAGAAAACGAGCACGAAGCATTGGTGCTGGAGCGTAACCTCATTGCTCAGTATCGTCCTTACTTCAACGTGGACTTTAAAGACGATAAGAGCTATCCCTACATTGCCATTACCGAGTCAGATACCTTCCCGGCAATTAAATACACGCGCGAGAAGCACAAGAAGGGTACGCGCTATTTTGGTCCCTACACTGATTCCTACGCTGCGCGCCAAACTATTGAGACGCTCAGAAAAGTAGTGCCTATCTGCTCTGCTACGTGTGTTGAGTGGAAGCGTGCTAAACGTCTGCTAGAAAAAGACCCTGATGGTGCAGCCGTTGCTAACCTGTTGCTGGCAAAGAAGGGACGTCCCTGTTTTGACTACCACGTAGGCAAAGGTCCTGGTGTGTGCGTTGGCGCCATTGATACCGTTTCCTATGCAAAGAACGTCAGGCAGGTAGAAAACTTTCTCCGCGGAAATCGCTCCGAGATTGTCTCTGAGCTCAAAGACCAGATGCAAGAAGCTGCTGCTGACCTGGATTTTGAGAAGGCAGCTAGGCTCAAGTCCCGTCTGACTTCACTCTCTGATCTTGATGACCGCCAGCAAGTCACGTTTCCTACCTCAGTCAACATTGACCTCATTGGCATTTATCGAGAAGAAACTATCTCCGCTGCCTGCGTGTTTGTTGTGCGAGAAGGCCGTACCATCCGCTCGGTTGAGTTTATCCTGGACAAAGGCTTGGACGTTTCTGAGGAAGAGCTGGTCTCGGGCTTCTTGAAGCGCTACTACGACGAAACCGCTGACATTCCCGCAGAGGTTAACCTGCCCATCGATCTTCTCGACGCAGAGGTTTTGTCCGAGTGGCTGACGCAAAAACGAGGCCACAACTGCGTGCTTCACCACCCACAACGTGGCGAGAAGTTCCGTCTTCTTCAGATGGCTTCTGCAAACGCTCGTCATGCATTAATGCGCCACATGATTCGCACGGGCTATGCTGACGATCGCACTAACCAGGCACTTCTTCAGCTTGAAAGCGCACTTGCGCTTGACGCGCCGCCACTGCGCATTGAGTGCTTTGATATCTCTACGCTTCATGGCAACTTTACTGTTGCATCTATGGTGGTCTTTACTAACGGAAAGGCTGATAAGAGTCAGTATCGACGCTTTAAGATCCGCGCTGAGCTTGATGAAGCAAACGACTTTGTCTCAATGACAGAGGTCCTGGGCAGAAGGTATAGCCCGGAACGCATGGCAGATGAACGCTTTGGCTCACGACCTGATTTGCTGGTTGTTGATGGTGGTAAACCTCAGCTGACCGCTGCCATCAATCAGCTCAATGAACTGGGCCTAGACATTCCTGTCTGCGGCCTTGCCAAGTCTGATGAGGAAGTCTTTGTACCTTGGGACGACACACCAATTGTGTTGCCTACAGGATCTGCTTCTTTGTACCTTATCAAGCAAGTCCGTGACGAGTCGCACCGTTTTGCAATTACGTTCCATCGTGAGCTTAGAGATAAGGCAATGACCGTCTCTATTCTGGATGAAATCCCTGGTGTAGGGTCTAAACGTAAAAAAGACATCATGCGCCATTTTGGCTCTTTTAAACGCCTAAAGGCTGCAAGTGTTGAGGATATCTCTCAGGTAAAAGGTGTTTCTGTGAACTTAGCAGAAACTATTTATGAAGAACTCAAAGCTTGGGAAGAATCTTCAACAGCTGTACATGAGAAGTTAGATGCAAGGGGAGGAACTCATGAGTAAAACAGCAGACGAGAAGATCTTGGCACTGGTAAATCCTGACTACATTAAGCGTATTCCGTTTTTTGTCCGTGGGCATGCAACGGGCAAGTCTTGTGAATTTATCGCTCATGAGTATCCAGAGCTTTACGCTACATTTGAGGGTGAACCTAGTACTCAACAAGTTGAAGAGATGACAAAGATTATCAACGAGCTCTTTGAGCAAAGGATGAAGAAACACAACCTTTAAAGCTAGATCAATCAATAGAGTTATTTGCAATAAGAATGGTAGTTATGAAGTGTTGTCATGCCATTCTTATTATTTTCATTCATCGCTGAAATATAACCATTAACCGGTAGATGAATTGTTAAAGCGCACTCGCACAGAATATCATTAGAGCTACCTAGTTATTACTCTTACGTCAGTTGCTACAAGCAGTTCTAATGAGGTGACAGCAGATGAAGCGTAGGAAACGAGTTATAAAAGGTCTGTCATTATTGGTAGTTCTTGTTATTTGTGGTTTGCTGATAAATAACTGGTTTTTTAAGTTGAATACTATGAGGCTACCAGAGTTAAAAAAGCAGGCAGCTCAGTATGTTGTGCAACAATATGAGAATAAGAAAAATGGTCTTAAGTCTGATTTTGGGTCCGCAGAAAATATTGATTTAGAGACCGCTACTATCTCTGGGCCATTTTTAGGAGTCAGTCAAGCTAACCAACTTATATTGAATATAAAATTATATTGGGTAATAAGCTCTCAAGAAAAGGTTGTTGGAACAGTTGAGCAAGATTTAGGACTATTTGCCATTGGGTCTAATTTTGGAACTCCAAAAATGTGGATTCAAACAAGGAACGCTGGGCTGCTACAAGAAATGCATAATAGAAATTATAGATGTCTAGTTAGAAATTTTTGTGGCGTAGGGTTAAGTGGATGGCCGCCACCTTATCTAGCTGATGGCTATTTAGGACGTTATAGCCCAGCAGATGGAAATTTTGACATTGAAAAAAATGACGAACAAGTATCAGAGATAATCGAATCTCATTTAGGGGAAGAACATCTAGATTTTATGGCGAACCCTGAGCGTGTTGTAGATTTAGTTAAGTAATTTCAAAGCGTTTTTGCTGTTCTAAAACAAGAGTTGGTCCGATTTTGGACTGACTCTTGTTTAATCTCCACAACATATCCGTAATTTCTAAAGGTAAACGGTAGTAAATCATCGGTAAACGGTAGTTGACAATGATTACTACTTATGTAGTTAGTTAAATATTTTATATATTTGATAAGGTAAAATAATAGTAAAGCCCGCTAACTGCGGGCCTTCTTAGCTGCTATTAAGATTTATATGCAGTAAATAATACAACAAAACACGTTTTCATATTTTGAGCAGCCAATGGGCGAGAAATTAATACCGTTGGTCGAACTGTCTGCAGACCAAATATCTTTTCTTCATATAGTTATGTAGATGTAAGCCACACAAGTGGCATTGGTGCCACGTTGTGGCAAGGAGAGTTTTTAGAAAGAGGCAGAAATGAGCGAGTTTATTAACCGTCCACTTTCGCGTCGCGGCTTCCTTGGCGGAGCAACTGTAGCAGCTGGTCTTGGTCTCACCGCTTGCGGTGGCGGACAGCAGAAGGCAGCTGAAGCTCCATCTGGAAAGGAAGGCGGCGGCACAATTACTGCTGGTACCGCTTATTCAACCCAGAACTATGATCCATCTACTACTTCATCAGCACTTGCCCTTGGTGTTAACTGGCAGGTAGTTGAGGGCCTCTACGGTCTTAACTTCCACGACTACTCAACATTCAATGAGCTGGCTACTGCTGATCCTAAGAAGGTTGACGATTACACCTTTGAGATTACCCTCCGTGACGGCGCAAAGTTCTCTGATGGTAACGAGGTAAAGGCAGATGACGTTGTTGAGTCCTTCAACCGTTCCGCTGCTAAGGGTAGCGTCTACGTCCCAATGCTCTCTCCAATTGCTTCCGTAGAGAAGAAGGATGACAAGACTGTCACCGTTAAGACCACCATTGCTAACTTCTCCCTCCTCAAGGAGCGCCTGTCCATTGTTCGCGTTGTTCCAGCAAGCAGCTCCCAGGATGAGATGAAGAAGCAGCCAGTTGGTTCTGGTCCATGGATGTATGAGTCCATCTCTGACAACACTCTTGACCTTGTTCCTAACAAAAACTACAACGGCGCAACTCCTGCTAAGGACGATAAGCTCCACTATGACGTCCTTAAGGATCCAACCGCTCGTCTGACCGCACAGCAGGACGGAACCACCCTTGCTATGGAAATGGTCCCTGCAGACGCTGTAGACCAGCTCAAGGGCGCAGGCTGCACCGTTGACGCTGTTCAGGGCTTTGGTGTCCGCTTTGCAATGTTCAACCTTGGCAAGGCTCCTTGGGACAACGTTAAGGTTCGCCAGGCATGCCTCTATGCACTTGATACAGATAAGATGCTTGCAAACGCATTCTCTGGTCAGGCAGAGGTTGCTACCAGCTACCTTCCTTCTTCCTTTGCTAACTATCACAAGGCATCTACTGTCTATGCACACGATGTAGATAAGGCTAAGAAGCTCATTTCTGAGTCCGGTATTACCCCAGGTGATGTTGTTCTCCGCACCACCGATAACGAGCAGGTTAAGTCCATGGCAACTCAGGTCAAGAACGACCTTGATGCACTTGGCTTTAATGTAAGCATCGTTTCCGATACTTCTCCTGCAACCTATGCTGCAATCGACGCAGTTGACGGTTCTTGGGATATCCTGCTTGCCCCTGGCGATCCTTCCTGCTTCGGCGCAGACGTCGACCTGCTGCTTAACTGGTGGTATGGCGATAACGTCTGGATGACCAAGCGTTGCCCATGGAAGGAGTCTGATGAGTGGACCAAGCTCCACAATCTTATGACCAAGGCTCTTGGCCAGTCTGGTGCTGATCAGCAGTCCACTTGGAACGAGTGCTTCGACATCATCGCTGAGAACGTACCTCTGTACCCAGTTCTCTTTGCTAAGACTTTCACCGCTTCTTGGAGCGAGAAGCCAAACAGCAACGGCGTTGCTCTCAAGGGCTTCAAGGGCATCGGAACCACCGGCCTGTCCTTCATTGATGTCAACACAGTTACTGCTAGCTAATTTGTTGTCGTCACGCGCTTAGCATCTCATATATTGGGGCCCGAGCGTTTTACCTATAACGCTCGGGCTCTTGTGCGCAAAATTTAGTCCTGAAATGAGCGAAGTCTCATCAAAATTTTATTTGTACGGTTTGTTTTAAAGAGAGAGGGGGAGATAGTGAACAACCTATTACGTCTTATCGGACGCCGTCTTATTGCGCTGCCGATTATGGCTTTAGGCGTCACCTTTCTCGTATTCTTCCTAATGTCTTTCTCGCATGTTGATCCTGCATACAATGCCTTGGGAGAGTCTGCTTCTGAAGAAGCTATCCAGCAGTATCACATTGAGAATGGCCTTGATGACCCATGGCCTGTGAGATATGTACGCTATATCGGTGATGTTGCTCATGGAAACTTGGGTACCTACGGCACTTCTCACTATTCAGTTGCTGAAAGAATTTCAAAGGCTCTGCCAGTAACTATGCAGTTGACCTTTATGGGTCTCTTTATTGGCGCAATAGTTTCGTTTACGTTGGGCGTTATTGCGGCTCTCTATAGAGATCAATGGCCCGATCAAATCATCCGCGTATTCTCAATTGCCGGTCTTGCAACGCCATCATTCTGGTTGGCAGTTCTTTTGATTCTGGTCTTTGCGTCTACACTCAAGCTTTTGCCTGCTTCTGGAGCACTGCCAGATCCTACGGTAAATCTTGGCGGCTACCTTGCTCGTATGATTATGCCGGCATTTGCACTTGCGGTTCCAATGTCTGGTCAGATGACCCGTATTGTTCGTACCGCAATGGTCGAGGAGCTGGATAAGGACTATGTCCGTACTGCTCGCGGTGCTGGTATTCCAGAGCGAATCGTCATTGCAAGAAACGTACTTCGCAACGCTCTTATTACCCCTGTAACCACACTTGGTCTGAAGATTGGTTACCTCATGGGTGGTGCCGTTGTTATTGAGGTTATTTTTAACCTTCCTGGCATGGGTACCGCTATTCTCGAGGGCATCCAGGGTAACGAGGCAATGCTTGTTCAGGGCGTTGTTGTTGTCGTTGCACTGTCCTTCATCATCATCAACATTGTTGTTGATATGTTGTACATCTTGATTAACCCACGCATTAGGACGGTGTAGTGCGATGGTACAAATTAGAAAAAAACAAGTCGAGAAGCTCGAAGAAGCTGCAGCAAAGGGTTCAACCTTTGGTGGCTTTAAGAAGATGAAGACGGCTTCCAAGATTGCTCTTGTCATTCTCGTCTTTGTTGTTCTTGCTTCTGTCTTTGCAAACTTTATTGCTCCACATAACCCACTTGAGATTTTTAACGCTCGTCAGGCTCCAGGCAATGGATTCATTTTTGGTACTGACGATAAGGGCCGCGATATTCTTTCTCGTATGCTCTATGGTGGTCAGTATTCACTGGTCATTGGTTTTGGCGCTACGGGTATGGCACTGCTGTGTGGCTCAATTATTGGTGCAATTGCCGCTGTTTCTAGAAAGGCTGTCTCTGAGGTCATCATGCGTGTGCTCGACATCATCATGTCGTTCCCAGGCATTGCTCTTGCAGCAGTCTTTGTTTCTATTCTGGGTAACAGTGTTCCTTCAATTATCTTTGCTATTGGCTTTATGTACACGCCACAGATTGCTCGTATTGTTCGCGCAAATATCGTAAGCGAGTACGGCGAAGATTACGTAAGGGCAACCATTGTTTCCGGTGCTCGTGCACCATGGATTCTGTGGAAGCATGTTCTTCGTAACTGTATTGCTCCAATCATGGTCTTTACCGTTACGCTTGTTGCAGACGCAATCATCTTTGAGGCATCCCTGACCTTCATTGGTGCAGGTATTGCAGAGCCAACTCCAACATGGGGTAACATCCTGGCTGATGCTCGTGCTGGTGTTCTTGCTGGCCGTTGGTGGCAGGCATTCTTCCCAGGCCTGGCTATTATGATGACCTGCCTGGCACTGAATATCCTCTCCGAGGGTCTTACTGACGCTATGGCAGCAGCACCTGGCGCGCCTGTTGATACAGAGAACTCTGACTCTAGGCGTGCAGATGACATTCTTGCATCTGATCCAGTTCGTGCCTACGCAGAGCAGGCAGAGTCCCTGGAGCGCAGACTCAATGCGCTTAAAGAAGTTGAGCTGTCCAGAACTGATAGGCGTAAGCCAGACTTTGATGTAAAGCCACTGCTCAGCGTTAAGGATCTTTGCATCAGCTTTGAGTCTCACGGAGATGTTAAGGTTGTTGACCACGTAAGCTTTGATGTTCGTCCTGGTCAGTGCATGGCACTGGTTGGCGAGTCTGGCTGCGGCAAGTCTATTACCACCAAGGTCATCATGGGTCTGACTGATCCAAAAGAGACCATTACTGGTGAGGTTCTCTACAAAGACCAAGACCTCTTGAAGCTTTCCAAAGAAGAGCACCGTAAACTACTTGGACACGAACTTGCAATGGTCTACCAGGACGCTCTGTCTTCCTTGAACCCTTCCATGCTTATCTCTTCTCAGATGAAGCAACTTACTAGCAGGGGAGGCACCCGTTCTGCAGAGGAGCTTCTGGAGCTTGTAGGCTTGGATCCAAAGCGTACGCTTGAGTCTTATCCACACGAGCTTTCCGGTGGTCAGCGTCAGCGTGTTCTGATTGCTATGGCACTTACCCGCGATCCTTCTCTGGTCATCTGCGACGAGCCAACAACTGCTCTGGACGTTACTGTTCAGAAGCAGGTCATCAAGCTCTTGAATGACCTTCAGCGCCGTCTTGGCTTCGCAATGATCTTTGTTAGCCACGACCTTGCACTTGTTGCAGAGGTTGCTTCTGAGATTACCGTTATGTATGCAGGCCAGGTTATTGAGCAGGCAGCTACTACTGAGCTTCTGACCAATCCTGTTCACGAGTACACCCGCGGTCTTCTCGGCTCTGTTCTTTCCATTGAGGAAGGCGCACAGGACGGTACCAGGCTTCACCAGGTACCAGGTTCTGTTCCTTCTCCTGAGGACTTCCCAACAGGCGATAGGTTTGCTCCTCGTTCAAGCCACCCAGATTTGGGACTTGAGGTTCACCCTATTATCAAGGAGATTCCTGGTAAGCACCATCGTTTCTCCGAGCTGCCTGATGAGTATCTGAAGGAGCATGGTCTTGTGCCTTACCTTGAGCGTTCTCAAAAGGAGGTGAGGTAAATGGCTACAACATCTGAAGAACAGCCAATTATCTTCCTCGATGATATTTCGGTTACGTTTAAAACACGTACGGGTTCAATCTTTAAGCCTAATAAGGTTCATGCTGTACAGAATGTTTCTCTCAAGCTTATGCCTGGTGAGACCATTGGTATTGTTGGTGAGTCTGGCTGCGGAAAGTCCACTACCGCAAATGTCATGTGTGGCCTTCAGTCACCAACGTCTGGTCATGTGTACTTCAAGGGAATGGATGTTACCAAGCGTACTCCAGAGCTTAGAAAGCAGATTGGACGCGTTGTCTCTGTTGTCTTCCAGGACCCAGCAACTGCTCTTAACCCTCGTATGATTGTTAAAGACCAGCTCATGGATCCACTGCTCGTACATAAGGTAGGCACAGAGGCGGAGCGAGAAGCCCGTATTAATGAGCTTGTCGGTTTGGTAGGACTTCCACATTCCGCACTTCGCGCTCTTCCTGGTCAGCTCTCTGGTGGTCAGCGTCAGCGTGTTGCAATTGCACGTGCGCTTTCTCTGAATCCATCGGCAATCATTGCTGATGAGCCTACTTCCGCACTGGACGTTTCTGTTCGCGCACAGATCTTGAACCTGCTTACAGACCTTAAGTCTGAGCTGGGTCTCTCGATGATCTTTATTTCGCACGATATTCAGACTGTCCGCTATGTTTCTGACCGCATCATTGTTATGAATCACGGCCAGATTATGGAAGATGGTCCTGCTAAGCAGGTCTTTGAGCACCCAACAGATCCTTACACTAAGACGCTTTTGGGTGCTGCACCATCTTTGCTTCATCCTAAACTGGGTGAGTAGCGCTTACGTTTTTGTTTGACTAGAGCGCAGCTTAGGCTGCGCTCTTTTAGCTTGTTAGGTGGATCAATGCACCAAGAAACGCTTGAGCTTGCAGAATTGAAGGCAGCTCATGCTTTGACGCCCTATCCTTCGGATTTTGAGGCGTTTTGGAAGGCACGTATGGAGGAAGCAGATAACGCTCCTCTCAGCTGGCAGATTGTTCCTTCAACAGAGGTCACGTCAACTGCTTCAGCACACTTTTTTGATCTTACGTTTGCAGGTATTGATGGCGCGGAAGTCTACGCAAAGTACCTGCGTCCACAGACTGCCTCAGGCGTACAAACTCCGCTTGTTTTACAGTTCCATGGCTATCCAGGATCTTCTCGCAGTTGGTTTGAGCAGAGCTCATTTTTGGGCTTGGGCTACTCACTGATTGCGCTTGATAATCCTGGGCAGGGTGGCCGTAGTTTGGACGGAAGCTCGTATAAGAGCACTACCGTCTCTGGCCACTTGGTGCTCGGACTGGATGGACCAGTAGAGGACCTTTACTTTGTTCATCTGTATCAGAACATTCGCTTGCTCTGCAGAATTGTTCGCCAGCTTGAAGGGATTGATACAGATCGCGTTTTTGTAAACGGCGCCTCGCAGGGAGGTGGTATTGGTCTTGCTACCTGCGCACTCAATCAAGACTTGATTAATAGGGCAGCAATTCTTTATCCCTTCCTCACTGATTTTAGGTGTGTGTGGGAGCTTAATGCTGATGAGGTTGCCTACGAGGGCATCCGTTATTATTCCCGTTGGTTTGACGCAGATGGCTCTCGTGTCGATGAGGTTTTTGCAAAGCTTGCCTATATTGATTCAGCTAATTTTGCACGCCTGGTTACCTGTCCTGTGCTTTTTGGCACCGGACTTGATGATCCGGTAGTTCCTCCAGAGGCTCAGTTTGCGGCTTACAATGCCCTGACCTGCCCAAAGAGACATCTTCTTTACCCCGGATATGCGCATGAAGAGATTGGTGATTTTGACGATAAGATCATTGATTTCTTCTGCTCAGACAAGGGAGAGCAAGCTCTTGAAGCGCTGGACTTGTCATTTCCTGCTCAAGCAGAAGGCGAGGTGAAGGCATGAGAGGCTTAACACAAAGACTTGAAGATGCTCGCTCTTATCGCGGTGCGTGGCTGAGACCATCAAACTTTGAATCATTTTGGGAGACATCTGTAGCGTTTGCGCAAAACGCACAGGTAAAGAGTGCGGTTGAGCTTCCGTCTGCTACCCAGGCGGCAACGTTTAAGCGCATCACATTCACCTCAACTGACCAGACGCAGCTGCGTGCTCGCGTCATTCTTCCAGCAGGTGTGTCGGTGGCAGAACCGCTAGCTCCAGCAGAGCTGTCCGTCTCGGCAGAACTGCTCGCGGTGGTGCTCTTCTCCGATCTTGGTCGGGGAGTGCGCAGCTGGCTGCACCTTTTGCGCTTCTCGGCACTTGGTCTGCCTGTTGTGGCTCTGGAGGCTCGTCCATGCGAAGCTCAGCTCAAAGACGCTTGGAGGGGAACCTTTACCGCAGAGGAGCTTGCTCACGCGCTTATCAACCCGGATGACGCCGCATCCTCCACGCTCAAGCAGCTCATCGACGACGCGCTGGTAACCACCGCGGTTGCCTCGCGTTTCCTCGGGCGCACAGCTGTCACCTGGGGAGAAGGTCTAGGCGGTTCGCAGGCATTGTTTGCGGCTGCGCTTCTGCCCAAGGAAGTGAGCGCTACCATGGCGCTGAACCCGCTCTTTGCCGACAACGCAACAACCCTGCGAGCACATGTCGGGTGCGGAGACACTCCGCAGTCAGATGCAGCTATCGACGCGGTCGGTCTTCTCGACAGCGCGTGCGCGGCAGAGCTGGTGCGTGTGCCTGCGCTTATTGGTACAGCTCTGCTGGACCAAAGTGCTCCGACTGAGGGAACGTTTGCGCTGTACAACCGCATAGCGGGACAGAAGGAAATACGTGTGTATCCCAAGTTTGGCCACGAGCGTATCAATCAGTTTGAGAACGAACAAATCAACTATATGCGTGAGGTTATATCGGCACTCTAACGTAACCAAGCGAACTATAATTACGTAGGTTATTTGAATATTCAATTGACCAGGTATTCGGTCAGTTTGTTCAGTACATTGTTGTATGAAACCAGTTGGATTTTCCAACGTGTGAAAGGATAAAGCATGTCCAGTAACGTACCATTTAGCGGTGTTGTTCCACCAGTTGTTACCCCCAACACTCCAGACCACCAGCTTGATATCGTGTCTTTTGAGCGCTCCATTAACCGCCTTATTGAGGCGGGAGTTGATGGTCTGTTCTTCCTCGGCTCTTCTGGCGAGGTTGTCTTTGCAACTGATGAGCGTCGCGATCAGATTGTACGCGAGGCTGTTCGCATTGTTGACCACCGTGTTCCGGTCCTTGTGGGCATCATTGATACCGAGACCGAGCGCGTCTTGGAGCACGGTCGCCGTGCCCTCGCGCTGGGTGCAGATGCTCTTGTAGCAACCGCTCCTTTCTACGCACTTTGCAGCCCAGCTGATGTTGAGGAGCACTTCCGCATTCTCCACCAAGAGCTGGATGCACCTCTGTTTGCGTACGATATTCCTGTCTGCGTTCACACTAAGCTCTCTTGGAAGATGCTTGCTCGCCTGGGCGCAGAGGGCGTTCTTGCAGGTGTTAAGGACTCTTCTGGTGACGATGTCTCCTTCAGGTATCTTGTTCAGGAGAACGAGAAGAACGGTCATCCTCTCACTCTTTTGACTGGCCACGAGATTGTTGTTGACGGCGCTCTTCTCTCTGGTGCTGACGGTTCCGTTCCTGGTCTTGCTAATGTTGAGCCAGAGGGCTACGTCCGCATGTGGAAGGCAGCTCAGGAAGGTAACTGGGCAGAGGTCAAGCGTGAGCAGGACCGACTCAACGAGATTTCCCATATCTTTGATGTCACCACAGGCGTTCAGGGCTACGGTGCTGGCGTTGGTGCCTTCAAGTGCGCCCTTAACCTTATGGGAATTTTTGATTCTGACCAGATGCCTCGTCCCGTTAAGCCTCTTGATGGTCAGAATCGCGAGGCAATCAAGCAGGTTCTTGTCGATAACGGCCTTCTCTAAATACGAGGAGATACCATGGACGCTACCTTTTCTACACCAGCTCATGTTTGTGCCGTTGATATTGGCGGCACAAAAATTGCTTGCGGCATAGTCACCCTTAACGGCACTGACGCTCCAAACGTCCAGTCCGTAAAGAAGGTCCCAACTAACGCAAAAGAGGGCGGCAAGCAGGTTCTTGCCACCGTTCTCCAGGCAATTAGAGAGGCTCTTGCTCGTGCACAAGAGCTGGATCTTACCATCTCTGGCGTGGGTATTTCTTCTGCTGGTGTTGTTGACCCTCGTACGGGTGACATCACCTACGCAAATGAGCTTATGCCCGGCTGGGGCGGAACCGCTCTTGGCTCTGCAGTTACCAGCGAGTTTGGCCTTCCGTGCAGCGTTCTTAATGACGTTCATGCTCACGCTCTGGGCGAGGCTCGTCACGGTGCTGGCCACGGTAAAGATAGCGTTTTAACCGTAGCAGTTGGCACGGGCATTGGTGGCGCCTTTGTGAACCACGGCATCTTGATGCTGGGCGCTCACGACGAGGCTGGTCACATTGGTCACGTTGCAACTCCAGCAGCTGCAGGCGTTGATTGTCCTTGTGGTGGAACTTCTCACCTTGAGCCTGTTTCTGCAGGTCCTGGTATTATTCGCGAGTACGTCCGCCTTGGCGGCTCCGACACGCTTGAAGACGGTTCTGCTCTTGATGGCGCTGAGATTGACCGCAGGGCTCTTGCTGGCGAGAAGATCGCTCAGGCTGCAGAGGAGCGCTCGGGCCGTGCACTTGGTGAGGTCTTGGGCAGCATGTGCAACATGCTTGACCCTTCTGTCATCATTCTGTCTGGTTCCGTTGCAGAGTGTGGCAAGTACTGGCACGAGGCGCTTGCATCTGCATTTAAGCTGCAGGCAATGCCTCCTGTTCAGGCAACGCCTCTTGTGAAGGGCACGCTTGGTGGAGAAGCTCCTCTTATTGGAGCTGCAGAAAACCTTGTTCTACCTGGCTATTTAGAGACACGTCGTTAGGAAAAAGCACGTCAGCAGGTTAATTCTTTGCTGACCTGGCATGTCGCAAAGACAGATATCTTTTAATGTACGTATATTCTTGTGAGGAGAATACCGTGGCACATTCAGAGCTTGTCGAGTCACTTAAAGGAAAACTCATTGTCAGCGTCCAGGCGTATCCTGGTGAGCCTATGAGGCATCCAGAGACCATGGCTCAGATTGCTCGCGCCTGTGAGCTTGGCGGCGCTGCAGCTATTAGGTGCCAGGGTTTGTCTGACATCTCTGCCATTAAAGGTAGGGTTGAAATTCCTGTTATTGGCCTCTGGAAAGAGGGCCACGAAGGTGTCTACATTACTCCTACGCTTCGTCATGCGCGTGCTTGTATTCACGCAGGTGCAGATGTTGTTGCCCTGGATGCAACAGACCGTCCAAGGCCAGATGGTAGAACCTTTGAAGAGACCGTTGCGGCGCTTCGTGCAGAGTCTGACGTGCTGATTATGGCTGACTGCATGACTATGGATGACATCCGTCGCGCCGTTGCTGCTGGTTGTGACCTTGTTTCAACCACACTTTCTCACAACAAGGCCGCTATTGATACAACGCTTGATGATGGCCCTGATATTGCCCTTCTCAAGCAGGCAACTACTGAATTCCCAGGTATTGCCATTATTTGCGAGGGTCACGTTCACACACCACAAGACGCAAAAGATGCTCTGGATGCAGGCGCTTGGGCGGTTGTTTCAGGTACAGCCATTACACATCCAACTTCAATTACCTCTTGGTTTGCTGCAGCACTTGAGGATTAACGCTTGGAGCGGTAAGGTTTTCTCGTCACGTATTTAAGGAGCGCCTGTGAAGAAAAACGATCCTACACCTTCAGTTATTCCCGACATTGTCATTATTACGGGTATGTCTGGATCGGGTCGTACGCAGGCGCTTCATGTGTTTGAGGACATGGGTTATTTCTGTATTGATAATCTGCCACCAGCTCTTATTTTGCAGCTTTCTAACCTTGTGGGCATTAATACGGGTGTTGGTCGCCACTTGGCTGTTACCTGCGATTTGCGCTCGCAAGGTCTTTTTGATGACATTTCTGAAGCTCTGAAGTCTCTAGCAGATCACGAGCTCACCTACAAGATTGTCTATCTGGACTCTTCAGATGAAGTGCTTATGCGTCGCTACAGCGAGAACCGCCGTCGTCATCCTTTGGCGCAGGAGGGAGAAAATCTCTCATCTGCAATCTCTAGGGAGCGCGCACAGCTTCAAGACATAAAAGCGCTGGCAGATGTTGTCCTAGACACTTCGTCCATGCGTACTAATACGCTTAAGAGTCGCCTTCGTCGTGCATTTTCAGAGCTTGCTGAACAGCAGCTTATGGATGTCAGCGTGTTTTCCTTTGGCTTCAAAAATGGTTTGCCCGTTGAGGCTGACCTTATGATTGACGTGCGATTCCTGCCTAATCCTTACTATGATCCAGAGCTCAGACCACTTACCGGTCTTGATGAGCCAGTAGCTCAGTTTGTCCTTCAGCATGGCACTACTAAGAAATTCCTTAAGTCTTGGTTTGAGCTGCTTGATGTAGTAATGCCTGGCTATGTGCAGGAAGGCAAAAGCTTGCTCTCTATTGCAGTAGGTTGCACGGGTGGCCAGCATAGAAGCGTTGCAATCGCACGTGCTACGGCAGAGCATCTTACCAGTCAGGGCTATCGCGTAACGCTTTTCCATCGCGATCTTGATGCGGCTCAGAAGAAGTCTCAGCAGGCTGAGTAGAAGTTAGTCTGCCATGTCCTATACAGCCCTGGTAAAAAATGAGCTGGTCAGCGTACCAGAAATTCAGACGGACTGTGAATTAGCCCAGCTTTCTGCACTTATTCGTGTTTCTGGAACGTTGTCGATGCACGGCCCTGGTAAATTTGCCGTTCGCATTGTTACCGAGACTGGCACGGTTGCCCGTACAGTTATTAGTTCTTCTCGCCGTCTGTTTGACTTGGGTACTTCCGTTGAGTACCGTCGCTCTATCATGCATAAAAAACGTAACTATTTGCTTGAGATTTCTAACCAGGATTCACTTGCAGAAGCACTTTCCGCTCTTGGCATTTATATACCGGGAGAAGGCCTGGTAAGTGGCATTCCTAAAAGCGTTATCCGCACCAAACAGGCGCAGCGAGCTTTTTTGCGTGGAGCGTTTATGGCGGGTGGATTTTTGGCCGATCCCTTAAAAGATTTTCACCTAGAGATTGCTGTCTCGGGAGAAAGATTTGCCACTGAGCTGGTAAAACTTATGGGATCCATTGGTGTAAAGGCGCGTCTTAATCATCGTAACCGTCATACCAATGCGCTCATGCGTACCAGAGAAATTTATGCTGTTTACCTTAAGAGCTCTGACGATATCATCAAGTTTTTGCGAGAGATTGGTGCGCCCACTATGGCGCGCGCTATTGCATTTACGCGTGTGCAAAAGCATTATCGCAACAACGTCAACCGAGTTGTCAATGCAGAAATGGCAAATCAAACACGCTCTTCAAATGCAGCGGCAGATCAGTTAGCGCTCATAGAAAAGGCCGAGAAACTCATTGGACTCAGAGCTCTGCCGCCAGCGGTCAGAGATTTTTGTCTTGCGCGAAAAGATAACCCTGAGCTGTCATTATCAGCGCTGGGGGAGTCGTTTGTACCACCCGTATCCAAGTCCGCCATGTATCACCGACTGCTTCGTTTGGAAAAAATCGTTCAGGATTTAGAAAAAGATGCATAAGTTATCGGCGAGTGCGGTAAAATACTCGGTGTACGGTTTAAATGTTAATGAATCCGGAGAATGGCTCTGGGTCACCGAAAGGAGCATTACGTATGGCAGTAAAGGTTGCTATTAACGGTTTTGGCCGCATTGGTCGCCTTGCATTTAGGCAGATGTTTGGTCACGAGGGTTCCGAGATTGTTGCAATCAACGACCTTACTTCTCCAGAGATGCTTGCATATCTTCTGAAGTATGACTCTACTCAGGGCAACTATTCCCGCGATCACAAGGTAGAGGCAACTGACCACTCCATCATCGTTGACGGTCACGAGATTGTTATTTACAAGGAGGCAGACGCTAACAACCTGCCTTGGGGCGATCTCAACGTTGACGTTGTTCTTGAGTGCACCGGTTTCTACACTTCTAAGGACAAGGCACAGGCTCACATCAACGCTGGTGCTAAGAAGGTTGTCATTTCTGCTCCTGCAGGCAATGACCTCCCAACCATTGTCTTCAACGTTAACCATGAGACCCTCACTGCAGATGACAACATCATCTCCGCAGCTTCCTGCACCACCAACTGCCTTGCTCCTATGGCAAAGGGTCTTAACGATTTCGCAACTATCAAGTCCGGTATCATGACCACCATTCACGCATACACTGGTGACCAGATGATCCTCGACGGCCCACAGCGCAAGGGTAACTTCCGTCGTTCCCGTGCTGGTGCAGAGAACATCGTTCCTAACTCCACCGGTGCTGCTAAGGCTATTGGCCTTGTTCTTCCTGAGCTCAACGGCAAGCTCATTGGTGCTGCTCAGCGCGTTCCTACGCCAACTGGCTCCCTCACCAACCTCTATGCTGTTGTTGACAAGAAGGTCACCGTTGACGAGGTCAACGCTGCAATGAAGGCATATGCAGAGACCATCCCAGAGACCTTTGGTTACAACGAGGATGACATCGTTTCCCGCGATATCGTCGGTGAGACCCACGGCTCCATCTTCGACGCAACTCAGACCATGTGCTCTGACCTTGGCGATGGCACCACTCTTGTTCAGGTCACCTCTTGGTACGACAACGAGAACTCCTACACTTCTCAGATGGTCCGCACCATCAAGTACTTCGAGAAGTTCGTTGCTTAAGTTCTAGTTACATAGACGCCTTAGGCGCGGTCGCAGCATCTGCCGCGATCGCGCCTTCTTTTGTTGGAAACGTATTTAAAGGAGTGACATGGCTTTTACAAAGAAGACTGTCCGCGATGCAGATGTTGACGGTAAGCGCGTTCTTATGCGCGTTGACTTCAACGTGCCTCTAAAGGACGGCGTTGTTACTGACGACACCCGCGTTCGCGCTGCACTTCCAACCATCCAGTATCTTCTCGACCACAACGCAAAGGTCATCCTGATGAGCCACCTTGGCCGTCCAGATGGCACCGGCTTCCAGCCAGAGCTCTCCCTGCGTCCAGCTGCAGAGAAGCTTGCTGAGCTTCTTGGCCGCGAGGTTAAGTTTGTTGAGGACACGTATGGCGAGAAGGCCCGTGAGGCTGTAGACGCACTCAAGGACGGCGAGGTTCTTGTTCTTGAGAACGTCCGTTTTGACAAGCGTGAGAAGAAGAACGATCCAGAGATTGCAAAGACCCTTGCATCTTATGGCGACATCTTTGTTCTTGATGCCTTTGGTACCGCTCACCGTGCACAGGGCTCCGTTGTTGGACCAGCAGCTTACCTTCCTGCATACGCTGGCTTCCTGCTTGAGAAAGAGGTTGACACTCTTACCTCTATCTTCTCTAACCCAGAGCGCCCACTTGTAGCTATCGTTGGTGGCTCCAAGGTTTCTTCTAAGATTGGTGTTCTTGATCACCTTATCGACTCCGCTGACACCCTCATCATTGGTGGTGGTATGGCATATACCTTCTTCCTGGCAAAGGGTTATACCGTTGGTACTTCTCTTCAGGAGCCAGACTGGATTGAGCGCGCAGGCGAGATGCTCAAGAAGGCTGAGGAGAAGGGCGTTAAGATTCTGCTTCCTGTTGACAACGTTGTTACTGATCACTTTGGTGAGGACGCTGTTGGTGAGGTAGTTCCTTCCGATCAGATTCCTGCAGACCGCATGGGTATGGACATTGGTCCTAAGACTGTTGAGCTTTACTCTGAGGCTATCAAGGGCGCAAAGACCGTCTTCTGGAATGGTCCTATGGGCGTCTTTGAGTTTGACCAGTTTGCAAAGGGCACCGAGGCTGTTGCTCGTGCTGTTGCAGATGCTGATTGCACCTCTATCATCGGCGGCGGCGATTCCGTTGCAGCAGTTAACAAGTTCCACCTTGCTGACAAGATGAGCTGGATTTCCACGGGCGGCGGCGCTTCCATGGAGCTCGTTGAGGGTAAGGCACTTCCAGGAGTGGAGGCGCTTCTCGATGCGTAATCGTATGATCGCAGGTAACTGGAAGATGAATGAGACTTTCGCTGAGGGCGTTGAGCTTGCTCAGGGAATTGTTGATCAGCTTGCTTCCGGTACTGGAAACGTTGATGTTGTTATTGCTCCACCACTTGTAGACCTTAAGGGTGTCTCTGAGGTTCTTACCCAGGCCAACTCTTCTGTTGCTCTCTCTGCACAGAATGTGTACTGGGAGGAGTCTGGTGCATTTACTGGTGAGACCTCTCCAGCAATGCTGACTTCTGTTGGCGCAACTTACTGCATCATTGGTCACTCCGAGCGTCGTGGCTACTTTGGCGAGACCGACGAGGACATTAACCGCAAGGCAAAGGCACTGATGGCTCATGACATTGTTCCTATTTCTTGCTGCGGTGAGTCTCTTGAGGTTCGTAACGCCGGAACTCACGTTCAGTTTGTTGTTGACCAGATTAAGGCAGATACCAAGGGTCTAGAGATTACAGATCCTTCCAAGTACGTTATTGCTTACGAGCCAATCTGGGCAATTGGTACTGGTATGACTGCAACTGCTGATGACGCACAGGAAGTCTGCGGTGCAATTCGTAAGACCCTGGTAGAGATCTTTGGTGCAGAAATTGCAGACGGTATCCGTATTCTTTACGGTGGTTCTGCTAAGCCAGAGAACGTTGGTGGCTTCCTTGAGAAAGAGGACGTTGACGGCGCACTTGTTGGTGGCGCATCTCTTAAGGCTGATTCCTTTGTTGCAATGGTAAAGAGCGCAATGAACTAAACTCTGGCAAAGCTCCTTACCACCGGTTAGGCGCTTGGCTCATTTGTTAAGTTCTTGTTTGTTTTGCAACTTGGCACACGTCATTCCCAAAGGGGAGTGGCGTGTGCTATTCTTTTCTCTTGTACGTAAAAATAACTAGGGCTGGATCTTCTCGCCAGCAAGAGGGGGAACCTCGTGGGCGTTCTGAATACAATTCTTTTAGTGCTGTTTGTACTTTCTGGCATTTTGACGGTGCTGCTTGTTTTGGCACACTCCGGAAAGGGCACCGGCGTTTCTGACATGATTGCTGCATCTATGTATAACGCAAGCGCTGGTTCAGGCATTATGGAGAAGAACCTTGATCGCCTTACCATCATCACTACAACCATCTTTATGGTTTGCGCTATTGTGATGGCTTTGACATTCCCTGTTGGCGCTATTGGCTAAACAGCTCCTTTTACTTTTGATTCATCTGCCGAGAAACCCGAGTTTCTCGGCATTTTTTATTCGTAGCCTGCGGAGCATGTAAAAATTTGCTGCTGGGAATAACAGCAAAATGGTTGGATGAGACAGATAGTAGTTTTCTTTTACTTCTTAACAGAATTTTCAATAACGTTTCTCATATGTAAACAAATTTGATTGTGACCTGTACGCTGGAGTCAAACAGTCATTATATGTGGATACGTTTTACTGGGATCGGTATGCATAATCTTGGATATCTAAGAGATATTTTTGGGTTAAGCAGCTTATCCATGGTAAAATTGCACTTTGCTGTGTATTCACGGCATGTTTGTTGTAGGAATGCTAGGTTGCCATACCGAGAAAACCTCGCTTATCAGGTGGATAAGCGCAAGGCGGTGAGGAGAGTCAATGGCACGGTTTGTTTGGTACGTTACAAAGAGGGTTTTGAGCTACATTGTGATGATTTTTGTTGCAACTTCACTCACATTCTTCCTCGCATCATCGTTTATGAACCCACGCTCCAACTTTGAGCAGCGTACTCCACGTCCTCCACAGGAGTCTATTGAGGAAAACCTGTATAGGACTAATCTGAATGATAAGACCCCGGTTATCGAGCGTTATCAGGTCTGGATTACCAATTTGCTTACTAAGTTTGATCTTGGTATGACCCCAACAGGCGATAATGTTAACCGTGAGATGAGCTCTAGGTTCATGTCTTCTATTCTGCTTATGACTCCAGCAACCATTTTGTCTGTTGTTATTGGCGTCAGTCTGGGTGTTTATACCGCTCAGCGCCAGTATCAGTGGCAGGACCGTTTCTTAAGTGGTGTTGCTTCGGTTTTGCTTGTTATCCCAACTGTTGTTATGGCAATCTTGATTGTTTTTGCAGCAATCGAGATTAACGCACGTGCCGGTTCTCGTATTTTCTACGTAACCGATCTTTCCAGTGGAGATACCGGAAACTTCTTTACTTGGCTTATTGACTTCCTACAGCACATTATTCTTCCAACCATTGTTCTTACTATCGTAAGTTCCGTTGGTTACCACCTCTCTCAGCGTACCTACCTACTTGACGAGATGCACGCAGATTATGTTCGTACTGCTCGCGCCAAGGGCCTCACTCGTAAGAAGGCAATTCGTAAGCACGCTCTTCGCGTTTCTTTGATTCCAACCGCTGTTTCAGTTGCTTTCTCTCTTGCAGGTATCTTCACAGGTGCTGTTATGACCGAGAAAGTCTTTGCAATTCACGGTCTTGGTGAGTACTTCATTAACTGTATTAACAACAACAATATTCACGGTGCAGTTGCAGTTGCAGCTTTCTCTGGCGCAATGACTCTTGTTGGCGCTCTTCTGGCTGACCTCTTTGCTGCTGCTCTTGATCCACGAATTAAGATGAGCTAAGGAGGCGGACATGTCTAAAGAAGAGCTTCAGAATAAAGACGAGAAAAACGTCTCCATTGATGCAGGTCTTACTAATGCTGAACGTGAGCTTCAGGCAGATGCTAAGTCTGAGAACAAAGAAGTTAAAAGAATTAGCTATGCTGGCTTGATTGCAAGGCGTTTCTTCCGCCAGCGTTCTGCAGTAATCGGTTTGATTATTCTTGGAGTTATGGTTCTTATTGCAGTTTTTGGACCATATGCCACCCCATTTAATTACACAGATGCTGACTTTACTGCAATTAACATGGCTCCTAATGCAAAGCATTGGTTTGGTACTGATGGTGCTGGTATTGACCTGTATGCCTGTGTTGTCCATGGCCTTGGCCGTTCTTTGACCATTGGTATCAGCTATGCAATTTTGACTACTATCATTTCTGCAATTATTGGTACTGCCATTGCTTATGTCCGCGGCATTCCAGAGAAGATTGGTATGTGGCTTCTTGATATGCTCATGGTCATCCCTAGCTTCTTGCTGGTTGCTATGATTGTTCGCGCATCAGGCGGTGAGTCTGGTTGGCTCATGCTTATCTTTGGTTTAACTGCTTTTGGTTGGATTGGTCGTGCACGTACTATCCGCACCATGGCTCTGTCTTTGCGTGAGAGAGATTACGTCAAGGCCGCTAAGTATATGGGTGTGCCACCATTTACCATCATTATTCGTCACCTTATTCCAAACCTTGGCTCAATTCTTATTATTGATTTGGTCTTGGCTGTTATTGGTGGCATTAACTCTGAGACTGCATTCAGCTTCTTGGGTCTTGGTATCAAGGCACCAGATACCTCTCTTGGTTATCTCTTGAGTGCTGGTTCTTCTGCAATGCTTACTACTCCATGGATGATTCTGATTCCATCGGCATTTCTGATTGTTGTTTGTGTTGGCCTGCAGCTCATCGGCGACGGCCTTCGCGATGCCTTTGACCCTTATTCACGCGCTGCTGGTAGCGTTAAAGATCAGGAAGAGGATTCTTCCAAGGATGACGCTCAGCTCGGTGATCTTGAGGGAAGCATCGTTTCTGAAGAAACTACGGAGCGTGCATAATGTCTGACACTACTACTACTTCAACAAAGCAGGGAAGTGTAGAGATGGACGATGTCCTTCGCTACGAGCTGCTTGAATCAAACGGTCCAAAGGGTGCTCCAACAGGAGAGCCAGTTCTTTCCGTTCGTGATCTCAAGGTATCCTTTAATACTGAGGCTGGTCGTGTAGACGCAGTTCGCGGTGTTAACTTTGACCTCTGGGGTGGCCGTACCCTTGGTATCGTAGGCGAGTCCGGCTCTGGTAAGTCAGTAACCGCCCTGTCTCTTATTGGTCTTCTTGATGACAATGCTCACGTTACAGGCTCTATTAAGCTTGGTAATGAGGAGCTCATTGGTAAGACCGATGAAGAGATGTCAAAGCTTCGTGGCACTAAGATTTCTATGATCTTCCAGGATCCACTGTCTGCTTTAACTCCAATGTTCTCTATTGGAGATCAGCTTGCAGAAGCTCTGCTTACTCATAATCCTCACATGAGCAAGGCAGACGTTCGTAAGCGTTGTATTGAGCTTCTCTCCATTGTTGGTATTACTGATCCAGAGAATCGTCTGGATTCTTTCCCACATGAGTTCTCTGGTGGTATGCGCCAGCGTGTTGTTATTGCAATTGCTATTGCAAACAACCCTGACATCATCATCGCAGACGAGCCAACCACCGCTCTTGACGTAACTATTCAGGCTCAGATTCTTGACGTCTTGAAGGTTGCACAGAAAGAGACTGGCGCAGCAGTTGTCCTGATTACTCACGACCTTGGTGTTGTTGCAGGTACCGCTGATGACATTATGGTTATGTATGCAGGCCGTGGCGTAGAGCGCGCAAGTGTTGATACACTTTTTGCTGAGCCAAGGCATCCTTATACCATGGGTCTTCTGGGTGCTGTTCCAAAACCTCACCTTCAGGCAGAGCACAGGCTTGTTCCTATTAAGGGTAATCCACCATCACTTGCTGCCATTCCAACTGGTTGTCCTTTTAACCCACGTTGTCCTATGGCTACCGAGGAATGCTCCAAGAAAGAGCCAGTGCTGCTTCCTGCAAATGCTGCCGAGGGTCACTTGGCATCTTGCCACCACCTTCAGGAGATTTGCGAGAAGAACCTCACGTATGCTGAGGTGTATCCAGACTTTGAGCCAATCCTTCCAAAGTGGGTTGATGTTCCTCGTAACGAGCGTCCTGTTGTACTCAAGGTTGAGAATCTTACCAAGACTTTCCCTGTTCAGGGTAAGGGCTTTATTAGGCGCAGCAAGGGCACTATGACTGCTGTTGACCGTGCAAGCTTTGAGATCCATGAGGGAGAAACCCTTGCGCTTGTTGGTGAGTCTGGTTCTGGTAAATCAACAACTCTGATGCAGATTATGGATCTGCTGAAGCCTGAGGATGGTCGTATTACGGTCCTTGGCAAAGATGTTGCTGAGCTTAAGAATGCTGCACAGCGTAGAGAGCTTCGTAAAGATCTTCAGGTTATCTTCCAGGATCCAATGAGTTCTCTGGACCCACGTATGCCTGTCTATGACGTTTTGGCTGAGCCACTTCAGGCACAGGGTTGGAACAAAGAGGATATTAATACTCGTATTGGCGAGCTTATGCGTCTGGTTGGTATCAACCCAGACTATGTTGACCGCTTCCCATCCCAGTTCTCTGGTGGTCAGCGTCAGCGTATTGCTATTGCTCGTGCTCTTGCAACAAGCCCAAAGATTCTTCTTTTGGATGAGCCAATTGCATCTCTGGACGTTTCCATTCAGGCAGGTATTATTAACCTCCTTGAGGATCTTCAGGTTCAGTTGAAGATTTCTTATCTCTTTGTTGCTCACGATCTTGCTGTTATTCGTCATATTTCTGACACGGTTGCTGTTATGCACCTGGGCAAGATTGTTGAGTACGGTGAGACTGAAGACGTCTTTACTAACCCACAAGATCCTTACACTAAGGCGCTTCTCTCGGCTATTCCAATTCCTGATCCAAAGATTGAGCGTACCCGTGAGCGCATGATTTACCAGGATGGTAAGCTGGTTCCTGCTACTCACATCTCTAACGAGTAACAAAGATTCAATAAATTTTCTGAAAACCCGCACTTAAAACTAGGTGCGGGTTTTCTTTGTTACAAATAGTGAACCAGGTTGTTACGGGAATGTTTCTGCTATGGAGTATTTTCAGGCAATTTCGTATAGTTAAGTGAATATCTGTAGGCCTTTAACGAAATGGGTGATCATATGGCTGACAGTTTTTCCCGTCGTTCGTTCTTTGCTCTGACTGGAATCACCGCCGCAGGCCTTGGCCTTGCTGGTTGTGCTCCATCAAATCCTCAGAGCAGCTCTTCCAATACTGGAACTGAGCCACAGGACGGCTCCCCTGCAAACACTCCTCTGGATCAGCTTCCACTTCCAGAGAAGGGCAAGACGTACAACAATCCTAAGTCTCGTGATGAGGTTAAGGATGGCGGTACTCTGACCCAGCCAATCACCGAGATTGGTCCACAGTGGAATTACTACCAACTTGCTGGTAATACCGCTTACATGAACATCCTTCACGGTCTTATCAACCCTCGTGACCTGTTCCTTAACAATGCTGATGGTGATAAGTTTGAGCCAAACAAGGATTACATCAAGGAATTCAAGGTAGAGGAGAAGGACGGCAAGCAGGTTGCTACCCTGACCTTCACTGATCAGGCTACCTTCAACGATGGTACCGCTATTGATTGGACCGCAATTCAGACCGCATTTATCACTATGTGTGGTCAGAATAAAAAGTTTGCGGTTTCTTCAACTGATGGTTATGACAAGTATGAGTCTGTTGAGCAGGGCGATACTGCTAAGACTGCTGTTATTACCATGAAGGAAGCAGTCTATCCAATTGAGAGCATCTTGAGCTATGCTCTGCACCCAAAGCTTCAGGATCCAGACTTCTTCAACAATGGCTACATCAATCAGCCAAACAATGAGCTTGGCGCTGGTCCTTACATTGTTGATTCTTTCGATGATTCTCAGGTTACCTATAAGCCAAATCCAAAGTGGTGGGGTGACGCTCCTAAGCTTGATACCCTTGTTTACAAGCAGATGGATACCCAGGCTTCCATTAACGCATTCAAGAACGAAGAGGTTGACACTACCGGTTCTTCCGTCAATGGTTCTGCTGAGCTTCTTTCTAACTTCACCGGTCTTGGTGATAAGGCTCAGATTCGCCGTGGTCTTGGTATGTCTATTGCTGTTATCGAGCTTAACTCTACTCGCGGTGCTCTTCAGGATGTTGCAGTTCGTAAGGCATTCTGCCAGGTCGTTGACCCTGCAACTATCGTTTCCATCGTCTTCCAGGGTGTTAACTGGAAAGAGGACGCACCAGGCTCCATGCTTTGGCCTTACTGGGCAGCTGGCTATGACAACAACCTTCCAGACGATGTCAAGAATCTTAAGTCTGCTGACGAGCGCAAGGCTGCTGCTAAGAAGACTCTTGAGGATGCAGGCTATAAGCTCAATGGCGATTACTACGAGAAGGATGGTCAGCAGGTAACCTTTGCTTACACTCTGTTCGGTGACGGTACTACTGTTAAGAACCGTGCTGCTGCAATCCAGAAGATGTGCAAGGACGCAGGCATTAATCTTACCCTTGATTCTCACCCATCTTCTGAGTTCTCTGATGTTCTTACCTCTGGTTCTTGGGATGTCTGCCTCTTTGGTTGGGTTGGCTCCTCAACTTCTTACAACAACGGCAATCAGCTCTACGGCTCTGAGTCTGGATCCAACTTTGGTCAGCAGGGCTCCGCAGAGACCGATGAGATGTTTGCAAAGGTTGTCTCTACTCAGAACTTTGATGAGCGCATGAAGCTCATGAATGAGGCTGAGAAGAAGATGATGCAGACTTACGCATACCTTCCTGTCTACACTGGTCCAGACTGCTACGTTGTTAAGAAGGGTCTTGCTAACTTTGGTCCTTCACTCTTCCAGAGCACACCAGCAACCATTGTTGGTTGGCAGAAGTAAGCAAGGGACAAGGCGATCTTCTCGCAAAGTTCTTTCGAGAAAAAGTTTTTAATTTTTCTCACAAATGTTGCCAGAAGATGTGTTAGTATATCCCTCGCTGCAAAGCAAGTCGGAGTGGCGGAATTGGCAGACGCGCTAGCTTGAGGTGCTAGTGACCTACTAACGGTTGTGCGGGTTCAAGTCCCGCCTCCGACACCACGGAATTTCGGCGGATCTCTTCGGAGGTCCGCCTTTTTCGTATACTTAGGCAATGTGATTTGTTTTTAGGCCTTGCTGGTAAGGAGTGACTGTGGCAGATAACAAGCTGAGCGTAAGGCGTGTTGAGGGAGTTGTCGACGGAACCGTTGCTGCAACTCTGTCTCAGCTGCTACGACTGACCAGCGATGCAGTCATTGTTTTTAATATGGAGGGCATGGTTCTTCTCGCCAATGAGGAGGCCGAAAGCCTATTTGCTAAGGAAGACGGCACCATTGCCGGCCTGGATGTTCGCTTTTTGTTTACCCCGGCAAATCAAGAGAACTTGCAGAAGCCGTTCTTTGTAGAGTCGTTGCCGTTTGCGATTGATGGCTCCACTTCCATGGTGGCTGCTCCTGCTCATGACGGAACGTCACAGGTGTTGAGTGTTCGTGCAGATTATGTGGGTGCTCCTACACAAGCTATTGTTCTGACAGCGTCTAAGCTTCGTGACATGGCTAGCCCTATGCACGATGATGAACGAATGGTCTTGGACCTTCGTCGAGCTAATAAGAGGCTCTCAGGAGCGCTTCAGATTGTTTTGGACACGCTTGACTCGGAAGATATGGGTCAGCTTATCGAGCGCGTGTTAGAAGAGCTCTCAGAGACTGTCGAGGCTGATGGTGCGCTTATCTATCTTGCTGAGCAAGACGGGTATCACCTTCATGGTGCAACGGAGTCTTTGAGAAGTACGTCATTGGATAGAATTCCTCGCTACTTTGCATTTAACAGCTCTCTGGAGCGTTTGACGTTTTATTCCGAGCACGCACTTCGTTTGCATACCATGCCTTTGAACTCAAGTACGCTCAAGCAGGGAAGGGTTAAAAAGCGC
Organism: uncultured Atopobium sp.; assembly: GCA_938015835.1. Lineage (GTDB taxonomy): Bacteria > Actinomycetota > Coriobacteriia > Coriobacteriales > Atopobiaceae > Lancefieldella. The sequence goes on along the minus strand of CALLVW010000014.1, from coordinate 2,528 downwards.
AATCTGGTTAACGAAGAAACTCGTGAGGTCATAACCGTTGATGCAAGTCATTTGCCTCCGTTTACCAGCTTTCTTGTGGTTCCTGTGTGGTTTGGTGGCCACATTGTTGCTCTGATTGAGGTGGGCTGGGAGCGTAAGCGTGCGCTTTTGGTTGAAGACGCAAGACTTCTGGACTCCATTGCAAATTACCTCTCGGTGCAGCTTGTGGGCGCGTTGTCGGCCATGAGAACGCAGCGTAGAGACACGCTTCGCGAGGCATTAGCTCGCGTGCGCCAAGGATTGCTTCATAGCGCTGCAGAGGGCGAGAAGATCTCTGGCGAGCGTTTGCAGCAGGTTATGAGGTCGGTGGGCACCGATCTGAATGCACAGGTTTTCTCGGTAGATTGCTGTGAGGTTACAGGTAACATTACGCTCCATGCGCTTGGCGCTGAGCAAGCGTTTGGCGACGCTCAGGACGGTGTGCAAGACAGCGCGCAGGATGGCGGCAACCAGATTGCGCTTCCATCGACGGTTGAAGGGCTCAAGACAGGAGAGGGCGAGGCGTCAGTCAAAGAGGTTGAGCTTGAATCTGAACTGAGTTGCGCGCTTGTTGCACAAGGTTTGCCCTGCAAGGGAGCTGTGCTTTTCTTGGGCAAGTTTGCTGGCGAGCAACATACCTGGCTTTTCTTGCGAGAAGAAAACGCGGAACCTCTGAGTGACATTGAGCTTGATTTCTTGGACCGCGTGATGCTTCTGGTTCACTCGTTGGCCGTTGGTGCCGAAGAGAGCCAGCAAAATAAGCATATCTCCCAGGCGCTGCAGTCGGGCATGAAAAATGACCTACAGAAGGTAAAAGGAATTTCTGCCGAAGGAATTTATTCATCTGCAACCGCCGACGCGTTTGTTGGTGGCGATTTTTACAGCATGATTAAGCTGCCAGGCCGTCGTGCATGCATCATCATGGGAGACGTTTCTGGCAAGGGTATTGAGGCAGCATCTATCTCATCCGCAGTTAAAACGGCACTTTCTGCCTACGCGTGGGAGGGAAGAACTCCCGCTCGCATGGTGGCAACGCTGAATGAATTCTTGCTGGGCTTCTCAAGGGTAGAGACGTTTGCAACGCTCTTTGTTGGCATTGTTGACCTTGCTGCCTCATCACTGACTTACTGCTCTGCTGGCCATCCACCTGCGATTTTGGTGTCTGCTCAATCGGGCGATGCCGAGCTTTTGGATGTGCAGTCGGGTGTTGTTGGAGCGTTCCACGACATGGAGTACAAAAACGGCACAGTTCGCTTGCATGAGGGCGATATCCTGCTGCTTTACACCGACGGAACCACAGAGGCTCGCAGTCCTGAAGGCGCTTTCTTTGGCGAGACCGGCCTGCGAGACATGATTATGAACGAGGTTCCTCGTGGCTTTGATGGCCTGCTCAATAGGTTCTTGAGCACGCTTGACCGCTATACTGGCCGAAGGCTTGACGACGACGTTGCCATGGTTGCCCTGCGCTTTGACGAGCTAGGCAGTACTGAGGCTGGCACGCTTGGTGGCGCTGACTCTGGCGAGAAGAACAACTAAACGATTTTCTCGCCAAGGAGACGATTTTCTCGCTTGAATTGTCAAAAAATGCAGATATCTGAAATTCTTGTTGCTGCGCGGGAACAAGAAACGTATGTATACGCAGCCAAACATAGCAGTTGTTTCAGTCAATACTGACCTTGACGTGAGGGGAGTCCCGCGCGTGAAGGCCCAGATTGAGCAGCTCATTGATAGCGGCTGCAGAAGAATTGTACTGAATATGTCGGAGGTTTCGTACATCGATTCATGCGGCATGGGCTTTATCGTGTGCGCTGTTCGACGCATGAAGACGCTCGGCGGCCTTATGAGTCTAACCAACGTGCAACCGACGGCATTTAAGGCCTTGGTGCGCATGGGTCTTATCGATTTCATGCCTATTAGTACCTGTGCTGCAAAGTCGCGCGTGACTCCGCTTGCGCCGGGCACGCATCCGTCGTTTCAGACAACGTTTAGAGTTGATCCCAATAAAATGTGCGACGCTCGCTCAAGGGCTATCGCGCTGCTGAAGACGCTGCCGTTTACCTCGGACCAAAAGTTTGACATTGAACTTGCAGTTGGCGAAGCTATTGGCAACGCCGTTGATCACGCGTGCGAGAAGGGCGTGCTGACCACGGTTTCCGCGTATCCAGACAGGGTGGTCATTGACGTCTCGGATTGTGGCAGCGGCTTTAGCATCTCCGACGAGGAAGAGCCTCCCGAGACCGGCCAGTTTGCCGAGCGTGGACGCGGCGTTAAGCTGATGCGCCTGCTTATGGACGCAGTGTCTATCCAGGAGAAACCTTCCGGTAACGGTACCATTGTTCGCCTGGTCAAGATGATGCGCTAGGGCGTGCGGGGTGCGTACGCAGGTTGTGTACGCAGGTTGCGTACGCAGGTTGCGAGTGATTTCAACCCGGTATCTATTTCGTGTGGATACCGGGTTTCTTGTGCGTAAATGCTGGGAGTAGACGGGTTTCTCGCCAGGCGGGTGGCGT
>CALLVW010000013.1:0-63067 GCA_938015835.1 uncultured Atopobium sp. | reverse complement strand
TGCCCTTGGGAAGTCTACCATCACCAAACGTTGCACTTGCTTTGACAATTCAAGCTGGCATATCAAAAAATTATGAATCTGAATCAATTCTTGAAGATGTCACTTTTAGATTTAAAGAAGGAGTCAACTTAATCGACGGAAAAAGTGGCGTAGGTAAATCCACCTTGCTCAAAATTCTTTTAGGCTTAATTAAATCCTCGAGTGGGGAAGTGACCATTTATTCTCGAGAAGATGTCCTGAATTTGTACGCATATTCAGGACAGTCGAATAAGCTGTTTAATTTGTCCGTGATAGAAAATTTAATATATCCTAAAACCGTAGATCGCCTCTCATCATCGGAAAGAATGAAATTAGAGAATCTACTAAATGAATTTGGATTCAGAACAAACATATTGAATAAAGATATTGCTAAAGAAGGTGAAAATCTTTCTGGAGGTGAAAGAAAGAGACTATCTATCCTTAGAGCACTAATTTATCCGTCTAAAGTTGTAATACTTGATGAACCATTTGCAAACTTAGATCCGAAAAATATTGAGATTATTGCTCAGAAAATACAGGATCTTTCCAAGAATAGAATTGTTATTATTGTTTCTCACGAAACGTCTTTTCCTTCTTCTTTAAAATTTGATACACACTTGACTATTAGTGGTACCTAAAGGTTTCTTTGGTTTAATTTATTCTCAAAATCCAGAAGTAGATCCAGCAGAGCCAGATAATCTTATGCTCGTTTGCCAGCGCGCTTAAGCGCGGTAAGTGCAAGCGCTAGGCAGCTGCTCATCAGGGCAATTCCAATACCAAAGAGCACCAAGAAACCCTGAGCTGAGCCGTCTACAATCAAGCTCCAAATAATGAGTGCACAAGCAGAGACAAAGCAGCTTACACCTGCAATTCTTGAGTAGATAAGAGTGGAATCTTTTTTGCCAAAGACAGCGCGCACTAAAAGTGGTGAGCCGACTGTTGTAAGGGCGTAGGCAATTCCAAAAAGGAAGGTTCCTGCCAGCAAGAGCGGTAATACCGGAAGCTTAATTCCCAGCATAAGTAAGCCAACAATACCCGAGATAATTCCTACAAAGCAGGCAAGCTTTACAGAGATATCGCTCAAAGCACCTAGCAGCACTTTTCCAATTGCTTGACCAAGCATAGTTGTTCCAGCAAGAAGACCTGTAGCAGCGGCAATGGCAGGAGCGGTTTCTGCAAACGTTGCAGCATAGCTAGGGAAGTACTGAGAGATTTGCTGATTAAAGGTAATGAGTGCATAAAACGCAGCAACCATATAAAACTCTGGATATTTCATTGCGTCATCAGCAGAGATGTCAGTTAAAGAAGTCTCTGCAACTTCAACGGTTTTCTCGTCACTGGAAGAGAAGGTAAGAGGCGTAAGGCCAAGATCTTGGGGTTTCTCGCGCACTACAAAAAGGGTAAAGGGGAGTGTTCCAACAAGCATGACTAGAGCAAAAATCAGATAACAGGCTCGCCAACCTTCAGAACTAGAGGAGATAATGGCAGATCCGATGGGGTTAAAGACAGTGCCCCCGATGCCGGTGAATGCAAAGCAGAGGCCCATAAAAGTACCAACACGCTGGTCAAACCAATCGTTGATGAGGGCGGGGACGCACAAGAACATGAGTGCGGGCACGCCAATGCCCAGTCCCACTGCGCAGAGATAGAAATGCCAGATCTCTTGAGCAGCTGACATGGATCCGTATGAGATTGCGCAGATGATAACGCTTGCAGAGAGTACCAGGCGAGTATCGTGCGTTTTATAGAACTTGCCTATGAACGGCAAAGCTACCGTCATAGCAATACAGAGTACTGAGAAGACCGCAGAGAAGGCAACGCGGGGAACGCCAAAGTATTGTGAAACTGGTGTGATGAAGATGCCAAAGCACGTCAGGATAATGGCGCAAGGTAAAAACATGATGACAATACAAGTTGCAACAATGGCGTATGCATACTTAGTGCCTAGTAAACGTTGTAGCACTGAGGCTCCTCTCTTTTGGCCAGAAATAGTGTAGGCGATGTGCCTTAAAAAGGACACATCGCCTACCGAGTCGCACAAAATTTTTGAAAGATAACTCAGGGTTTTATGTGCGTAAGACCTTAGCTGTCGGAGCCTCTGCGATTCTCGCCCTCAAGAGCACGGATTGGTCCGATGTCCTGAGTGGTCTCAAGAGCGCCCAGGTAGTTGCCATCTTCGTCGCGGACCGCAAAGTAACGGACATAGAGGAACTTGTCCTTGACTTCAAACCAGAACTCAGAGGAATCACTACGACCGCTCCTGAACTCAGTGAGGATGCGACGAACAGCTTCCTGGCTCTTTGGTGGGTGGCAGTCGTAGACGTCGCGGCCAAGGCAGCTCTTAGGACGAGGGAAGGCACGGGTATCGCCGTGGCTGAAGTAACGTGTCTTGTCATCTGCATCAACAAAGGTAATGTCAAGCGGAATGGTTGCAAAGACAGCCTCAAGCTGCGGAATGGTGAACTCACCGGTAGAGAGCTTAACCTTGCCGTCAGCAGAAATTGCTTCCTCTTCTGCTTCAGCGTTATTCTCGTCCATAGCGGCTGCGGCTTCCATCTCTTTAAGCTTGTCGTTTGCAAGCTCAAGAGGATCTGCGTGCCATGAAGGAGGATTGACGCCAAATGCGTGGCCAAACTCGTTCTCTTCAGCAGCAATCTGGGTCCACTGAGTAGCAGTTAGGTGCTCAAGGGAAAGTGGAATGAGGACGTTTTCTTCCTTGGATGCCATGGACTCAGCACCCTCAATAGCCTCATCCAGATAGTCAGCAACGGCTGCCATAAGGCCTGCATCATACTGGCCGTACGCAGTCTCAAGCAGAGCCTCTGCACCGTTAACAGCGTTTCTTACCTCGTCGTCCTTACCCCACATAACCTTTGAAGGACCGGTGATATCGTGGCGCTCTAGGTGAGGGAAGAGCAGCTCTTCCTTGCGCTTGTAGTGAACAAAGACCTCGTCAAAGGCGTCCATATCAGCCTTCAGAATTGCTGCAACGCCAGCGCACTCTTCGTTGCTGGAAGACTCGGTAAGCGTACGAGCACGCTTCACATCTGGAGCAACGCGGTCGTGGATAAAGGCAAGAATGCGGTCGTTCTCTTGGCGCATGGTCCAAACAGGATGGCCAGGAGTCTCTTCAACAGCACCTGTTGGTGCGCAAGAAACCTTGCCTTCAAAGAGAGCGGCGTGAACGTCACAGAGCTTCAGGACCTTCTCCATAGGAACGCCACCAGCAATAAGCTCCTGCTCGGCGTTGGAAATCTCTGTGCCAGAAACGTCCTTGAAGTTACGGGTAAAGTCCTCGCGAACAGCCTCGATGTCCTCACCGTCATTGAGGCGCTCAAGATACTGGGCGATAAGAGCTTTGCGCTCCTCAGGAGTCTGCGCGATAGGTGCGTCCTCTGTCTCTGCGGGTTTCTCGTCAGCTGGGGTTTCTGCTGCTGCAGGCTCCTCATCACCAAGAATGGTAAAGCCGTGAGAGCGGAAGATTGCTTTGAGTTCTTCAAGGTCTACGCCTTTGTGGTCGCAACCTTTAGGGATGGTCATAAAACGTCCCATGGTCTGAAGACGGCCTGGCTCGGTAATCTCGGCAAAGCCATTTTCTGCCATGAGGCCTTTAATGACGGGATACTTAGTGCAAATCTCATAAACGGATTTGCTTAAATCAAGAACCTGTGCCATACGGGCTCCTCTCGGATGGGTTTAGAAAGTCTACTATGGCTTACTTTATACCCAAAGTGTGACAGGACTTCCATATGGCTTTTGTTGTGGTTACAACAAAACAGAAATTATTCTTTACTCTTTAGAGTGAAAGACAACAGAACCGGGTTGTGGTCCGAGTAAGCAAATTGCGTGTCAATGTTTCTGGCGGTTGCAACAACATTGTCCGAGACAATCCAACCATCAACCGTGGTGGTGTACGTTTTGTCCTTCTCGTATGGAATGTCATCTCCACGGCAGGTAGGAACGTTGGTAAGGTTGTCTGGAGCTACAACACTAAAGCCTTCTGGCAAATCAGAATCTTTGAGTTCTGCTACCCAGTCTGGTACCTGCTGAACAGAAGGATAGAGTGTAAGCGAGCCCAAAATGGCATGGTTCCAGTCGCCACCCGCAATAACGTAATTGCCCTTAGCGCGCTCCTCAGACATTATTTTGGTCAGAAGTGCAAGCTGCTGCGCGCGACTGGTGCCACCTTTGTCGTAGGCAGACATGTGACTGTTAATAAGTACCAGCTCATGACCATCGCTTGTGGGATAGCGCGTAATCATAAAGCAGCGATCTAAGTCAAAGAATTTTGTGGGGAAAGACTCATCAATGGGGTAGGTACGACGAGTTGCGCTTGAAGCAAGTACGTTTGAAAGCGTCAGAATACCCGAGTTGGAGGTTCCGTGGAACTCCGTAAGTGGATAGGCGAGAAACGCGGTGTGGAAGTTCTGCGCAAAATATGATGCGTAGGATCCAAAGCGGCTCTCTGCTTCAGAAACTTGATTCACATGCCAACTTCTATCAGATGAAGTATCAATCTCTTGGAAAAGAATAAAGTCAGGAGCTGTACCACCATTCAGAGAAGAAACGGTGTTCAGGGCACCGTTTGTGGTGTAAAGCACGGAGTTTCTACTGACAGCGCGTCCGTGAGTTCCCACGGTGCGTGTGCCATCCTGCATGATGCCTTCATCCATAAAGAAGGTGTAATCAGGGGTGTAAGCACCAAAGCCAATGTTGTAGGTCGAAGCTGTGTAGGTTTGGCCTACCTGTACAGTTGTAGCCTCAGGAGAAGCACCTTGATTAGATACGGGAGTATTGTCAGGAATGCGATAGTAATTAAGCTGCAGGTAGAGGGCATATCCACCAAGAACCAGTAAAGCTAGAACAATAAGCCCGCCTACAAATTTGAAAAGTGGTGCAAGAACCCTTTTTAGAAGGCCAATAATAAACTTAAGGCCAAGAGACAAAACTCTTTTCATGCGAACCTCGTATCAATCAAGTGTCGTATGATTTAAATGATAACTATTATGGATTGAAATTACTTTGAGGAGTTTGTATGTCGCTATCAAGAAATACAACACTAGAGCTTTTCAAACCCTCTGGTATCAGGCGTTTCTCGGCACTTGCTGCTGCAACACCAGGATGTATTTCTTTAACTATTGGAGAGCCGGGAGAAGACACTCCAGCTCCTATTTGCAACTTAGTAGACAGAGAACTTGCAGCTGGAAACACGCATTATCCACCCAACGTTGGTACTCTTGAACTTAGGGAGGCCATTGCTGCCTGGGAGTCTGCTCGTGGTATGAAGGTAGGCCCAGACGGCATTGTAGTTACCGTGGGAGCTGCGGAAGCCATTTCTGCAACTATGCTGACCCTTATGAATCCAGGTGACGAGGTTATTATTCCTGAACCAGCGTATTTGGTATACAGAACGCTCTGCCAGCTTAATCGTGGTGTAGTTGTGCCGCTTGATACCAGCACCAATCATTTCCAGATTGATCCAGAGCAGCTCAAGTCAAAAATTTCAGACAAGACAAAGCTTATTGTTTTGACTTCTCCCAACAATCCTACGGGATGTGTTTATACAAAAGAGTCGCTTGATGCGGTAGCTAATCTTGCCCGTGAACACGGCTTTTATGTGATGTGTGATGACGTTTATAGAGAGCTTGCCTATGTAGAGGATGTTCCACGTTTTGTTGAGCTCTACCCAGATTTGTCTGATTGCTGCATTGTGACAAATAGTTTCTCCAAACCATGGGCAATGACGGGCTGGAGACTTGGCTGGGTTGCCACTTCTAATGAGCTTGCGGCAGATATCGGAAAAGTCCATGCTCAGCTTGTGGCTTCCGTCCCCTCATTTCTTCAGCCTGCAGCTGTCTATGCGCTTTCTTATGACGTTACGCCTATGCGTACAAATTATAAAAATCGCAGGCAGATTGTTCTTTCTGCGCTTGCAGAGATGAATCTTCCTGTTGAAGAACCAGAAGGCGCCTTCTACGCGTTTCCCTCAATCAAGGAATTCTCTCTTGATTCCGAGGCATTCTGTGAGCGAGCAATCAAAGAATTTGGTGTAGCACTGGTGCCTGGTGTTTTCTTCGGTGCCGAGGGATATGTGCGTATCAGTTATGCCGCTTCAGATAAGAATCTGACAGAAGGCCTTTCTCGCCTTAAGACTTTTGTTAATACTTTGCGAGAAGAACAAAACTAGCCCAAATGCAGACCTTTCTGTGGTAGGGTTTTACTGTCAATAGAGGAGCGAGCACGATGGGTTCTGGGTTAGTCGGCAGGCAGTGACCCCAGAAGGAGGCGAGGTTCGCCGAACTTGGCAATCAGGCGTGGTTGTCAGGTGGGCTTGTATGAAATACATGCAAGACTGTCCGAGATTTCGGGGGTGCTACTTTGACGGTGTATTGCGCCCCTAATTTGAGGGGGAGCTTTGAGTAAGAAACCGTTTGTTTCTGCAGATGCCTTAGAGGCAATTGCTAAGACGTATCCAACGCCATTTCACCTGTATAACAAGGCAGAGATTGTTCGCCGCGCAAAGCTGTTACAAGAGGCCTTTAGCTGGAATGCTGGCTTTAAAGAGTACTTTGCGGTTAAAGCTACGCCCAATCCTTACATTGTGAGGTTGCTGGCAGAGCTTGGTTGCGGCTGTGATTGTGCAAATGCTACCGAGCTCACGCTTGCAAAAGCCTGTGGAGTTACTGGCCAAAACATTATGCTCTCGTCAAATGACACTACGGTGCTTGACTTTGCTCGCGCTCATGAGCTGGGAGCCATTATTAACTTAGACGCTGGCGGCGACATGCTTACAACGCTTGAAGAAGCAGTGGGAAGCAACATGCCTCAGGTCATGTGTGCACGCCTTAATCCTGGCGGTGTGTTTGAGTCGCAAAACGGCATTATTGGAAATCCCGATGATGCTAAGTTTGGCATGACAGAAGAGCAGCTTTTCCAGACGTTTGCGTATCTTAAGACCAAAGGTGTCACTGAGTTTGGCCTCCATGCTTTCCTAGCTAGTAACGCACAAGAGGTAGATTACTATCCAAACCTTGCGCGCGTCCTCTTTAAGCTGGCCGTTAAGCTGCACAGAGAGCTTGATATTCATATTGGATTTATTGATCTTTCTGGTGGCATTGGTGTGGCGTATGAGCCAGACCAGGTTGAGCCTAATGTCTTAGCCATTGGTCAGGGTGTAAAGCGTGCCTTTGAAGAGGTCTTAGTTCCTGCTGGTATGGGAGACGTTGCTATTTACACCGAGCTTGGACGCTGGCTTTTGGGTCCCGCTGGTGCGCTTGTTACTCGCGTTTTGCACCAAAAAGAGACGTACCGCCACTACCTTGGCGTAGATGCGTGTGCGGCAAACCTTATGCGTCCTGCAATCTATGACGCCTACCATCACATCACTGTTATGGGTAAAGAGGATGCCCTTGCAACACATACGTACAATGTTGTGGGCGGGCTTTGCGAGAATAACGATCAGTTTGCAAAGAACCGCCAGCTCCCAGAGGTTGCTGTGGGCGACCTCTTGTTTATTCATGATACAGGCGCTCATGGTTTCTCGATGGGCTATAACTACAATGGCCGTCTGCGCTCCGCTGAGCTGCTGCTTCTAGAAGATGGATCCGTGCAGCTTATTCGCCGCGCTGAGACAGAGGACGATTACTTTGCAACGCTTGCATTTGATGGCTCCGATTTTTCTGATCTTGCGCAACAAACAACTATAAACACCACACGTTAGAGGGCGAGAAAAACTATGGACATGAAGAATTTGACTGGTGCAATCACCGCTTTAGTAACCCCATTTGATGCTCAGGGAAATGTTGACTTCGAGGCACTTGAGCGCTTTGTAGACTTCCAGATTGAGCAGGGAATTGACGGTATTCTCGCTCTTGGTACTACTGGCGAGTCCTCAACCATGACAGACGAGGAGGACGTTGAGGTAGTTAAGGCAATCCTTGCTCGAGCTCAGGGCAGAGTTCCTGTTATTGGCGGTGCTGGCTCCAACTCTTCTGCTGAGTCTTTGCGCAAAGCAGAGGCCCTAGAGAAGGCAGGTGTTGATGGCCTGCTGCTGATTACTCCTTACTACAACAAGAGTAACGAAGAGGGCATCTACCAGCACTTCTCGTATGTACTCGACCGCGTTGATGTTCCTTGTATTTTGTATAACATTCCTGGTAGAACGGGCTGCTCAATTTCTGAGCGCAATGTTCAGAGGCTTGCAACACATCCAAATGCATGGGGCATTAAAGAGGCTTCTGGAGACATTGCATACGCAACAAAGGTTGCTCGTTATTTGAGCGATGACTTTACTATGTGGTCTGGAAATGACGACATGATTGTGCCGCTGCTTTCTCTTGGTGCTTCTGGTGTTATTTCTGTTTGGTCTAACCTTGATCCAAAGATGGTTCATGACCTGGTAGTTGCATGGCACCGCGGAGAGGTCTCTCTTGCTCGCGAGCTCCAGCTTCAGTATCTTGACTTGGTACACGCCCTCTTCTGCGAGGTCAATCCAATTCCAGTAAAGGCCGCTCTGGCTCGTATGGGACTTATGGAAGAAAATTATCGTCTACCTTTGTGGAAGATGACTGATGAGCACGCCGAGGTGCTTGAAAACGCTATGAGAAAGGCTGGTCTTCTTGATGCCTAGTGCAGTAGTAATTGGTACCGGCAAGATGGGAAAGCTCATTGAGCAAACCCTGATTGCTCACGGCTTTGAGGTACTTGGTGCGTTTGGTCACGAGAATATCAATCAGCTAAGCTCCGTTGCACAGACGCCTGATGTGGTTGTGGATTTCTCTGGTGTTGCTGCTTTTGATGCTGTTGTCGGATTTGTACGCGAACGCGGGTGTGCGCTGGTTTCTGGCACCACGGGTTTCTCGCCAGAGCAGCTTTCAGAGCTGAAGCAGCTGGGGGAGAGCGTGCCGGTGATTCATGCGGCAAACTATTCGGTGGGCGTTGCCGTGTTGAGACGCGCGGTAGCTATGGCTGCTGAGGCGCTTGATGGCTGGGATACCGAGATTGTGGAGACGCACCACAACCAGAAGGTTGACGCTCCATCTGGTACAGCAAAGCTGCTGCTTGCTGCTATTGATCCAGAGGGAACTCGCCCGGTTGTTTCTGGTCGCGAGGGTTTCTGTGGAGCTCGCACCAAAGATGAGATTGGCGTGTTTGCACTCAGAGGCGGCACGGTGGCTGGCACTCATGAGGTGCATTTCTTTGGACAGGATGAGGAAGTATGTCTGACTCATCGTGCAGCGTCTCGTCAGATTTTTGTGAACGGTGCCGTTGCGTGCGCTGAAAAATTGCTTACAAAAGCTCCAGGTTTTTATACCTTTGAAGAGTTGATTTTTGGATAAATACACATGCTGATCTTTGCAGGTCGGCGCCTGTTTGATTAAGAAAGGACGCGCATGGACGCCCAGGAAATTATTAATTACATTGCTACGTCAGAGAAGAAAACCCCTGTTAAGCTCTATGTCAAAGAGCGTGAGGGTGCTTCTGTGTCGTATGGATCTTCTCGCGTGTATGGTGAGGGCACCTCAAAGGTAGTCTTTGGCGATTGGTCCGAGCTCAAGAGTGTTGTTGAGCAGAATGCAGACGCATTTGAGTATTTTGATATCGAGAATGACCGTCGAAACTCCGGTGTTCCACTGCTTAACATGAAGGACGTAAACGCACGTATTGAGCCAGGTGCACTGATTCGTGAGCGCGTTGAGATTGGTAACAATGCCGTCATTATGATGGGTGCTGTTATTAATATTGGTGCTGTTATTGGTGAGGGCACCATGATTGACATGGGTGCTGTTCTGGGTGGACGTGCAACTGTTGGTAAGAACTGCCACATTGGTGCCGGCACTGTTCTTGCTGGTGTTGTTGAGCCTGCATCTGCTACGCCAGTTATTGTTGAGGATAACGTCCTTATTGGCGCAAATGCCGTGGTTATCGAGGGCATTCGTGTTGGAGAGGGCGCTGTTGTTGCAGCAGGTGCTGTGGTAGTTGAGGACGTTCCAGCAAACGCTGTGGTAGCGGGATGTCCTGCACGTGTGATAAAAATGAAGGACCAGAAAACAGAGGGCAAGACAGCTTTGGTTGATGCTCTCCGCACGTTGTAATCGAGGTTACATGCCAGACGGCTCCAAAAAAGCACAGGGTTTTACCACCAAAATTTCCTGCGTACATAAAGAAAATTGGGCAGAGAAAAAAGAAGATTCTTGGTTTACCTACGAACTTCTCGCCGAAGATCCTAAGACGCACGCACGCGCCGGCATCTTCCATACGCCTCATGGTGATATTCCAACGCCTATTTTCATGCCGGTTGGTACTAAGGCAACCGTTAAAGGTTTGATGACCGATACCGTTCGTGACCTTGGCGCCAAAATTATTCTGGCAAATACGTACCATCTGTCTCAGCGCCCAGGAGATGAGCTGGTTGCACAGATGGGTGGCTTGCATGACTTTATGCAGTGGCATGGACCAATTCTGACGGATTCCGGCGGATTCCAGGTCTTTAGTCACGAGGAGTTCATGAAGCTCTCTGACGAGGGCGTTAAATTCCGTGCCGTAGATTACGACGGTGCATGGTCGTACTGGACGCCAGAAACTAATATGCAGATTGCGCAGAACCTTGGTGCAGATATTGTTATGCAGCTTGATCAGTGCGTAGGCTATCCTGCCGAGCGCAAAAAAGTTGAGCGCGGAGTTGAGCTTTCAAGTGTATGGGCCGAAAGGTGTTTTAAGGCTCATACCCGTCCTGATCAGGCGCTCTTTGGCATTGTTCAGGGTGGCATGCACCTTGATTTGCGCAAGCGCTCCATTGAGCACCTTGAGTCGATTGGCGATTTCCCTGGTTATGGTATTGGTGGCTATTCCGTTGGAGAGCCTCATGAGGTTATGTTTGAGACGTTGGCGCCACTTTGCGCCGATTACATGCCTCGCAATAAGCCTCGTTATCTGATGGGTGTTGGCAATCCGTCCACGCTTATCCGCGGTGTTGCTTGTGGCATTGATATGTTTGACTGCGTGCTTCCAACGCGCACCGCTCGTATGGGCACCGCGTTTTCCCATGAGGGCCGCATGAACCTCAAGAACGCTAAGTACTTCGCAGACGCAGGCCCTATTGATGCCAAGTGCACCTGTCCTGTCTGTACGGGCGGATATTCTCGCGCGTACATCAATCACCTGGTCAAGCAACATGAGATGCTAGGCGGTCAGCTGCTTTCTATGCACAATATTTACTTCTTGCTTGAGCTGATGCGTCAGGCACGAGAAGCAATTCTCGCAGGTACCTACAGCGATTTTGTTGAGGAGTGGGAAAACTCTGACGGTGTGGTTGATTTCTAAGTTCGCCTGGCGAGAACCCCGTCTTCTTGATAGCCCTGCGCAAGCAATCTTGATAGCCCTGCGCGAGCAACTTGATTTAAATTTTTTATGACTAGCTCACTAATTTGTGGGCTAGTCATTTTTTGTCCGGTGACATGGGTAGAATGAAAGAGATAAACATTCGCGGGCGCCCAAGGCGCCCCTGGCTGGCTCTGCCGCCACAGAAAAGAGGATATGATGCCTGGCATCGAGAAAAGCACTCGTTGGAGTGTTCTTACACAAGACGTATATCTAGAGTCGCTGTTTAAAAAAGAATTGCACGTCACCCCACTTGTTGCTCGTGTACTAGTAGCGCGTGGATTTACTGATGTAGCTACAGCTCAAGAGTTCCTCTCGCCATCTTTGCAAAGAGATTGGCTGGATCCACAGTGCATTCCGGGAATGGCTGAGGTTGCTGCCCGCGTTCATAAGGCAATTGTTGAGCATCAAAAGATTGCCGTATTTGGTGATTTTGACGTAGATGGCATGAGCTCAACGTGTCTGCTTACGCTAGCTTTACGTCGCTTGGGAGCAGATGTTTTGCCGTATATTCCACATCGTTTTGGTGAGGGATACGGACTTTCTAAAGAGGCTCTTGCAAGAGTTTTGCAAGATAGAAAGCCAGATTTAATTATTACCGTAGATAACGGCATTGCTGCTGCTCAAGAGGTTGCTTGGCTTTTGCAGCAGGGGATTAATGTTGTTGTTACTGATCACCATGAGCCGGCAGATTTGGTGCCCCAGGGTGTACCAGTCACTGATCCAAAGCTTGTTGAGGATTGTCCTTCCAGAGAACTCGCTGGTGCGGGCGTTGCTCTTAAGCTGGTTCAGGTTTTAGGACAGCTCCTTGGTCAACCTCAACTGTGGCTTGATTACATTGATGTTGCTATGTTGGGCACGCTGTCTGACATGATGATGCTCAACAAAGAGAATCGTGCGTTGGTTTCTGAAGGCGTTAAGCGTTTGCAGAAAGGTCTTCGTCCAGGTCTTGTAGCTCTTGCAGCTGTCGCTGGTCAAGATATTGCTCAGATTTCTGCAGATAATCTGCCCTTCTCTATTATCCCTCGTCTTAATGCAGCGGGACGCATGGGCACTACTGATATTGCCCTTGATCTTCTCCTTACAGAAGACGCGGAAGAGGCAACCATTCTTGCTGGCAAACTAGAAGAGATTAATGCTGAGCGTCGCGCTATTGAGGCAAAACTCACAGATGAGGCCCTTGAGCAGGCAAAAGAAATCTATGACGGCGGTCACGCTATTGTGCTTGCCAAAGAGGGTTGGCATGAGGGCGTTAAGGGCATTGTTGCCTCAAGAATTGTTAATCGCTATCACGTGCCTTGCATTCTGTTTACCATCCAAGACGGTGTAGCCCGCGGTTCTGGCCGCTCTGTTGGTTCTGTTGACTTGTTCCATGCGGTTGAGCAGTGCGCAGATCTTACGGTCCGTTTTGGTGGCCACCAAGGAGCTGTTGGCGTAACGGTAGAAACAGCAAAGATTGACGCATTTAGAAAGCGTTTATCCGAGGTCATGGCAGAGCTTCCAGAAGAAGAGTTTGAGTCTTCAGGAGAAGTAACTGCTCTAGTAAACCTAGATGAAATCACCATCAACTCTATCGACGCGCTTGAGGCTCTGCAACCTTTTGGTCAGGGTAATAAAAAGCCGCTCTTTGGCGTTAAGGGTGTGGTGATGAAGAATCGCTCGCGTGTTGGCGCAGGCGGAGCTCATCTTTGTTTTATGGCTTCAAATGGCATTTCTTCAATTTCATCCATCATGTTTAGAACGCCTCATGTTGAGGCAGCAGCTGAGTATGATGGCGCTGTTGATTTGATTTTTGAAGCGGTTAACGAGACCTGGCAGGGCAGAACTAAGCCAAAACTCATGGTCAGAGATATTCTCTACAGAGACTTTACCGATGAAGATGACGGCCCCATTGAAGCAGATCTTCTCGGCAGCGCTGCTGACTTGCCCCTTGTGGTTACCAAGGAGACTACAGAGGCTGATGCAGCCTCCCAAGAACAGGCGCAGCAAAAGCGCCGTGAGCTGGAGAGTCTTTCTGCTGAGGAGCTTACCCAGACCCTAGTCACGTCCATGATTGGTTCAAGAGAGCTCTTGCCTCTGCAAAAGAAAACACTAGAGGTCCTCTCTCAAGGAACGTCTTGTCTCTCTGTCATGGCAACAGGTAGAGGTAAATCGCTTATCTTCCAGATTCATGCTGCTCGTGTTGCGCTGCTGCAACATAAAATGAGCGTGTTTGTCTACCCGCTGCGAGCCCTTATCAACGACCAGGTCCAAAGCATGAAAAACACCTTTGAGCCTTTGGGAATCTCTGTTGAGGTGCTCAACGGAGAAACAGACCTTTCCAGCCGAGAAGACCTGTTTGCTCGCATGACAAACAATGAGCTTGATATTGTGCTGACCACTCCAGAGTTCTTCTCGCTCCACGCTGATCAGTTTGTCGCGGCGCAAAACATCTCATTTGTAGTGTTTGACGAGGCACATCACGTGGGCATGAATGCTTCTGAGGGCAGAGTTGCTTATGCGCAAATGCCACAAGTATTAAAGATGCTTGGAAGTCCGCAGGTACTTGCCACAACAGCTACGGCTACCACGAAGTCGGCTCAGAATATCTGTGAGCTTCTCTCCATTGAAACAGAGCATGTATACAAAGACAAAACGGCTCGTACTAACCTTGAACTTAAGGACCTTCGCGGTGCTAAGGATAGGGAATGTGCGCTGCTTTCTCTTGTGTCAGACGGCACAAAAACGGTTGTCTACGTCAATTCAAGGGAGCAAGCGCAGGCTTTGACGCGTATGCTACGCCATCGTATTCCAGAACTTGGTCACAAGATTGCGTTCTATCATGCGGGCCTAACGCCTCAGATACGCAAGAACGTTGAGCGCGCTTTTAGGCGTGGAGACGTTTGTTGCATCATTGCTACCAGTGCATTTGGCGAAGGCGTCAATATCTCTGATATTCGCCAGGTTATCCTGTATCACCTGCCGTTTGGTCGCGTTGCCTTCAATCAGATGAGCGGACGCGCAGGTAGAGACGGTAAACCTTCTGTAATCCAGATGCTATTTGACGCACATGACATGCGCGTTAACGAGCGCATCCTTTCTTCTCATGCACCACAGCGAGAAGCCCTGGTAGCTGTTTACCGCGCGCTTACGGCACTGCAGCCAAAGCTTGGTGCTCAGACAGCTGATTCAGCACTCACTGATGAAGATATTGCGCAGATGGCGCTAGAAATTGACCCGCGATCTAAGGCTGACGAGCAAACCGTTCGTGTTGCACTTGACGTTTTTGCTGAGCTAGGGTTTATTAGCATTGAAGGATTTGATCAAACGCGAACAATCTCCGTCAATAGTCAAGCTTCGCACATGGACTTGCTGGAGTCTGCACGCTACGCTGAGGGGCTTAAAGCGCACGCTGAGTTTGAATCATTTGCTCAGTGGGTACTTTCTGCTTCACCAGATGAGCTGGCAGATGCTATAACAAAACCCATCGTTCCAGAAATTGGTTCAACGTTTGATGGGGGAAGGGAGTCCTCTGATGAGTGACGAGAGGACCACAAAAGAGGCCAAGGCACCCGGCGCGGATAATTACCGTCTGCTTGAGGGAGCCGTGCGCACATATTTACCAGAGGAAGCCCAGGCAAAGGTTGCTGCCGCGTATGCCTTTGCTGCTGACTACCATAGAGACCAGCGTCGCCGTTCCGGTGAACCCTATATCAACCACCCAGTTGAAGTGGCCCTTATTCTTGCGCACGATCTTCATATGGATGAAGACACCATCTGCGCTGCCCTCATGCACGATACCGTAGAAGATACGTCTGCCTCACTAGATGAAATTTCTTCTCGCTTTGGTAAGTCAGTCGCCGAGCTTGTTGACGGCGTCACAAAACTTACGTCCATCGAAGTCAGTTCAATGGACGAGAAACAAGCGCTTAACCTGCGCAAAATGTTCCTTGCTATGTCAAAGGACATCCGCGTTGTTATCATCAAGCTTGCTGACCGTCTTCATAACATGCGTACGCTGGCAGCACTTCCACCGGATCGTCGTCTGTTTAAGGCGCGAGAAACCATGGACGTGTATGCACCACTTGCTGACCGTCTGGGTATCTCTTCGGTTAAGTGGGAGCTTGAGGATTTGTCCTTCTTCTGGCTTGAACCAGAGGAGTACCAGCGTGTTGCGCGCATGGTCTCTGACTCTCGTGCACAAAGAGAGAATGACCTCAACAACGCTAAAAAGACTCTGACTGATGAGCTTAATGCTGCCGGTCTTACTGACTTCCAGATTACGGGACGTCCTAAGCACCTGTGGTCCATTTATCAAAAGATGGTCCGCAAGGGCAGGGAGTTCTCCAACATCTACGATCTTATCGCCTTGCGCGTTATTACAAACTCTGTAGGCGATTGCTATTCAGCACTGGGCGCTATCCATGCGCTATGGCATCCAATGCCTGGTCGTTTTAAGGACTATATTGCAACGCCAAAGGCAAATCTCTATCAGTCCTTACACACAACAGTTATTGGCCCTGATGGTCGCCCTATTGAGATTCAGATTAGAACCGCCGAGATGCACGAGGCATCTGAGTACGGTATTGCTGCTCACTGGCTGTATAAGGAGCAGGGCAATTCAAAGGGCAAGATGTCCACTGAAGACAAGCTTATTGACTCAACTATCAACTGGATTCGCCGCAGTCTTGACTGGGCCGTTGAAGACGATATTGACGATCCTCACGAATTCTTGGATAACTTGCGCGTAGACCTCTTTGAGCATGAGATTTTTGTTTTCACGCCAAAAGGCGAGGTTATGAGCTTGCGCGTCAATTCAACACCTCTGGACTTTGCTTACGCTGTCCACACTGAGGTTGGTAATCACTGTGTTGGCGCGCGTGTTAACGGTTCCGTTGTTCCGCTGACACATACGCTTCAGATGGGTGACCGCATTGAGATTTTGACTAACAAGAATGCTCGCCCTTCTCGCGACTGGATGACGCTGGTAAAAACGCCGTCTGCACGTGCAAAGATCCGTAAGTATTTCTCGCAAGAGAACAAGTCTGACGATGCCGAACGCGGTCGTTCTGAGCTTGCAAAAGAGTTGCGCAAGCGTGGCTATGGCATCAGCGCTACGCGAACCATTAAGGCGCTTGATCAGCTCACCGAGCAGTTTGATTATCGCAGCGTAGATGACCTGTTTGCGGGAATTGGTGCAGGTAATCAGTCTGCTAAGCAGGTTGTTAATCGCGTGAGCGAAATCTTGGAGGAGAAAAATCCCGAGGTTGTTACTGAGCAAGAGCGCAACGCCGCGCGTCTTCAGGAGAAGAACAAGGCAATTGCAAACGATCAGCCTTTGGTTCGCTCCTACGTTATTTCTCGTACCGCCAAGGGTAGTCGTCCCAAGAAGTCTAACTGCGGCGTTGTGGTAAACGGCGATCCAGATTTGCTTGTTCATCTGGCGCATTGCTGCAATCCTGTTGCAGGTGACGATATTGTGGGCTTCATTACACGCGGTCGTGGCGTTTCTGTTCACCGCGCCAATTGCCCTAACGTTAAAGACCTGCTTAACGATCCAAAGCGTATCATTCCTGTTTCTTGGGACGCCAGCGGCGCTACTGAGTTTAGGGTAGAGATTGTCGTTGAGGCAACGGACCGTATGGGCCTTCTTAAGGACGTCACGGTTGCGCTGTCTGACGCTGGCGCAAACATTCTTTCTGCAGCTACACAAGTGGGCGAGCAGGGCGTAGTACGTATGCGTTTCTTGGTTTCTATCTCTGACACCAGCTTGCTTGACACCTTATTTGCATTTGTAACTCGCGTGCCTTCTGTCTACGACGCTCGTCGTATTATGCCAGGTGAAGGCGCTAATCAGATGAGAAGGAGACTTTATGGCTAATCAAAATGAGGGCTGCTCTTGCGGCCACAATCACGAGGAAGAGCACGGACACGGCGGCTGCTGCGGTCATCATGGCGAGCATGGCCACGGTGAGCATGGTCATGGCGGTTGCTGCGGTCATCACGGTCATGGTGGTTGCCATCACGCAAAAGACCAGATTGGCGTCTTCAAAGTAGGTCCTCTTGAGACTAACTGCTACATTTACGTTTCTGGTAATGAGTGCATGATTATTGATGCCGGTGCATCGGGTGCAGAGATTGCTGCACAGCTCTTGAACCTTGAGCTTAAGTACATTGTTGCTACTCACGGTCATGCTGATCACGTTGGCGGTGTTAAGGCTTTGAAGTTTGCTGTGCCTGGCGCTCAGTACCTCATCAACGAAGCAGATAATGAGCTCGCAAAGAGGGCTCATAACTCAAACGAGATTTATGATGATGCCCCAGAGCCAGACGGTTTTCTCCACGAGGGAGATGTTCTCTCTGTTGGAACTGCACAGTTCAAGATTATGGAAACTCCAGGCCACACTCCTGGCGGTATTGTTTTGGTGGGTGAGGGAACTGCTACTGGCGCCGTTTTTGTAGGCGATACGCTTTTCCAGGGCTCTGCAGGAAGAACAGACCTTCCAGGCGGCAACTTTGAAACCCTCAAAGCTTCTCTGAACCGCATCAAGACAGAGCTTGATCCAACCTCCATTATTTTGTCAGGACATGGAAATCAAACGTCTCTTGAGGCAGAGATAGCAACTAACCCTTTCTTACAGGATTAAATCAGCTATAACTTTGATGATTTAGCAAGACAGATTTGCATAGGTGCGGTATAGTACCTATGCAAACTTTTTAGCCCGAGTGGCGGAATGGCAGACGCGGAGGTCTCAAAAACCTTTGAGGAAACTCGTGTGGGTTCAAGTCCCACCTCGGGCACCAGCTAAAAGTTTAAGCTAGATGTGAATTTCTCGTCATATCTAACTTGGTACTTGTAATGTCTTCTTGTTAGAGGTAACCTTACAAAGTACTTTTGAAGCGGGATTGAACGTGAGTCCCCACCTACACAGCGCAAAAGCAGCTGTCTGGTCAGACAATTTAACCTTCGCACGCTACCTGTGCGTATTGTCTCCCAGTTGCTTGTGCACTGGGTTTTTTATTGGCGGACAAGCAATTGTCCAAGAGGGAAGGTGTACAAGATAGCCAAGAACGATGGTCCTCGCATTAATGAGGAAATCACTGCTCGCACGTGCCGTCTTATTGACGCTGATGGTAGTCAGCTTGGTCTTTTTGGCGTCAATGATGCAATGAAGAGAGCTCGTGAGCACGGTCTTGATCTCGTAGAGATTGCTCCAAATGCCGAGCCTCCTGTATGCAAGATTCTTGATTACAGTAAGTTCAAGTATGAGCAGGCTCGCAAGGCCAAGGCAGCTCGCAAGAACCAGGTCAAGATCGAAGTCAAAGAGATGAAGTTCCGCCCAAAGATTGATGTGGGCGATTACGAGACCAAGAAGGGTCACGTACTGCGCTTCCTCAAGAAGGGAGCACGCGTCAAGATCACCATCATGTTCCGTGGACGCGAGATGGCTCACCCAGAGCAGGGCCGTATTGTACTTGATCGCCTTGCTGAAGATTTGAAGCCTTTTGCCACAATTGAGCAGAAACCGCTCATTGAAGGCCGTAACATGCACATGCTCGTTGCTCCAATCAAGGGAGCGTTTGACGAGAAGCCCGAGGGTGCTGAGGATGGCACCACACAGGAGGAGAAGTAGTATGCCTAAGATGAAGACGCACAAGGGTTCGGCTAAGCGTTTCCGCCGCACCGGTACTGGCAAGATTATGCGTGCTAAGGCTTTTAAGAGCCACATTCTTACCAAGAAGTCCCAGAAGCGTATCCGTGGCTTCCGTAAAGAAGCTGTTCTTTCCGCTGGCGATGCAGCAGTAGTTTCTCAGCGTATGGGCGCTAAGAACTAAGCGCGCCACCCACCAGATCAAATAACAAGGAGTGATTAGATATGGCAAGAGTTAAGCGCGCAGTTGCTGGTCGCAAGAAGCGTCAGACGCTCGTCGAGCGCACAAAGGGTTATTACGGAACTTCCTCTCGTACCTTCCGTGGTATGAAGGAGCAGGCACAGCATTCTGGTCAGTATGCTTACCGTGACCGTCGTAACAAGAAGCGTGATTTCCGTGCACTGTGGATTCAGCGTATCAACGCTGCAGCACGCATCAACGACCTTTCTTACAGCAAGTTCATGCACGGCCTCAAGCTTGCTGGTGTTGAGCTTGACCGCAAGGTTCTCGCAGAGATTGCTTACTCTGACGAGCAGGGCTTCGCAGATCTTGCAGAGATCGCTAAGAAGGCACTTGCTGAGTAACTTCAGCTTGCACTGAGCAATTTCATTACAGCTAGATAGCTAGACCCCGTATGTCCTTTTGGATGTGCGGGGTTTTCTTTTGGTGAGAAACCCTGGTGCGACCATGGTGCTCCGTTGACGTCCCGGCGAGCCTGATTTTCTCGCCATGTCTGAGCAATTTGCCGGAAAAGTACATGAAGTCTGAGTAGTTTTGCCGGTTTTTCTCGCCATGTCTGAGTAAATTCACTCAGACATGATGCAGCTTTCAGGCTCAAAAATTTAGGGCCGAAGCTCCTATCTTTCACGTGCCTGATTTCTTCAAAGAATCTGTAACTTTTGCCTAAAAATGTAAAAGAAACTGTGGATTTGCCTGATTTCTGCAAAGAATCTGTGCCTCAAATACAGATTCTTTGCACTTTTCAGGCGCGTAATGTTGCAAAGTCGACCTTAGTGAGAAGAGTGTGTCATTTGCGCACTTGGCGAGAAGAACGCGCAGCTCAGAGGCCAAGAAACCCGTGCAGTCGCAGCCGCAGCCGTAGACGTAATCGCAGACGCACGAAAAACCGATGCGTGAGCAGCTCTTTCCCAGTTATTCGCTCTTGTGATCTCTGTGGATAAGCTCTTCGAGATGCTCGTGCTCTTCTTCGTGTAGCTGCTTAATCTCTTCGTCGAAGTCTGGATCTTTAGGGGTAATGAGTTCATCTTCACCAGTCTTTGGATCAGTATGGTGAAGCAGAACAGGCTCAAAAAGATGCAGGTACTTTGCAAAGAAAGCAGACATAGTAAGTAGCATGACAAAAATTGCAATACGAGGCAGCGTATTGACCTGCGTCATAATGAGCGAGCCAACGCACAAGAGAGAAGTCCAGCCGTACATCAAAAGAACTGCCTGTCGCTGGTTATACCCATGAGCCATTAAGCGGTGATGGATGTGTCCGCGGTCGGCAGTAGCAAAACTGACGTGCGCGCGGGTACGGCGAACAATCGCGGAGAAGGTATCGATGATCGGAATACCTGCAACGACGAGAGGAACAATGATGGTTGTGAGTCCTGCCCAACGAGTGACAGACAAAAGCGAAATTGTTCCCAGAGCAAATCCCAAGGTTAGCGAACCAGAATCGCCCATGAAAATAGTTGCGGGATACGAGTTGTGAACTAAAAATCCAAGTGTGGTGCCTGCGATTGCTGCACTTAAAAGCGCTGCATCGAAGCGACCCGCCCAAATGGAAAGCACAAACATAGTGGTAGAGGCAATGCACGTAATACCTGAAGAAAGTCCGTCAAGGCCGTCGATAAGGTTGATGATGTTGGCGTAAGCAACCAGGTAAATGACGGTTGCTGGGTAGGCGAGCCATCCAAGATCCACAAAGCCGTACGCGGAAAACGGATCAACAACGTTACCGATAATCAGGCCGCCCGCAGCCGCGATGCTTGCTGCAATTATCTGACCAGCGAGTTTCTGAATAGGCTTGAGAGAAAAAATGTCGTCGAGCAAGCCGGTCAAGAAAATTACCGCAAATGCAGCGCCAACAATCCAGAAGTTGACGTTGAGATAATAGCGAGAAGAAAGGGTGATTTCTGCATGTCCAATAATTGCTTCAACGCCATAACGCACCAGCATAGCAACGGCTAACCCAAAGAAAATTGCAACGCCGCCCATGCGAGGAATAGGTTTTTTATTGACTCGACGTGCAGAGGGTTTATCGACAACTCCAAGTTTCCAAGCTAGTTGACGAACGGCAGGGGTAATCAGAGCTGAACCAAGACCAGCTGAGAGGAAAACACAAAACATGGTTACCCAGAGGTTCAAGCCGCTTACCCTTCAATAAAAAACAGTATTTAACTGCTAAAATCCATACCATTTAATTGTGCTGCTCATTAAAAAACAAGTCAAGACTTTAATCTTTTTATAATCTCTTTATAGTAAGAATTGTCCTTTTCCCGCGGTCAAAACTGGGTGAACCGACAAGTTTTTTCAGGGAGCCTAATCTCGTGTTCAGTACAGGCATCCTTCGTTGTTAAGGAAGCTGGAACGCTCGAGCGCGGCGCCCACCTTATGAAGGTGGGTTCATAGATGACTGCGGGGAAGGATATTTTTCTGCCTCGGCAGTCTGTGTTAAAGCTCTGACGGCTCGCGGAAGAGTCGCGATGGTCTAGGAGAGCGCCGGCGGCCTACGGAAGTACCCCGGTGGCTCGCGGAAGAGTCGCGACGATCCGCGAAAACGCCACGAGCCTCCTCGCAAGCCTACAGTCGCTCATTCCGCTCGCATAATCATTGACATACCTGCCCCTGATTGCCACAATAAGTACCGCAACGGGGATATAGCTCAGTTGGGAGAGCGCTGCCTTCGCAAGGCAGAGGCCGAGGGTTCGAATCCCTTTATCTCCACCATGACTTTGACGCGCGCAGAGACCCTGCGCGTTTTTTATACCACCATCTGCCTGGGCAGATACGACGGGAGGCGAGAAACCCTTGGGTAGTGCACCATCACCTAATACCCTTACGTTTTCTGCCTACGACGTCTGTGAACTCTGCCCAAGGCGTTGCCATGCTCAAAGAAACGCCGGTAAAGCGGGCCTTTGTGGAGCTTCAAGCACCATTCGTGTGGCTCGTTCTGCGCTACACTTTTGGGAGGAGCCTCCCATCTCGGGCGAGGCCGGATCAGGCGCAATTTTCTTCACAGGTTGCCCGCTCAGATGCGTGTTCTGCCAGAATCACCAGATCTCGCAAGAAGGTTTTGGCAAGCCAGTCACAACTGAGCGACTTGCCCAAATGATGCTTGAACTGCAAGCTCAGGGTGCGCTCAACATCAACCTTGTAACTCCTTTGCACTTCTCGCCACACATTATTGAGGCGGTAACGCTGGCAAAAGAGGCGGGATTGACGCTCCCAATAGTGTGCAATACCTCGGGATACGAGTTGCCAGAGGTGGTACAGAAAGTCTCGAGCGTCATTGATATTTGGCTGACGGACGTCAAGTACGCTGACCCCGCGCTGGCAAAAGAGCTTTCGTACGCAGCAGATTATCCAGAGATGTCTATGGCGGCACTTGAGGTTATGTATGACTCGGTGATGAGTCGTGGCGGTCGCAAGCTGGACGTTGACGGTCGCATGTTGCAGGGCATCATTGTGCGCCACCTGGTCATGCCCACGCACGCGGACGATTCCTGCGAGGTGCTCAACCGCGTCTGGAATCTTTGTCATAATGATGTAGACGTATCAATCATGAATCAGTACACGCCTAATGAGCGCATGCGTGCAGCTGGCGGTCCGCTTTCTGGAACGCTTTCTGACGAGGAGTACGAGTTGGTACTCTGCCATGCGGATGACCTGGGCTTTGAGAACCTGTGGTGGCAGGAGGGTGGAACCGTCTCCGAGAGTTTTGTGCCAGCCTTTGACGCAACAGGTGTTGAGGGTCCCGCACTCAAACTTCGCACGGCTCGTAACAACACCGCCGACGCCCGCGCCACCGACGCTTCAACCCGCACCATCACAAGCATCCCCGATACACCAACCGAGGAGTAACCATGTCTGTCGAGAAACCCGAAGAGCTCCAAACCACCCCTCCGCCACAGGCGGCTGCGCTCACGGACGCGGAGCGCGCCGAGCTGGAAGCGCTTCGCGCAGAGAAAGAGCGCAGGGAACTCGAGGCTCTTCGCGCAGAGAAAGAGCGCGCTGAGCTCGAGGCGCTGCGTGCCGAGAAGACCCGTGCAGCCCAAGCAGAAGTGCAAGCACAAGCAGAGGCGACCGCCGCTGAAGACGCCCAGCTTGTTGAAGCTCAGCAGCGTGCTGCACGTCAGGCAGCTCAGCAGGAGGCTGAGCAAATTCGTCGCATTCAGGAGCAGCGCGCAAAGGGCCGTGCTCTCATGGAGCCAGATGAGGACGACGAAGACATCAAAATGCCTTTGGGACAAAAAATTGTTATTGGAACTGTGGTAATTCTCGCAGTTATCTTTGTTGTAAGCCAATTTATTTTGTAGGACTGCTACTCTAGATATATCGTCTCACCGTCAGTTTTTGACCAATCGAAAAGAGCAACTATGTCACTCACTGATCGTACCAAGCCTTCGGACGTAAGCCTTAATACAGACTTGTATGAGCTCACAATGGCTCAGGGTTATTGGGAAGCCGATCTTGTTGATGCAGAGGCATGCTTTACCGCATTCTTCCGCGAGAATCCCTTTAATGGCGGATTTGCAATTTCTTGTGGTACTGGTCAAATTGCTGACTTAGTTGAAAACTTTATCTATGAAGACGACGATATTGACTACCTGGCAAGCATTAATTCTCCAGGTGGCGGTCGTCTCTTTAAGCCAGCATTCCTTGAGTTTTTGCGCAACCACAAGCTCAATGTAACCATTGATGCAATCCCCGAGGGAGAGCTTGTTTTCCCACGTGAGCCTATGGTTCGCGTTGAGGGCTCCATTGTTGACTGTCAGCTCATTGAGACCGCTTTGCTCAACCTGGTCAACTTCCAGACTCTGGCAGCAACTAAGTGCGCGCGTGTTATCAAGGCAGCTCAGGGCAATCCCGTCTCTGACTTTGGTCTGCGTCGTGCGCAAGGTCCAGATGGTGGCTTGGCAGTTGCTCGTGCTTCCTATATTGCGGGTGCTTCAAGTACTTCAAATGTCCTTGCCGGCAAAATTTATGGCATTCCTGTCTTTGGTACCCATGCACACTCTTGGGTAATGTCGTTTGACACTGAGCTTGACGCTTTTAGAGCGTTTGCAAAATCTAGCCCAACTAACTGCTCACTTCTGCTTGATACCTATGATGTTCACGAAGGCATCAAGAACGCCATTATTGTGGCAAAAGAGATGGAAGAGCGTGGCGAGCGCTTAAGCGCTGTCCGCATTGACTCTGGAGACCTCGCACGCCTTTCCAAGGAGGCTCGTAAGGCTTTTGACGAGGCCGGCCTTCCTTACATCAAGATTTCTGTTTCAAATGACCTTGACGAGTACACCATCCAGTCGCTCTTTGCTCAGGGCGCACCTATTGACGCCTTTGGTGTTGGTACCAAGCTTGCTACCTGCGATCCTCAGCCTTCTCTTGGTGGCGTCTACAAGTTAACTGCTCGCCGTCAGTCTGCGGATGAGCCTTGGACTCCTGTTATCAAGCTGTCCGAGATGGCTTACAAGCGTACCGTCCCAGGTATTCAGCACATTCGCCGCTTCTACGATGCAAACGGCTGCCCTGCAGGTGACATGATTTTTGACCCAGATTACCTGGTAACCAAGAGTCCAGAGTCTAAGGCAACTGTTGTCGACATTATTGACCCGTATTCAACTCACAAGCTTGAAGGAACTTCTCGCGAGCTGATGGTAAGGCTGGTAGAAGGCGGCAAGCGTGTAGGGGAGAGCGAGTCTATTGAGGTTGCTCGCGACCGTTGTCACGCGGCACTCATGCGCCTGGACGCAGCGTATACGCGTTTCTTGAATCCTCAGATTTATCCTGTGGGTCTTGAGCGCGGTCTGGCCAATTTGCGTCACGAACTTGCTGCTCAACATCAGGTAAAATCTTCCGAGGAAACTGAGTAGTCCTTCAGAAGCTACACAACCAACTACGTAATTGCGCTGCACACGTGCACTAAATTTAAAGGAGAACCATGCGCGAGAAGATCGAGGAACTTGTACGTCAAGCCTTGGCAGATGCCCAGGCTGCGGGTGAGTTGCCTGAATTCCAGATTGATGATGTGGGGCTTGAGCGTCCACAGGATTCATCAAATGGTGATTGGTCTTCTACGGTTGCAATGCGTTCTGCAAAGCTGGCACACAAGGCTCCTCGTGATATTGCAACAGCTCTTGTGGCACATATTGCCAAGGACGCTCAGATTGAGCGCGTTGAGGTTGCGGGTCCTGGTTTTGTGAACTTCTATTTGTCTACTGCTGCGGGCAATGAGATTTTTAACACTGTTCGCGAGCAGGGCGCAGACTTTGGACGTTCTTCTTTTGGCGCTGGCCAAAAGGTTCAGGTAGAGTACGTTTCTGCAAACCCTGTTGGTCCTCTGCATATTGGTCATGGGCGCTGGGCTGCTCTTGGAGATTCTCTAAGCCGCATTCTTGCCTTTGCAGGCTATGAGGTTGAGCGCGAGTACTACGTCAACGATCATGGCTCTCAGATGGACGTCTTTGGTCACTCCATCTCTAAGCGCTACCTGCAGCTTATTGACATCATGCAGAAGCGTGACATTGACGCTGATGCAGCTGCTCAGGTGCTTGCAGAAGATCGCAATGCTTACGTTGCAGATGAAGACGATGCTCATCCAGAGAATCATCCATTTACTGACGAGTTCATTAACTCTCTTGGCGGCAATGCATACGCTGGAGATTACATTGTTGACCTGGGACTTTTCTTCCTTAAAAATGACGGAGAGGTCTGGGCAGACAAATCTGAAGATGAGCGCATGGCAGAGTTCCGCGAGCGCGGCTACAAGATGATGCTTGAGTCCATCAAAAATACCTGCCACAATGCTCGTGCTGACTTTGACGTTTGGTTCTCCGAGCGTTCTTTGTATGTTAAGGATGACCAGGGTAAAGACGCTGTTGACCGCGCACTTGATGCCCTTGATAAGCTTGGATACCTCTATCGTTCTGATGAGGGTGCACTGTTCTTCCGTTCCACTGATTTTGGTGACGATAAGGACCGTGTACTCATCAAAACAAATGGCGAGTATACCTATTTTGCTTCCGACGTTGCATACCACTGGAATAAGTTCCAGCGTGTTGACCACGTTATTGATATTTGGGGAGCAGATCATCACGGATATATTCAACGAGTTCGCTCTGCTGCAACGGCTCTTGGTTATCCAACTCAGTTTGAGGTTTTGCTTGGCCAGCTGGTTAACCTGCTCAGAAACGGCGTTGCCGTCAGAATGTCTAAGCGTAAGGGAACTGGTATCCACTTTGACGAGCTTCTCGCCGAGGTTGGTGTTGATGCAACGCGTTACACCCTTGTTTCAAAGTCTTCCAACCAGATGATTGACTTTGACATTGAGCAGGTAAAGCGTCAGGACAGCTCTAATCCCGTGTATTACGTTCAGTATGCTCACGCTCGTATTTGTTCTATTTTGCGCCGCGCTGCTGGCGTTGACCTTGATGAGGCAAAGGCACTTGGTATGGACTCTGTTGCAGATAAGGCTATTGGATCTGAGGTTGATCTTGGTCTGCTCTCTGAAGACGCCGAGCAGGCGCTTGCCCGTAAGCTTTTTGAGTTCCCAGGTCTTGTTGAGGGTTGTGCTCGCGATAGGGCACCATTCCGTATTACGCATTACATTGAAGAGCTTGCTGGCCAGTTCCACGCATTCTATACCGTTTGCCAGGTACTTCCTTCTGAAGGACGCCCACTGGACGCAGAGCTTTCTAAGGCTCGTCTTGCTGCGTGTGATGCAACTCGTCGCGTACTTGCAATTGCTCTTGATCTGATTGGTGTTTCTGCTCCTGAGGCAATGTAAACGATAGCTAACTATGTTGTTTTGTCATGATACCGTGCAAGTATTGAATACCTGCACGGTATCTTTAGTGAATTTCTCCAGATAATTTACATATTTCTCCGTTATGTAAAAAATTTTTTAATGTATAAAATAGATAATAAAATTAATATTTATTACTTAAATTTTATATTTCAGCATATAAAAGCCTATTTTGATGTCATATAAGCACCATTTTCTAACATATTTTTGACTAACTATTGTTTTGTCCCCACGTTAACACGTGTTTTTTAGGGGTATACTCATTATGCGAGCAAATAGTAAATGGTTCGGGCATAAGAGTGGAGGTCTCTATGGAACTTCGCGAGTACATGTCCATTCGCAGGTCTTACAACTTGGTTAGAAGAGTGGTGCCTGCTAACAGACGACTCACGTTTGAAGAGTTTGCTATTTTGTGTCGCCTCAATGTGAAGGGTGCTCCTGTTAAGACTTCAGAAATTGCCGAGTATCAGAGTGCTCTTCGTCCTACGATTACTCATCGTACCTCGCACCTGGCAAGGCTTGGTTTCATCAAGAGAGATGAAGGCGCCATTGATCGACGCAACGTAGTGTGTATCATCACAGAAAAGGGTGTAGAAGCAGTTGAGGAGCTGTCCAAGCTTACCTGTGCTCGTATTGCGCCCGGCCAGGCACTTTCACGTACTTCGTTTGAGCGCATCGTCATGTATGTTGACGCTATGGGAGCTCTGTATTGCAGGGCAGCAGATATGGTGCTTCTTGCAATTCTAGATTCTCCTAAAGACGCTCTTTCAATTACAGAGATTGTTGACGCGCTTGGTCTTTTGCAGCCAACGGTTTCTATGTCTCTTACTGCTTTGGCAGAAAGTGGCCTGGTACAGCGCAAACATGATGATGCTCTTTCAAGAAGAGTAACTATGGTTGAGCTCACGCCTCAAGGCAAGACGTATATCAAAGAAATCGTTCAGCAAATTGAAGATATTGTTGTAAAAAGAAAGAGTCGCACAGCTGTTTAAATGATTTATGCAGATTAAAGAAATCTAGAAGATGGATTTCTCGAGGTTTAAGGGTTAGTGGTTATAAATCCCCATTTGCCCGTTTTATGGTGAATTTTATTTATTTTTTCATCATAAGGCGGGCATTTTCGTGGTATATTCCTTTTGGATTTGCACCTATTTGATTTTGTTTGTTATCCCTTCATCATATTTCTCACGTATTTTTACAGATTATTTTGATGAGCAAACAGAGAGGTTTGTACATGTCGGACGAAACATCTTCGGTCCAAAATGATTCTTTAAATGATGTAGAAAATACTCCAGCACCACGTAGACGTGGTAGACCTCGTAAGAGTGAAAATAGTAATTCAGAAAATTCAACTTCAGAAAATACCAATTCTGAGGCAACTGAAGAAAAGGCCTCTAATTCATCTGCTGCAAAGCGTCGTCGTGGTCGTCCAACTAAAAAAGAGACTGAGGCACGTCGTGCGGTAGAGGCTGTTGTGGCAGAGGCTATGAACGCAGCAGGCATTACAGAGCCACCAAAGCGCCGTCGTGGTCGTCCTAGTAAAGAAGAGATGGAAGAGCGTGCTCTTCATGAGCGTGCCCTTGAAGTTGCACAGGCAGAGGTCCTGGCTCAGGTCCAGGCGGGTGGCAAGGTTTCTTCTGACGTTGTTGACACTGATCGCCTTACCAAGATTGTTCAGGACGCAACTCAGCCTTCTGCGGAGGTAACCCCGGCTCCTGCCTTCACTAAAGCAGAGGCAGAGGGTGCAGCTGGCCAGAATGACAATGCGGCTCAGAAGAACTTTGCTGAAGAGCAGGGTAGTGTTGAGCAGCAGGATGGTGCAGCTCAGGAGCAGGCTTCTGGTGCAGTAGCAGATTCCGATGCAGCTCCAGCAGAGCGTCCAGGACGTTCTCGTACGAGCGCAGCACGTCGTCGACATCGTAATGCCGAGCTAAAAGAAGCGGCTCAGGAGGGCGAGAAGACACAGGAAAACGCACACGCCAACAACCAGGAGCGTCCTTCTCGCGATCGTAGACAGAACAACCAGCGCAACAAGAATCGCAAGCAGGGCCAGGCAAGCGAGCCATCGCTTTCCAAAGAGGCTCTGCAAGAGATGAAGCTTTCTGAGCTTCGTGCTAAAGCAACTGAGCTGGGTATTGAGTACGCAGGCGTTCATAAGTCCGATTTAATTGAGCTTGTATACGCTGCATCTGCAGCTGCTGAGGGTTTTAAGACTGTTGAGGGTATTCTTCAGATTAGTAACGAAGGCTACGGCTGGATTCGTACAGGCAATTATATGGAAGGCGATGACGACGCCTTTGTCCACCAGCAGATTATTAGAAATCTTGGTCTGCGCCCGGGTGATAGCGTCTTGGGTATGGTGGGACCTGCACGCGTAAATAGCAAGTATCCACCACTGCTTAAGGTTACCCAGGTCAACGGTGGGGAAGTTGAGGGTCTTAAGGACCGTCCTCGCTTCAAAGACCTGACCCCTATTTTCCCAGACCAGCCTCTTACTATGGAGCACGGTAAAGACTCCATTACGGGCCGTGCAATTGATCTGGTGGCTCCTATTGGTAAGGGTCAGCGTGGTTTGATTGTCTCGCCTCCAAAGGCAGGTAAGACCACCATTTTGAAGCGCATTTGCCAGTCTATTACCACCAACAATCCTGAGGTCCACCTCTTCTGCCTCTTGGTAGACGAGCGCCCTGAGGAAGTTACAGATATGGAGCGCTCCATCAAGGGCACCGTTGTTGCTTCAACTTTTGATATGCCAGCAGAGAATCACACCGTTGTCTCGGAGCTCGTCATTGAGCGAGCAAAGCGTCTGGTTGAGATGGGTCAGGACGTTGTGGTTATTCTGGACTCCATCACACGTCTTGCTCGTGCATACAACCTGGCTATTCCTGCTTCTGGTCGTATTCTTTCTGGTGGTGTTGACTCCGCAGCTCTGTATCCACCAAAGAAGTTCTTGGGTGCAGCTCGAAACATCGAGAACGGCGGCTCGCTCACTATTATTGCGTCTGCCCTGGTAGATACAGGCTCCAAGATGGATGAGGTTATCTTCGAGGAGTTCAAGGGCACCGGCAACATGGAGCTTAAGCTTGATCGCGATCTTGCAGATCGTCGTATCTTCCCAGCTATTGATCCTGTTTCTTCTGGTACTCGTAATGAGGATCTGCTTATTAAGCCAGAGCTTCAGCCTATGGTATGGGGCGTTCGCCGTATTCTTGCAGGCTTCAATAACACTGAACGTGCAACTACTGCTCTTATCAGTGGTCTTAAGCAGACCGACAATAACCAGGACTTCCTGATTAGATCTGCAAAGAAGGCTGCACAGTCTGACTATCCACAGAATTAGTCAGATTTAAAGATGACGCAAGAAGTGCTTTCCAATCATTGTTGGGAATCACTTCTTTTTTCTCGCCATTTTTGTTGAATAACTGCTGAAGAATTATGAAAAAGTTTTAATGACGCTGTAAAAAATAATGAATTACGCTATAGTCATTTCTAACAGCACAATTATGTGTTGCAGCGGATTACACAAAGATGAAATGAAGCCCACCCGTTGCTCACGTCGCCCGTATTGGGTTTAGTAGCATATGCAAATTTAGCGTGTGTCTTCATACATCTTCTTAGCGTTTGTAGGGGGAGTTTGTATGACAGAAGGTAGGAATCCGGCAGTAGTCGCCGGCCTGCTCAGTGGACTGGTTCTGGTAGCAGAGCCAGCATCTGCGTATGCCCTTACCGCTAATGAAATTCGCCAAACGCCTCTTGGTGCAATCTTTACAGGCATTGGAGTGGGACTTGCTGCGGTTGCAGTCATTTCTGGTGCGGCCTTGGTAGTCTCTCGCTCGGTAAATCGTGGCGAGAAAATCGATGAAGTAGAAGCAAAGGGCCAGTCAGCTGCAACGTTCCGGAGCTCAGATGAGGCTCTATCTTCAAAGCAGGTCTCAGCTGCATCGAACTTCTCGCCAGAAGAGAGCATTGTGATTCCGCTGGACTCTTCAAGGCGCTCGATTGCTGCGTACAAGCCAAAGCACATGAGGGCTTCTCAGTGGGATATGACTGGTTCCATCCGTGTTCAGTCTGCTGAGCTGCCTGTCCAGCCTGCCAAGTTACCTGCAAAGAAGGCGCAGATTGTAAGCACGACTGCTGAGGGTGTTCTTCCCGTTCGTGCAAAGAAGGCTCCTGCGCACTCTACAAACGACTACGCGCAGATTGCAGAGAACTACACCAAGCTTTTGAGCTGGCGCGAGCGTACCGTTGCACGTGCAAAGGGTGCTGCTGCGGTACTTCTTGAGCGCTTGGGGAAAGATCCTATGGACGGTCTGCCCATTATCGAGCGTGCTGACGGAACAGTTGGTGACGTTGGTACAGCTTGGTGGACTAAGGCTGTAGGCGAAGAGTCCATTACGCGCGATTTTGGTATTGCTGAGATTGGTGCCGAGGCTATTCCTGAAGACTTCACTAATCATGCTGCTGATATTTCTAGCCGTATCTCTTACGTTGACCAGGGAGTCTTCCCTGAGAAGCGTACGATTGACGAGCTTGAGCATGCTGATGATTGGACGCTTGCGCTGGCTGCAATGGACGAGCATCTAGCTCGCCATGATCAGCAGCAGATGCGCAAGTATCATCCAGTGCAGCTGCCGCTCATTGGTCAGGCCGCTGCTGAGCCTGAAGTTGCAAGCTCGGTGGAGTTGTCGGGTGCAAAACCTGCTGCGTCTCACAAGGTTACCGCAGCTCAGATGCGTCCTTCTCGCGAGCCAAATTACGCTGGTGTGGTTGCACAATCAACCGCAATGCCGCTGATCAAGGCTACAAACGATACGTCATCGCATGTTCAGGACATCTTTGACGCGGTTGAGCGTGAGATGGCAGCTGAGCTTCAGGCGGCTGACGAGAGACCAACGCGCGAGCTGCTTCGCCTCATTGAGGGCGGCACCAGCAAGATGAAGAAGATTTCTTCGCTTGATCTTGGCGAGAAGACCAGCGCAGACAAGGCCTCTTACAAGCCTCGTCACTTTGCTGGTGAGCTTCCGCTGGTACGTGAGGCGTAGGTAGCACACGTAGGCCGGCTGCGGGTAGTCAGAAGACAACCGCGCAACCGTCGCGAAAGGCTGGAGCTCGTAGAAACATCCGGCTTCTCTAAAATTATTTCAAGTTAGATAACATTTTTTGGCTGTGGTTCTTTTTTAAGGGCTGCAGCCATATTGTGTTGTGTCACATATTCAACGCTATGGAGAAAAGGAGATGAATATGGCACATAAGCTAACGCGACGACGCTTTTTGGAGGTGGCCGGGACCATTGCGGGGTCGTTTGCTCTAGCAGGCTGTTCGCCAAAGAACCAAGACCCTAACTCCATTTACGTTGGCGTGATGGGACCGTATACCGGCGACGTTGCCCAGTATGGCCTTGCGGTGCGTAGTGGCATTTTGCTGTACCTCAAGGAATTCAACAAGAATGGTGGAGCTGGTGGCCGCCAGATTGTCCCTGTAGCTGAGGACGAGAAGGGCGATTCAACTGAGGCCATTCTTGTCTATAACAAGCTGCTTGACGAGAACGTCTGCGCAATTCTAGGTGACGTTACCTCAACGCCAACCATTGCACTGGCGCAGAAATCGGTTCTGGACAACATTCCTTGCGTAACGGCATCTGCAACAGCAGAAGACGTTGTTGCTCACGGCAATAACATGTTCCGCGCTACTGTCACCGACCCATTCCAGGGCGTTGTTCTTGCAGAGTTTGCTAAAAAACAAGGCTATCAGCGTGTAGGAACCATCTTTAACTCTGGTGGCGATTACGAGATTGGCGTAAACAACGCATTTGTCCAGAGGGCTCGTGAGTTGGGCATTGAGGTTGTATCCCAGCAGGGCTATCCAACGGGAGCTGTTGACTTTAACGCCCAGCTCACCAGCATTATTGGACTGGATCCTGATGCCATTTTGGCTCCAAACTATTACCAGGATAACGGCAAGATTGTGACGCAGGCTCGCCAGCTTGGCTGCAAAAAGCCTTTTATGGGCGCAGATGGTTGGGCAGGCATCATTGGCGGCGAGCAGGACTATGCTTCTGCGGCTGACCTTGAAGGATGCTTCTATTGCTCTGCCTTTGTTGCTTCAAACCCAGATGAAAAAGTTCAGCATTTTGTTAAGGCTTATACCGAGGAATACGGTGAGGCTCCAACTAACTTCTGTTCTTTGGGCTATGACGCAGCAATGATTCTTTGCTCCGCTCTTAAGACCGTCGAGAAACGCGGTTATACCTACAACTCTAATGAGTATAGGCAGGCAATTATTGACGCTATTGCATCTGGTGTGGTCGAAGGCGTTACTGGAACCCTTTCATATCAGGGAACAGGTGACCCAGTGAAGTCCACCTTGATTATTACCTTCAAAGATGGCAAAGAGTCCATCTATGACACGATCAATCCTTCATAGAAAAGAGAACCTCAGATGTTTTTGACTCAGGTGCTCAATGGACTTCAATTGGGCAGTATTTACGCACTGGTGGCGCTTGGTTACACAATGGTGTACGGCATCATCTTGCTTCTTAACTTTGCACATGGTGACATCATCATGTTCGGCTCCTACGTTGCTTGGATTGCGCTTGTTCAGTTAGGACTCAATCCTGCAATCGCCGTTCTTCTCGCCATTTTTGGCTGCGTTTTGCTTGGCGTCCTCATCGACAAGGTTGCCTACGCACCGCTCAGAGAAGCTCCAAGGCTTTCTATTCTGATTACCGCAATTGGTGTTTCTTACCTACTTGAAAATGGTGTTCAGCTGCTTCTTGGTGCTGACGCTAAGGTTGTTCCAAGCATCATTGACCTGGGAACTGTTCAGGTATTTGGTTCGACGCTTTCCGGCACTGCACTTTTGACTGTTGCCGTTACTATTGTGGCAACCGTTGTTCTGACCCTTTTGGTTCAGAAGACTCGTCTTGGTAAGGCAATGCGTGCAGTTTCTGAGGATATGGGCGCTGCTCGTCTGATGGGCGTCAACGTCAATAGCACTATTAGCTTTACCTTTGCAGTTGGTTCCGCTCTGGCAGGCATTGCTGCAATTCTCTACACCATGGCTTACCAGCAGGTTTCTCCTACCATGGGCGTCATGCTGGGCACCAAGGCATTTGTCGCAGCAGTTCTCGGCGGCATCGGCTCCATTCCAGGCGCTGTTATTGGCGGACTTATTGTTGGCTTCTCCGAGGTCTTTGTTGCTGCCTTTGGCCTGTCTGTCTGGCAGGACGCGGTAGTCTTCTTACTCTTGATTCTTGTTCTTGTTGTCAAACCAACTGGCCTGCTTGGTCGACCAGTTACCGAGAAAGTGTAAGGAGGCTCACATGACTAAAATGTATCCACGCGATAACAACCATAACCCAGTAATTGTCACTGGTTTTGGTGGAAAAGATGGTCAGCGCCGTGAGCTTACTATGCCTGCTCGCTATGCCATCAATGCAATTCTTGTTGCACTCTTTGTCTTTGGTGGAAACTTCCTGGTAGGAGAGGGTCTTATTTCTCGCTATCAGACCGTTGTTTTTGAGCAAATCGGCGTCTATGTTCTGATGACCGTTTCTCTGAACATTGTTACCGGATATCTGGGACAGCTTCCTCTGGGTCACGCTGGTTTCATGTCCATTGGTGGCTATGCCTGCGCAATCTTTATTATTCGCATGATGCCACTCTTTGGACTGGATGCTCAATCCATGGCCTCCGGCTCCACACCAGCAGTAATTCTTTTTGTGGTTGGCCTTTTGTTCGGCGGCATTTGCGCAGCTCTTATGGGTGTAGTTATTGGTATTCCAGCACTGCGTCTTCGTGGTGATTACCTGGCAATCATTACCTTGGGCTTTGCAGAAATCATCCGCGTTGTCCTGGTTAACATTGACTCCGCCCTTGGATTCAAGCTTACCGGTGGCGCATCTGGTCTCACGGGTATTCCTGCATATACGGGTTATCTGAACACGGCAATTGTTGTATCGCTTGCTATTTTTGCTATTCATACTCTTATGAAGTCGAGGCATGGACGCGCTATTCTCGCCATCCGCGATAACGAGATTGCAGCAGAGGCATCAGGCGTTAACACTACGTATTACAAGACTTTGGCCTTTGTTTTCTCCGCATTCCTTGCTGGCATTGCCGGCGGTCTTTACGCGGGCTGCATCGGCGTTATGGCGCCTGCCAAGTTTGGCTTCATGAAGTCCGTTGAGATTCTGGTTATGGTTGTTCTGGGCGGCATGGGTTCTATGTTTGGCTCCGTTGTGTCCGCAACTGTCCTGACCGTGCTTCCAGAGGCTCTACGCGCCTTTGCCGACTACCGTATGGTTGCTTATGCAATTGTTCTGATTCTGGTCATGATCTTTAGGCCAGAGGGTCTGTTTGGCTCCTATGACTTCTCGCTGTCTCGCATCATTGAGCGAGTCATGAACAGGGACTTCCCTTGGAACAATGATGACTCGGACGAGCAGACAGACGTGCAGGTCAACGCGAAGGCAGGCGCTCAGGCAAACGAGCAGGCGGATACGCAGGTAGAAGCCTCAACTGATTCGAAGGAGGCGTAAGAGCGATGGCAACTAAAAACACTACAAAACTTATCAGGCAAGAGTCTCCTAACCTCATTCCTGAGCGAGACCTTGGTGCAATTCCAGTTCTTCAGGCTGAACACTTGGGCATTGACTTTGGTGGCTTGACGGCTGTTAATGACTTCAACATTGCTCTTGGTCCTACCGAGATCTCTGGCATCATTGGTCCTAACGGTGCAGGTAAAACAACTGTTTTTAACTTGCTTACCTGTGTCTATAAGCCAACCCGTGGTACCGTAATGATTGACGGCTACGACCTTGCTGGTAAAAGCGTTGTTGAAGCAAATCATATGGGTATTGCTCGAACCTTCCAGAACATTCGACTGTTCAACAACATGACTGTTATGGAGAACATTCAGGTTGGTCAGGGTAGCCACATGACGTCTCATTTCTTTGAGGACGTCCTTCGTCTTCCAGCTCACTGGAAGCAGGAGAAAGAGAGCGCCGATAACGCCCGCGATCTGCTGCGCATTTTTGGTATGGAGAACCTTGCAAATAACCTTGCAGGCAACCTGCCTTATGGTGCTCAGCGCAAGCTTGAGATTCTTCGCGCTCTGGCAACGCAGCCTAAGATTTTACTGCTTGACGAGCCAGCTGCAGGTATGAATCCAGCAGAGACTGACGAGCTTATGGAGAATGTCCTTAAGATTCGTGATGATTTCAAGATTGCTGTTCTTCTCATCGAGCATGATATGAAGTTTGTTATGGGCATTTGCGAGGGTTTGGCCGTTCTTGACCACGGCAACATCATCGCAAAGGGAACGCCAGAAGAGGTTCAGAACAACCCTCGCGTTATCGAGGCATATCTTGGAAAGCAGGAGGTGCGCTAATGGCCGCTGAAACTACAAACACCCAGGCAGCAGGCGCAGAAAAAACCCTGCTGTCCGTCAAGGATCTTAATGTTTCTTACGGTGCTATCCATGCAGTTCAGGGCATTTCTTTTGACATCCACGAGGGTGAGATCGTTACCCTTATTGGCGCAAACGGCGCAGGTAAATCAACTACACTGAACACCATTGCTGGTCTAGTAAAGCCGGACTCTGGCAACATTACCCTTGACGAGAAAAACCTTGTAGGCCAGCGCGCTCACAAGATTGTTGAGGCTGGCCTGGCATTGTGCCCTGAGGGCCGCCGTGTGTTTTCTCGCATGAGTGTTGCTGAAAACCTTGAGATGGGCGGCTATACGCAGCCCGATTCCCAGAACGCTAAGACCGTCAAGATGGTCTACGAGCATTTTCCACGTCTTCGCGAGCGTAAGAATCAGCTGGCAGGAACGCTGTCTGGTGGCGAGCAGCAGATGCTTGCTATGGGTCGTGCTCTGATGAGCAGGCCAAAGCTTTTGATGCTCGACGAGCCTTCCATGGGTCTGGCTCCTCTTCTGATTGAGGAAATCTTCCAGATTATTCGCCAGCTCGGCGATGCAGGAACCACCATTTTGCTTGTTGAGCAGAACGCTAATATGGCACTTAAGGTTGCTGACCGTGCATACGTCCTCGAGCTTGGTAAGGTTGCTAAGCATGGCACCGGCCAAGAGCTTCTCCACGACGATGACGTACGCAAGGCTTACCTCGGCGCATAACGGCGACTAATGGCAAATGTGCTTTGACGTCAACGCACCTTAAACGTTAACCCGGCTCCCACACAACGTAGGAGCCGGGTTTTGTTGTCATGTCTGAACAGTTTGCCTGAAAAGCGCACCATGTCTGAGCTATTTGCCTGTTTTTCTCGCCAAGTCTGAGCAAATTTACTCAGACATGATGTAGTTTTCAGGCTCGCAAAATTTGGCGCGGCGCAGCCTATCTTCACGCGCCTGATTTCTTCAAAGAATCTGTAACTTTTGCCTAAATACGTAAAAGAAACTGTGGATTTGCCTGATTTCATCAAAGAATCTGTGCCTCAAATACAGATTCTTTACACTTTTCAGGCGCACCTGGCGAGAAACCCGTGTTGTCGCAGGCGTACTTGTTAGTACACGCATTGACCGCGCGCAGTTGTCACGTTAAATCTCGTCGAAAGTGTTGTGGTGTTGCTGGCCGTCGTCCAAGGTAAGGACGGTACCCAGAAGTGCTGGCTCAAGAATCTGAATCCAGAGATCGCCTCTGACCTGCTTGGCATTCTCGGCAACAGCGCGAGCTGTAACAGGGGAGTCGCAGATGGCAACCATGGTGGAACCTGAGCCCGAGATAACAAAGGCGCAAGCACGAGCAAGCTTAGCTACCTGTTTGAGCTCTTCGTAATCAGGAATGAGCTCCTTGCGGTAGGGCTCATGGAGTTTGTCGTTGCAGGCAGCTGCCAAAAGACCTCCATTGCCTGTTTCAAGTGCATGGGTAACAGCAACGGTACGACCCATTTGATAAACAGCGGTCTGAAGAGAAATATTCTGCGGAACCACCTTGCGGGCATCCTCGGTGTTGACAGTGTACGGCGGTGCAATTGCAACAAAAGAGAGACCGCGCGCTACCAGCCTTCGAGTACAAACGGTATGCCCACCCTCAACAAATGACGAGGTCAGGCCACCGTAAATTGCAGGAGCAACGTTATCGGGATGGCCCTCAAAATGACAGGCAAAGTCGAGCGCACGCTCAGGATCCCAGCCACCATGAGACTCGGTCATCGCGGCTGCAATACCAGCAATTACGCAGGTAGAACTTGAGCCAAGTCCACCAGAAAGCGGAATAGGCGAATCGATAGTGATGTGCTTAGGAGTGGGCTCTTCGCCCAGCTTTTCGCAGGCTCGAACATAAGACGTCCAGACAAGGTTGTCATCGTTTCTGAACTGCTCGGGACAGCCGTCAATGATGAGCGTAGGAGATTCCCTAAACGTAATTTTTGCGCGCAGGTTAAACGCAAGACCCAGCGTATCGTAGCCGACGCCAATGTTTGCAGAGGTAGCAGGTACAGATACGGTCAAGATGGTGTTGTCGAGCATGTAGAACCTGCTTTCTCAGAGTCTAACAAGCAAAAATACGCCCGCATGCTTCAGAAACGTACGAAGCAAGCTGTTCCTTCTCGCGAACGTCAGTATGAATGATAACGTTATCATTCAGCGATGAAAGCTGGATTGGCGGATTAGTGCCCGTGATTTCGGCGAGCGTATGCATGCATGCAAAGTCATCCAGGCCAGCGGTCGAGCGGCCCAGCGCGGCAAGCACGTCGGACGAGAACTTATACGGGCTAGCAGTAGACAGACAAACGCGCACGTTACCCGCCTGGCGAGAAACACTGTCAAGCACGTGCTTTGCGACGGCTGTGTGAGGATCAATCAGCACACGACAATTCTCCCAGGTAGAATGGATAGTCTCACGCGTCTGAGCGTCGGTAGCAAAGCCAGCATCAAAGGTTTCGCGGATGGTGTCCATCACCTGAGCAGGTACCGTGTAGATACCCTTGGTTACCAGCTGGTTCATCAGATAGCTGACAAGCTCGGTGTCTTTGCCGGACGCAAGATAGAGGAGTCGTTCAAGGTTTGATGAAACCAGAATGTCCATTGATGGAGAGATGGTCTTTTCAAATGCACGTCTACGATCGTAAATGCCTGTTTCCAAGAAATCAGTCAGCACCTTATTGCTGTTAGAAGCCACAATGAGGCGCTCAACAGGCAGACCCATCTCTTTTGCAAAGTAACCTGCGAGAACGTCGCCAAAATTGCCGGTTGGCACGCAGAAAGTAACTTTTTGACCCTGAGCGATGGCGCCCTTGGCAACAAGCTGGGCATATGCGTCAAAGTAGTAGGTTACCTGCGGGGCCAAACGACCAATATTGATGGAGTTTGCGCTGGAAAGTACCGTGCCCTTACCGGCCAACTCATGCGCCAACTCCTTGTTAGCAAAGATTGCTTTAGCGGCGTTTTGAGCGTCGTCAAAGTTTCCCTTAACTGCGCAAACAGCTACGTTAGAACCTTTTTGAGTCACCATCTGCAGGCGTTGAATATCAGAAACCTTGCCTTCAGGGTAAAAGACGGTGATGCCCATGCCGGATACGTCTTTGAAGCCCTCAAGTGCAGCTTTGCCAGTGTCGCCAGAAGTTGCGGTCACAATCATGATGCTCTTGCCGGCGGTGGCGGCCGCGTCGACAGCGCTAGCTACGTCCGCGTCCTCGCGAGCAACACTCATCAGGCGGGGGAGCATCTGAAGCGCAACGTCTTTGAAAGCCGACGTTGGACCATGGAAGAGCTCAAGCAGCCAGTCTTCTCCGATAGCAGAAACAGGCGTGATAGCCTGGGTGTCCCACTGAGAGCCATACGCGCCCTCAATACAGCGAGTCAGCTCTTCAGCAGAGTAGTCGTCCAGCAGAGCAGAAAGCACGTCAAAAGCAGTAGCCTTAAAGCCCTGAGCACAAACCTTTGCAAGATCGAGGGGTTTCTCGCCAATTGAATCTTGGATATAAAGGCCGCCGTCGGGAGCAATTCCCTGCAAAATGGCTTGTTTTGCCAAAACGGTATGGTCAGAGCTTCTTGTGCTGTGATATGCGACGGCCATGAAACCACCAATCTTTAGAACGTGTCGCGTGTAGTGCGTCTCGCGTGTTGTGCGCGTGCAAATTGCACGTCTCGCGTGTTGCGTTTCTATTATTTTAACAGTGAGAAGTAAAAGTCGCTTGTAACATAGAATTGTTCATAGCATTATGAAGACGAGAAAAACTGTCGATTAGATTCTGTCTAGGTTTTTGGTAGTTTTTGTCTATGAGATTGTTATCAGTGCAGTCACCTTTGCGTGCGGTTATCCTTGCTCTGCAATTAGCCTTGCAGGCAATCGGTTTTCTCGCAAAATGACTGATAGATTTGGAGTTATATGCAAAACGTTGCCCTACTTGGATTTGGAACGGTTGGTGCTTCAGTTGCGCGCATTCTTGATGAGCGCGTTTCTGACGTTAACCTGACGTCCATCTTGGTTAGAGCTGGTAAAGAGCACGTTGACCCTCGGGCAACATCTGATTTTGATGCGCTCTTGTCTGACCCTGCGCTCGATACCGTTGTTGAGTGCATGGGTGGCCTCACGCCAGCCTATGAGTACATCAAAGCTGCGCTGACTGCTAAGAAAAATGTAGTCACCTCAAATAAAGCCGTGGTATCTGCTCATTTTGAGGAGTTTATGACACTTGCCGCTGAAGCGGGCGTCAACTTTAAGATTGAAGCATGCGTGTGCGGTGGCATTCCTTGGATAGCAGGAATTCAGAAAGTTCGTCGTATTGACGAGATTTCTGCGTTCTGGGGAATCATGAATGGAACCACCAACTACATTGTCTATTCCATGCTCAAAGACGGAACGGACTTTGCTGAGGTTCTGAGCAAGGCTCAGGAGCTGGGTTACGCGGAGCGAGACCCGTCAAGCGATATCGACGGCATTGATGTTCGCTCTAAGACTATGATTTCTGCATCTATTGCCTTCGACGTAATCTGCACAGACCAGATTCCTATGTCTGGTATCAGAAACTTAACTAAGCGCGATCTTGCCATGTTTGGCAGTCACGATATGACAATCAAGCTCTTTGGTCGTGGTGTTTCTGACGGTTCATCGTATGCGGTAGCTGTTGAGCCAGTTGCGGTTTCGCTCTCAACCATAGAGGCTAACGTTCCAACTAACTTTAACGTTGCAACTGCCGTGGGAAATACCATTGGCGAGCTCAAGTTTTACGGTCAGGGTGCCGGTGGCGACCCAACGGCAAACGCCGTCGTGCAGGATATTATTGACTGTGCTGCGGCTCCTGCTGGGGGTCAGCAGACCTTCTCGTCAGATCTTTCGTATAATCCTGAGCTGCTTGTTTCCGATTACGTGTTTAGGACGCAAGCCGACATTCCTGGTGGTTCGTTCTGGGAGCCAGGCGCTCAGCTGGTTAAGAACTTAAGTGCCGAGAAGGCCCGTGAGCTCCTTACCAGCGCACTTTTGCAAGACTCTACAACCTTTATGGCTGCACTTGAAAAGAGGAATTAGAAATGATCAAAATTGCAAAATTTGGCGGCTCAAGTGTTGCCTCTGCAGAGCAGTTCAAAAAAGTTAAAGCTATTGTTGAGGCTGACCCT
Source organism: uncultured Atopobium sp. (assembly GCA_938015835.1). Classification (GTDB taxonomy): domain Bacteria; phylum Actinomycetota; class Coriobacteriia; order Coriobacteriales; family Atopobiaceae; genus Lancefieldella. Next base: position 21,427 of record CALLVW010000013.1, on the reverse strand, counting down.
GATAGACGTTTTATTGTTTCGTCTGCAGCAGGAAAGCGTCATTCGACTGATAACAAGATTACTGATCTTCTGCTGCTGGTAAATGCTCACATTGAGTATCACGTTGATTGCACGTCTTTACTTGCAGACATCGAGGCTCGCTTTGTGGAGATTGCTGATCAGCTAGGAGTTGCGTGGCCTGTTGCTGAGGAGTTTGAGAAGTTTGCTTCAAACATTAAGTCCTTCTCGCCAGAGTATGTAGTAAGTAGGGGCGAGTGGTTTACCTGCCAGATCCTTGCTGAGTATCTTGGTCTGCCTTTTGTTGACGCAGCGGACGTTATGCTGTTCCATCATGATGGCACCATTGATATGGAGCGCACTGCTTCTAGGCTTAAAGAAGTTGTTGCTCGCAGCGGCTCGTTTGTGCTGCCTGGCTTCTATGGCGCTACCGTTGACGGTGCCATTAAGCTGTTCCAGCGCGGTGGTGGCGATATTACCGGCGCCATTGTCGCTCGCTGCCTAGACGCTGACTTGTATGAGAACTGGACTGACGTGTCTGGCTTCCTTTCTGCGGATCCTCGCATTGTTCAGAATCCACGCGCCATTGGCCGCATTACTTTTGACGAGATGCGCGAGCTTTCTTACATGGGCGCTTCCGTTCTTCAGGAAGAGGCAATTTTCCCTGTTCGTGAGGCAAACATTCCAATTCAAATTAAGAATACCAACCGTCCAGAAGACACGGGTACGGTTATCCGTGAGACCGCAGATGGCGATACAAACGAGCACTTGATTACAGGTATTGCAGGCAAGAAAGACTTCTTGGCTATTCACGTCAAGAAGGCTCACATGTCCAACGAAGTTGGCGTCATCAGCCGCGCACTCAATATTGTTGAGCGCTACGGCGTCTCTGTTGAACACATCCCAACAGGCGTTGATTCGTTTGGTATTGTGGTAAATGCCTCCGACGTAAAGGATACGGTTTATTCCATCATCAGCGATATTCGTCGCGAGATTGAGCCTGATGACATTACGATGGTAGACCGCTTAGCTCTTGTTTCTGTGGTTGGTCGTAATATGTCTAGGCGTTCCGGCACCTCTGGTAAGATCTTTGGCGCGTTGGGCAATGCGGGCGTCAACATTCGCATGATTACGCAGAGCTCAGAAGAGATTAGTATTATTGTGGGCGTCGATAATGCCGACTTTGATCGCACAATTGGCGTCATTTATAACGGATTTGTTCGTGACGAAATGGTTTCGAGGTAACTATGACTTTTGATCCAAACGGTAAGGTCGTTGCAATTCTTGGTGCTACCGGCGTTGTTGGTGCCCAGATGATGCAGTGTCTTGAAGAGCGTAATTTTCCTATCAAGGAGCTGGTGCTTCTGGCATCCGCTCGAAGCGCTGGTAAAACTATCGAATTTGCTGGCCAGCAGATTGCTATTCGCGAGGCAACACCAGAGGCATTTGAGGGTGTAGATATTGTCCTTGGTGCAGCTGGCGACGAGCAGGCAAAAGAGCTGCTCCCTGAAGCAGTTAAGCGTGGATGCGTCTGCGTTGACAACTCCCATGCATTCAGAATGGACCCAAACGTTCCGCTGGTAATCCCAGAGATTAATGCTGAGGACATCAAGAACCATAACGGCATCATCTCTAACCCAAACTGCGCAACTATTATTGGCTTGGTGCCTCTGTATCCTCTGCATAAGGCAGCAGGCGCAAAGCGCATTATTGCTTCTACCTATCAGGCTGCATCAGGCGCTGGCTTGCCTGGTCTCACCAGTCTGAAGAATCAGATGGCTGATGTTGTTGCAGGTAGGGAAGTAACCGAGACCGCTCCTTTTGCATATCAGCTGGCAGTTAACCTGATTCCACAAATTGGTGGCTTTGACGAGGTTGGCTACACCTCCGAGGAAATGAAGATGCAAAACGAAGGTCGCAAGATCATGCACCTTCCTGAGTTGCGCGTTAACTGCACCTGTGTTCGTGTTCCAACAATGCGTTCTCACTCTGAGTCCATCACTGTTGAGTTTGAGCGTCCTTTGAGTCCAGATGAGGCTCGCGTTATTCTTGAAGACGCACCAGGAATCAAGGTTGTGGACAACCCAGCAGAGCTTCAGTACCCAATGCCTCTTGATACTTCTGACCAGGACCTTATCTATGTTGGTCGTATTCGCGAGGATCTTTCCGCTGATAAAGATACTAACGCGCTGACATTCTTCTGCTGCGGAGACCAGATTAGGAAGGGTGCCGCAACAAACGCTGTCCAGATTGCAGAGTACCTGCTGTAATATCTGGCGTGCAGCCACGCTCACATCATTTTCGTTGACCAAGTACCCGTTCGATTCTATTTCGTGGATTCGAACGGGTATTTTTGTGCGTCCGAGTGAAATTTTTCAGCGATAGAGTGCCATTCGGCAGCAAAGTGGTAAAAAATGCGTTTAGTTGGAGTATCCAAAAATGCTTAGTTTCTATGCAAACCATCTACCAGCAATTTTACGTGGACAAAATTGTGGAAATTAGTACAAAATTTCTGAGCTGGGTAAACGTAAGTGACAAAATTTCGAAGTCCAAAAATAAACTCCAACTAAACGGATTTTTTACCCAAAACAGCACCTCTAATTTGATACATCAATTTCTTGATTAGTTTTCCTGCATATCAGCCATTGTTTATGCACAAACCGCCCATTGTCAGTTAATCGGACACGGAATCGCAATTTCTTACGCAGTAGCCATACAGTTTGGGGGCAAAATGGAGGCGCTTGCGGTGTTGGCCTAACAAAAAAGGTAGACGGCAAGCCATCTACCTGGAGTTTCTGGTGCCTCCTGCGCGATTCGAACGCGCGACCTGCGGTTTAGAAGACCGACGCTCTATCCAGCTGAGCTAAGGAGACATATAGCGTCGTTCATTATAGCAATAAGGATTGCAAATACGTCGTGCCATCAAAGATTTTCTTATCAGAAGAATGACAAAGGAAAAGAAAAGTAGCTACACTAAAAGCAGCTACACTGATTACAGGCTTACGTGAATGGAGACACTATGTCTTACGATTTTGAATCACGCGTTGATCGCGCTGGCACTGGTTCTAGAAAATGGAACGTCATGTATGACGTTAATCCTGATGTAGCTCCTGGTATTCCACCTTTTTCTGTTGCTGATATGGAGTATCACACAGCTCCAGAGATTGTCGAGGGCCTCAAGGAATACATCAATGACGCAATCCTTGGATATTCCGTGCCAACCAATCAGATGAAGCAGGCTGTGTGCAAGTGGATGAAGACCCGCCACAACTGGGATGTAAAACCAGAGTGGCTGCTCAACTCTTCAGGCGTGGTGCCTGCGCTCTTTGCATCTGTTGCCGAGTTCACCCAGCCAGACGAGGGTGTCATCCTATTTACTCCTGTCTACCATCCGTTCTACATGGCAGTTGAGGAGAATAACCGTGCGCTGGTAGAGTGCCCGCTTGTCCTGTCAGAGGGTCCTCACTACGATATTGACTTTGACCTGCTTGAGAAACTTGCCGCTGAGCCAAAGAACACTATGGTCATCCTGTGTTCACCTCATAATCCAAGCGGTCGCGTGTGGACCAAGGAAGAGCTCACGCGCATCGCAGAGATTGCGGTTAAGCACAACCTCATCGTTGTCGCTGACGAGATCCACCACGACCTCATCATGCCAGGCTCTACGCATACCGTCTTTGAAACAATTTCCGATGAAGTCGCAGCGCGTACCATTACCTGCACAAGCGCTTCAAAGAGTTTCAACCTGGCTGGCACGCAGTTCAGCAACATCATCGTGAGCAATCCAGAACTGCGCAGCCGCCTCGAGATGCGCCTGCAGGCCCGAGAGACCACCTCATGCAATCCAATCAGCTTCAAGGCCTGTGAGCTGGCTTATAGCAAGGGTGGGGCATGGCTGGACGCATGCATCAAGTCTGTTGACGATAACCAGAAGTTGGTCCTGGACTTCTTCGCCACCAAGCACCCTCGGGTGAAGCTCGCACCAATCACGGGAACCTACCTCCAGTGGCTCGACTTCAGAGACCTTGGACTTACTCCAGAAGAGCTCGACCACCTGTTGCAGTTTGAGGCCCAGATTTTCTTCACCGACGGAGTCTTCTTCGGCGAGGCCGCCCAGGGCTTTAAGCGTTGGAATTTGGCAGCCCCTCGTGTCGAGATTGAAGAAGCGCTAGATCGCCTGGATGCAGCACTTACGGCTCACGGTTTCTAGATACAGTCTGCGGCTTTAAGCGGACTGATTGTGGTTTCTTGACACTGCACCACTGCCATACCGCCATATACCTGCGCGTTCAGCGCATGAAATCACCTGCGGAGAAGCTCGTTCTTCTCCGCATTTTGTTTGGCGAGAAACCCGTTGCTCCGGCAGATTTCTAAGAAAATCAAAAAAGAGTTTGAAAAAACTGCGTTTCTCGCTTGCATCTTTTTCTGATTCTGTAATAATGATTTAGCTGCGTTTCATGAGGTGGCCAAATGGTGGGAGTAGCTCAGTTGGCAGAGCGACGGACTGTGGCTCCGTAGGTCGAGGGTTCGAGCCCCTTTTCCCACCCCATTCGAAACGTTAATTGGATCGTTAGCTCAGCTGGTAGAGCAGGGGACTCTTAATCCCAAGGTCCAGGGTTCGAACCCCTGACGATCCACCATTTGAATTTCAAACCCCGGCATGCGTCGGGGTTTTTATTTTTTGTGAGTCACTAGTTTCTAATTGTTTGTTGCGAGGGATTGCGTCATACTGAAGTCTCCATGATTTTATTGTAGTTCGGAGGACTCGCCGTGATTTACACAATGACGCTTAATCCCGCGCTTGACTATGTCATGCACCCAAACACATTGGACATGGGTTTTACCAACCGCTCGTCATCAGAAGAGCTGCACTGCGGTGGTAATGGTATTAACGTCTCTACGCTTCTCAATGAGCTTGATAAGGTCACCGTTGCTATGGGCATTGTCGGTGGCTTTACTGGTGAATACCTGCTGAGTGATCTTCAGCGTCAGGGTATTCCAAGTAACTTCGTCAAGCTGGATTCAGGCTTTACCCGCATTAACGTCAAGCTTAACGGCATTGTTATGACCATGGTCAACGGCAATGGCCCACGCATTCCAGAGAAAAAGGTTGATGAGCTGCTGGAGCGCATGGATGTTGTTGGCGCAGGTGACACTCTGGTTCTTACCGGTTCTATTCCAAGCTCGCTTCCAGAGGATATCTACACTCGCCTTATGGCTCAGCTTGCTGGTCGCGGTATTCAGTTTGTTGTTGACGCTCCTGGTCAGCTGCTTATGGAGGCTATTAAGGCTCAACCATTCCTGATCAAGCCTAACAACCACGAGGTCGGCCGTATCTTTGGCGCAAACCCAGAGACTCCAGAAGAGTGCATTCCATTTGCAAAGAAGCTTCAGGACGGCGGCGCTCGCAACGTTATCGTTTCTTGTGGTGGCGCAGGTTCTCTGCTTCTGGATGAGTACGGCGCTGAGCACATTGTTCCAACCGCTAAGATTCGCCTGGTTAACGCAACCGGTGCTGGTGACTCCATGGTCGCGGGCTTCCTTGCAAAGACCACCGCTGGCTACGATTACGACACTGCGCTTATCTACGCTTCTGCTTGCGGTACGGCAACTGCAGCAAGCCGAGGAATCGCAAAGCGCGCAACCATCGACCGTGTTGTCACCGCTCTCTACAAGAAGATGGGCCGAGAAATGCCTGCCTCTATTGCAGAAGAGATTCAGCTTGCTCGCAAGAAAGAGGAGAGCCGCGAGGGTAAGTCTTCTTGGCTTGCAGATTCTGAGTAGTAATCGCAGCTAGAACACGTAGTTCTTTTGGCGAGAAACCCTCAGATGGTGCACTTTCGCCGCGCAAGAAATACATAACTTTTTTACTATCGTGAACGCACAAACACTTGGCAAGAAAGATTCTCTTGCCAAGTGTTTTTTTATTGAAATTTATTTAACGATACTCACAACGTAACAGGTCAAAAAAATGTTACTCTGTAAAAAGACAGTTTTGTTTCTGCGACTATTGTCCAATGTGGATAGGCTTGCAGAACTAAATACACCGCTTCGCGGACAATGATTGGAGCAAGTATGTTTGAGGGAGTCAATGCGTCCAATGGAATCGGCATCGGTACTGCTCAGGTTGCCGTAGATCCAGATCTTACTTTTACTCCACACACTGTTGAAGATACAGCTGCAGAGAAGGCTCGTTACGCAGAGGCTGTAACTAAGTTCATCGCACAGACAAATGCGCAGATTGAGCGCATGACCAAGACGGTGGGCGAGGAAGCTGCTGCAATTATGGGTGCTCACATTGAGTTTGCTGAGGATGAGGGCATCAAAGAGGCTGTTAACGGCGCAATTGACGGTGGCACCTGCGTTGAGCAGGCTGTAAGTGACGCATACGACATGTACTACAACATGTTCCTTGGCATGGAGGATGAGCTCTTCCGTGAGCGCGCTGCAGACGTTGCTGACGTAAAGACCGGTCTTCTCGCTGACCTTCTTGGTAAAGAGGTTGTTGACCTCTCCACACTTCCAGAGAACTCCGTCATTGTCTGCCATGAGCTGACTCCTTCTATGACCGCAGACATCGATAAGGACCACGTAGCGGGTATTGTTACCGAGACTGGTGGTCGTACTTCTCACTCCGCAATCATTGCTCGTGCTCTCGAGATTCCTGCAGTTCTTTCTGTTCCTAATATCACTTCTGAGGTTGCAACTGGCAACGCTATTGTTGTCGACGGCACCAACGGCAAGGTTGTTGTTAATCCTTCTGAGGCTGAGCTTGCTGAGTACAAGGCTCAGGCTGAGGCTTATGCTGCAGAGAAGGCTGCCCTTGAGGCTTATCGTGGCAAGGAGACCGTAACTGCTGACGGCATCAAGGTTCTGCTTGTTGCTAACATTGGCAACCCAGATGACGCTAACGGCGCAGTTGACGCTGACGCTGAGGGTATTGGTCTGTTCCGCTCCGAGTTCCTGTTCATGGACGCAAAGGAGCTTCCAAGCGAGGAAGAGCAGTTTGCTGCTTACCAGAAGGTTGCTCTACGCATGAAGGATAAGCCTGTCATCATCCGCACTCTTGATGTTGGTGGCGATAAGGAGATTCCTTACCTCAACATGAAGGCTGAGGAGAACCCATTCATGGGCTTCCGCGCTATCCGTTACTGCCTCAACAATGCTGAACAGTACAAGGTTCAGCTCCGCGCTCTTCTCCGCGCATCCGCATTTGGCGACATCAAGATTATGCTTCCTCTTGTCACCACCGTTGATGAGGTTCGCCAGGCAAAGGCTCTTGTTGAGGAGTGCAAGCGTGAGCTTGACGCTGAGGGCGTAGCTTACAACAAGGACATTGAGGTCGGCACCATGATTGAGACCCCATCTGCATCTTTGATTGCAGATAAGCTGGCTCGTGAGTGCGACTTCTTCTCCATTGGTACCAACGACCTCATCGGTTACACCATGTGCGCTGACCGCGGCAATGATCGCGTTGCCTACCTCTACGAGGTCTACCAGCCATCCGTTCTCCGTTCCCTCAAGTTCCTCATCGGCGAGGGCAACAAGGAGAAGATTATGGTTGGTATGTGCGGCGAGGCAGCTGCAGATCCACTGCTCATCCCAGTCCTTCTTTCCTTTGGTCTGGACGAGTTCTCCGTCTCTGCACCATCTGTCCTGCGTACCCGCAAGACCATTGCTGCTTGGACAAAGGCTGAGGCAGATGAGCTCACTGCTCGCGTTATGGAGCTTGATACCGCAGCTGAGGTTAAGGCTCTGCTTGAGCGTGAAGCTCGCTAAGTTCTAGTCGTAAAGTCTTAGCTTACACGATACAAATTCAGGGGCATCTGCGCTGGCAGGTGCCCCTGTTTCTTTAAAGCTATCCTTTTTTGGCGAGAAGATCGATCTTCTCGCAATGCGCAACCAGCAAAGCCCGAGCCTCAAAGCGCAACCTACGGCGCAGGAGTCGCTCTGTGCGCTAGGGAACAATCACGGAAAGCGCAGCGGGAATAACCTCAATGACAAACTGTTCTGCAAAGGGAAGCTCTTCTCCGTCTACTTGAATAGGGACGGGCTTGTGGAAAGTTACCACTGCTTGCTTGAGGTGACGCTCCTCAATGATGCGGGAGTTGACGTGTTTACCAGCCTTTGCCAGGCCAAACAGAGCCAGCAGGTGAGGAATGATAGGCACTTTAGTGTTGTAGCAGACGGTAAGAAGGCCATCGTCAGGCTGCGCATGCGGACAGACCTTAAAGCCGCCGCCATACGTAGGGCCAATCTGGAAGGCCATGATAAGCGCTTGAAGATCAATGTCCTTCTCGCCATCAAACGAGACGGTGCAAGGGTAACCCTTGCTACCTGCAGCCATAAACTTGAGACCTGAGGTTAAGAAGAGCGCCTCGCCCTCGGTAGAGGAGTTGTTCGCGCGGCGCTTTGTGGTGTCGGCTGCAATAGCTGCATCAAGTCCAAACGACATGGTCTCCATGAAGTAGACGTCGTTGATGCGACCAATCTCTAGCTGCTTAACCTTGCCGCGAACCAGCTGTGCAAACGCGCCTTCTGGGTCGTTAATTTTCATGCCCAAGGTGCGTGCATAGTCGTTTCCCGAGCCCATAGGGATAATGCCAAGCGCTGGACGCACCTCTGGCGATAAGGTCATGAGGCCGTTGACCACCTCGTGGATGACGCCATCTCCGCCAAGTGCGACAACCGTGTCAAAATCTGCGGCTTCTGCGGCCATGATACGAGCGTCTCCCATAGCTGTGGTGAGCTTGAGTTCGTATCCATCCGTTGCTGCTGAATAGCTGGTAAGGAAATGACGGGCAAACTCTGCACCAGCTGCGCCTTTACCGCTATGAGCAGCCGGATTAGCAATGATAAGCGTGCGTCCAAGAGGGGATTGAGACATTTTGCACCATTTCTACAAGCGCTGCTGTTGAGCGCGCTGTTACTAAATAGTCTTGTCACCACATATCAAAATAAAATAGTGGAGAAAACAGTTCAACAACGTTTCAAGTTTAAACGGCTTTGTCTGTCTGTGCTAGGATAAACCATACAGAAATCGGTAGAAAAGGATAGCGCGTGAGCGAGTCTTCAACACAAACTAATAATGCGCAGGACACAAGTGTAGTTTCTGCAAATACTAATAGTGCAAGTGCAAGTCTTGTTGCTGTTTCTGCTCGAGATGCATGGTATCCAACACATCAGCGTGACCAGTTCATTTTGCGTCAGCTGGTAAGTAAAGACTTCAAGCTCAAATATCGCCGTTCCATTTTGGGCGTTGTGTGGTCAGTTTTGAACCCACTTTTGATGATGACCGTTATGGCAGTTGTCTTTTCTACTTTTTTAGGCAACCGCGCCGAGGATGTTGTGAACTATCCTTTGTATCTTATTCTGGGTAACACAGCGTTTCAGCTGATGAACGATGCAACCACTATGGGAATGCGCTCAATTATTGATGCATCTAGCTTGCTTAAGAAGGTTCGCATCAATCGTGTTGTTTTCCCTGTTCAGAAAGTGCTTTTTGCGGTTGTAAACTATCTTTTCTCGCTCATTGCTGTTGGCATTGTTATGCTTGTCTTCCGCATTCCGCTGACAATTTATTCATTGCTCACACCTGTTGCTTTGCTGCTTCTGGCTTGTTTTTGCATCGGTCTTGCAATGCTTCTCTCGGCCCTTGCAGTCTTTTTTAGAGACGTTATTCACCTGTGGAGCGTTGTAACCACTGCCTGGATGTATGGTACACCGCTCTTTTACTCCGTTAATATCATGTCGCCTTGGATGCTTCAGATTGAGCGTTTTAATCCAATGTTCCACTTTGTAACATTTATTAGAGACTGCCTTCTTTTCCAGAAGTTTCCTGCAACAAGCACCATTTTAGGCTGCCTTGTTTCTGCAGTTCTTGCCCTCGTAATTGGCTATATCGTCTTCCATAAACTAGAGAAGAAATTTATTCTGCACATTTAACCGCAGATTATCTTTTTGAAATAACCTTATAGCAGAACGTTTCTGGATGACTACGAGTTTGTGTGAAGCCAAACATAACGCCTTTTGAGTTGAATGAATGGCTTTCCACCACTGCAACGCAGTTAAAATCTCCAAGCTCTAAATGTTGCTGGTCTTCTTCAGTTGCCAGTTCAACACTGATTGTTCTTTTGCTCTTTAGAATTTTCATATGAAGCGTGTTTTCTAGGTATGCATAAATAGACGTTGATGCATCAGCAATGGTTAGATTTCCAACGGCAGATGCTAAAAGGTAGTCGTTATCTATCTGGCGAGAAGATCCGTCGAGTTTACGGATTCGAACAATGTGGATAAGTTCTTCTCCTGCTTTAAAACCAGTTTGATGAGAAATACTGTCTGTGCAAGGAACGTGCTCAAAGACAATGACATTTGTTTCAGGTACAAGATTGTTTCTGTGGGCATATTCTTGAAAGGACTCAAGTCCTTCTAATGAGCCAATAACCTCACTTGGTTTTTTCTGCCAAATAACGCGTACGCCTCTACCGTGAATAGGCTGAAGAAAAGCTTCATCGGACAGAAGTGTGAGCGCACGTCGAACGGTGTTTCTGGAGCAGGAATATATCTTAGTAAGCTCCATCTCGGTTGGTAAATAGGACTCATACGCATATGTCCCGTCTAAGATCTTATTTTTTAAATCATGATAAATCGTATTAAACCGTGCGCTTGGCATATTATTTTCCTTAACGTGCTGTTGAAGGTTGGAGTTGCATGTTAAAATTGCTCTTGATTAGATAGTAGCTTTATAAAAATGAAAGTTACATAAAATGATTCCATTCATACCATTTACCGATAATTTCATACCGCTCAGAAGTAAGTTGTTTAAACAACTCGCTAGTACTAATATACTATTACTTTGTAGACGTAAGCAAAATTGTTTTGAACGTGTGTCAAAGCATGGCTTATGAAAATCAAGAGAAGAGGCGCCAACCCAGCAAAGGGATAGGAGCGCTCTCTAAGGAGGAGTCTTATGTCCGGTATCAATCGTAGGCAGTTTGTCACCTTAAGTGCGTCAGCTCTTTGTTCGCTGGGTCTTGTCGCATGTGGAGGAACTAACGACAAAAAGCAGGGAGGGTCTGATTCTGCAAACGGTTCAGTTTATTTCCTGAACTTCAAGCCTGAGGCTGATCAGCAGTGGAAAGATCTTGCAGCTAAGTATACTGAGGAAACAAAGGTTCCTGTAAAGGTAGTAACCGCTGCTTCTGATACCTATGCACAGACATTCCAGTCTGAGATTAACAAGGACGCCTCTGTAGCTCCAACACTGTTCCAGACAAATGGACCTTCTGGTCTTATTGGCGTAAAAGATTACTGCATTGACCTTAAGGGCGCCAAGATTCTGGATGAGCTCACCAATGACGCTCTTAAACTTCAGGAGGATGGTGTTGTCTACGGTGTTGATTATGTAGAGGAAGACTACGGCATTATCTACAACAAGAAGCTGCTTGAGAAGGCTGGCTATAAGGGAGACGACATCAAGGACTTTGCTTCACTGAAGAAGGTCGTTGAGGATATTCAGGCTCGCAAAGCAGAGCTTGGCGTAAAGGGCGCATTCACCAGCGCTGGTCTTGATTCCAGTTCTGACTGGCGCTTTACTACACACCTTGCAAATCTTCCTCTGTACTATGAGTTCAAGGACACTGGTAAGCCTGAGGCTAAAGAAATTAAGGGAACGTATCTCCCTAACTACAAGCAGATTTTTGATCTCTATATCAACAATGCTACATGCAGCCCAACAGAGCTTTCTGGCAAGACTGGTGATGACGCTGTGGCAGAGTTTGTTAACGGCGACGCAGTCTTCTACCAGAACGGTACCTGGGCATACAATGACATCAAGAAGCTTGGTGACGATGCTCTTGGTATGATTCCAATTTATATTGGTGTTAAGGGTGAAGAGAAGCAGGGTATGTGCTCCGGCGGCGAGAACTATTGGTGCGTAAGCTCCAAGGCAGACGACGCTTCCCAGAAGGCAACGCTTGACTTTATCTATTGGTGCGTAACTTCTGATACAGCTACCACTGCAATTGCTGAGGATATGGGCTTCACCATTCCATTCAAGAACGCAAAGGCAACTAAGAATGCTCTTGCAAACATTGCAGCTGAGTATGCAAAGAAGGGTAATGAGTCCGTGGCTTGGGACTTCATTTACATTCCTTCTCAGGAGTGGAAGAACAATCTCTCCAGTGCACTTAAGGGCTATGCAGCAGGAACAGAGGACTGGGATGCTGTTAAGTCTGCATTTGTTGACGGTTGGAAGACTGAAAAAGAGGCTAACGCATAGTAGTCCTTCTAGTAATGCTTTGATTGGTGAGAGACGAGAAGAGAGATCTCTCTTCTCGTCTCTTGTTATTGGAGGGTATCTCTATGGCTAAGATGTTGAAGCGGTGGTGGCCATTATTTGTTCTGCCTACTGCGCTATCTTTTTTGTTTGGCTTTATGATTCCGTTTGTGCAGGGATTTTATCTTTCGTTTTGTAAATTTATTACCATTAGCGATGCTAAACCAGTTGGTCTAGATAACTATGTAGCAGCGTTCTCTGACCCACAGTTTGCTAATGCTTTTTGGTATACCGCATTATTTGCATTAGTCTCAACAGTTCTTATTAATGTATTAGCGCTCGCAATTGCGCTTGCCTTAACTAGAAAAGACCTTAAGGGTACCAATTCATTTAGAACTGTCTTTTTTATGCCTAATCTTATTGGCGGCATTGTTCTGGGATACATCTGGAATATTTTGATTAACTGCGCGCTTTCTATTGTGGGCGAGCAGCTTCTTGCGCTTAATAGCACTGCTGGATTCTGGGGAATGATTCTTCTTACTCTTTGGCAGCAAGTTGGTTACATGATGATCATTTATATTGCTGGCCTGCAGTCTATCCCAAGTGATTATCTTGAAGCAGCGAGAGTTGATGGAGCAAATGCTTGGCAGACACTTTGGAAGGTAAAAATTCCAAACCTTATGTCTACCATTACTATTTGTCTTTTCTTGACGGTAACAAATGGCTTTAAATTATTTGATCAGAACTTAGCACTTACTGCAGGTGAGCCTAAGCACGCAACCGAAATGCTTGCCCTTAATATCTACAATACCTTCTACGCTCGACAGGGAGCAAAGTGGATGGGTATCGGCCAGGCTAAAGCTGTTATTTTCTGCATTCTAGTTATTTGTATTGTCATGATTCAGCTGAGAGCCACCAGGTCGAGGGAGGTGCAGCAATAATGAAGCGCGATAAAATCATTAATAAAATTCTTGCTGTATTCTTTACCATTCTTTCTCTTGCATGGATTTATCCAATGTTTATGATCTTGATGAATTCATTCAAAGAAGAAACAACTATTACTACATCCACGGCGTTTGATTTTGTTACATCAGAGAACTCTGCAGGCTTTGCTAACTACATTGCCGCTTTAGAGAAGCAAGGTTTCTTAGCAGCCTTTGGATATTCTCTAGTAATTACCATCACATCTGTAGCACTGATCTTGGTTTGCTGCTCAATGTGTGCATGGTTTATTGTTCGTGTAAAAAATCGCATTAGCAACATTTTGTACTACCTGTTTGTCTTCTCGATGGTAGTGCCTTTCCAGATGCTTATGTTCACGCTGTCCAATATGGCAAACACGCTTGGATTTAATACTCCTTTCAATATTTGCTTCATTTACTTGGGCTTTGGCGCTGGATTAGCAGTATTCATGTTTGCTGGATTTGTTAAGACCATTCCTCTTGAGATTGAGGAAGCTGCAACTATTGATGGTTGCAACCCACTTCAGACATTCTTCCATGTTGTTTTACCTATTATGAAGCCAACGTATATTTCTGTTGGTATTCTCGAAACCATGTGGGTCTGGAATGACTATTTGCTTCCATACCTCGTACTGGATAGAACCAAATACCAAACTATCCCAATTCTGATTCAGTACTTTAGAGGTGGATATGGACGCGTAGAGATGGGTCCAATGTTTGCCTGCATCATGATGGTTATTGTCCCAATTGTCATTATGTATTTGCTGTGCCAGCGCTACATCATCAATGGTGTCATTTCTGGCGCGGTAAAAGGCTAAATCTCAATGTATTGCAGCAAGCTATAGGCATTTCTGAAAGGTTTTATCATGGCAGAAATCGTTTTAAAGAATATAAAAAAGATTTATCCAAACGAGAAAAAGCGCAAGTCTCTCTTTGGTAAGAAAACTGAGCAGAAAAAGAGCAACCTTGAGGTGACTGAAGAGGGTGTTGTTGCTGTTCAAGATTTCAATCTCACTATCAATGAGCATGAGTTTGTAGTGCTTGTTGGTCCTTCAGGTTGCGGCAAATCTACTACGCTTCGCATGATTGCAGGCCTAGAAGATATTTCTGCTGGTGAGCTTTATATTGATGGAAAGCTTGTCAATGATGTTGCACCAAAAGATCGAGACATCGCAATGGTCTTCCAAAGCTATGCGCTGTATCCAAATATGACCGTTTATGACAACATGGCATTTACCCTTAAGCTTAAGAAGGTAGATCCACAAGTTATTGATCAAAAAGTCCGTGCAGCTGCAGAAACATTAGGCATCACGGCATATCTTGATCGTAAGCCAAAGGCACTTTCCGGTGGTCAGCGTCAGCGTGTTGCAATTGGTCGTGCAATTGTTCGTGATCCAAAAGTCTTCTTGATGGATGAGCCACTTTCAAACCTTGACGCAAAGCTAAGAAACCAGATGCGTACAGAGATTATTAAGCTTCGTCAGAAGGTTGATGGAACCTTTGTCTATGTTACACATGACCAAACAGAGGCAATGACCTTGGGCGATCGCATTGTCATTATGAAGGATGGCTTTGTTCAGCAAATTGGAACACCACAAGAAGTGTTTAATAGACCGGCTAATCTCTTTGTTGCTGGTTTCATTGGCATGCCTCAAATGAATTTCTTTAACGCACATCTTATTCGCGTGGACAATGAGTTCCATGTGGAGACAGATAACATGTCATTTGAAATTTCTCCTGAGATGGCTAATCTGTTAGCGCAGTCTTGGGTTGCTGCACCAGCAACAGATGTCATTGTCGGCATTAGACCCGAGCAAATTTATTTGACTGAGCCAAATGGAATTGGCGCTTTTAAGGGCAATCTTGAGGTAAGCGAGCTTATGGGCTCCACCGTGCATCTTCATGTTCATACTGATGACGGCAACTTTGTTCTTATCGTTCCAGCAACTGAGTTTGCTAAACGAAACCTCAAAATTGGAGATGAAGTGTGGTTTAAATTTGAAGACAATGCTGTTCATCTCTTTGATAAGAATACACAGGATAATCTAGTTAAGTATTAAAGCTTTGTACTGGCTTATCTTGAAAAGATAAGCCAGTACTCTTTTTGTGAAAGAGGCAACTATGGGACGAGCAAGCGGAGTACTTATGGCCGTTTCTTCTCTTCCAAATTCATATGGGATTGGCACGTTTGGCAAAGAAGCCTACGATTTTATTGATTTTCTCGTCAGGACAAAACAAAGGTATTGGCAGGTTTTGCCTCTTACTACCACAAGTTATGGCGACTCTCCTTATCAGTCTTTTTCTGCTGCAGCGGGAAGTCCTTACTATATAGATTTAAAAGATCTTGAGAAACTTGGCTATTTAAAGTCAGATGACTTTGAAGATATTTCTTTTGGGACTAGCAATACTTGCGTTGATTATGGTGCGCTTTTTGTAAATCATCGTCGTTTACTTAACCGTGCCTTTGATAGGTTTATGCAAGATGTTCCTGCTGATTTTGAGAAGTTCTGTCACGATCACGCAGAGTGGCTTGATCCATATGCGGAGTTCATGTCTCTAAAGGAAGAGTTTGGACATAAAGCCTACTGGGAGTGGCCAAAACTTTATCAGCACAGAAATGAGACTACTGCAAAAGAAATTAAGAAACTGCAAAAGTCAGTTTTGTATCACAAGATGACTCAGTATTTCTTCTTTACTCAATGGGCAAAGGTTAAGACTTATGCCAATAAAAGGGGAGTACTTATAATTGGTGATCTTCCCATTTATGTCTCGCGCGATTCTGTTGAGATGTGGGCACAGCCAGAACTGTTTAAAACGGATGAAACAGGACGGCCTATTACGGTTGCGGGCACTCCTGCTGATCAATTTTCTTCCACTGGTCAATATTGGGGAAATCCCATTTATAACTGGGAGTATATGAAGAAATCGCACTATTCATGGTGGGTTTGGCGTGTACAGACAAATCTTGAGATGTTTGATGTGCTTAGAATTGATCATTTTAGAGGTTTTGAAGCCTATTGGGAGATTCCTTACGGAGCTGCAAATGCTACAGAAGGCAAATGGACTAAAGGGCCAGATTTGGAGCTGTTTAAGGAACTGGAAAAGCAGCTGGGTAAGCTTCCAATCATTGCGGAAGACCTTGGCTTAATTACACCAGAGCTTATCGCCATGCGAGATAAAACTGGTTTCCCAGGAATGAAAATCTTGCAGTACGGATTTGATGGAAAGCATGATTCAAGAGATCTTCCTCACAATTACACTGCAAATACCATTGCTTATGTGGGAACGCATGATAATCCAACTGCTCGTGGTTGGTATGAGACTCAGGCTACTGATAGAGAGCGTGAACAGGCAGATATTTACCTGCATCGCTCAAAAGATGAGCCAATTGGTGAGGCGCTTTCACGTGGAATTGCAGCTTCTGTGAGTGACACTTGTATTCACACCATGCAAGATCTTCTTGGCTTAGATGATTCTGCACGCATGAATGTTCCAGCCACTGTTGGAGGTAACTGGTGTTGGCGTATGAAGCAAGGAGCCATTACGCGTCACATAGAAGATTTTTTAAGAACTATTACTGAGATGTACTTCAGAGTGTACAAAGAGGAGAAGTAATGAACTTAGACACTTTATCTCTTCAACAATTTAACCAACCCCTGTCTGAAATTACTGACAGGCAGGTTTTTGAATTACTGCTTCAAGTGGTTAAGAGTAAGTCGGAAGCTCTTCCGTTAAATAATGGTAAGAAGAGGCTCTATTACATCTCCGCAGAGTTTCTGATTGGCAAGCTGCTTTCAAATAACCTCATCAATCTGGGAATTTATAACGAAGTAAAATCGCAGCTTTCTAAAGCAGGCCATTCGCTCGAAGACATCGAAGAGATTGAAGTTGAGCCTTCACTTGGTAACGGTGGTCTTGGTCGATTGGCAGCATGCTTTATCGACTCCATGTCAACACTTGGTCTGCCAGGCGATGGTGTAGGCCTTAAGTATCATTTTGGCCTCTTTCATCAGCAGTTTTTAGATAGACAGCAAACTGCCGTTCCAGATGCTTGGCTTGCTGATGATAGGTGGCTTGAAGACGAGAAGACATCATTTACCGTGGAATTTAGAGATTTCTCGGTGACGTCTGAGCTCTATTCAATTGATGTTTTGGGATATGGCCGAACAAAGAAAAACAGACTTCGTTTGTTTGACCTGCAAAGTATCGACGAATCATTAGTTTCTGATGACGCTATTGATTTTGATAAGACTGCTTTAAAAAAGAATCTAACACTCTTTTTGTATCCCGACGATTCGGACGAAGACGGTCAGCTTCTTCGTGTGTATCAGCAATATTTTATGGTTTCAAATGCTGCACAGCTGATTGTTAAAGAGGCGGTTGAGCGCGGCAGTAATGTTCATGACCTCGCTGACTATGTTGTGATTCAGATTAACGATACGCACCCCACAATGGTAATTCCAGAGCTTATTCGTATCTTGACTGAGAAATACGATATCTCGTTTGAAGAGTCTGTAGCCATTGTTTCTTCACTTGTCGCATATACAAATCATACAATTTTGGCAGAAGCTCTTGAAAAGTGGCCTCTTAAATTTATCGAGGAAGTATCTCCAAAGATTGCTTCAATTATCAAAAAACTTGACGAGCGTATCCGCAGTACCGTCGCTGATCCAAGTGTACAAGTCATCATTGATAAGAAAGTTCACATGGCTAACCTTGCCATTCATTACGGCTTTAGCATCAATGGCGTTGCAGCGCTTCATACTAAGATTTTGGAAGAGACAGAGCTCAAGTCATTCTTTGATTTGTACCCAGAGAAATTCTCTAACAAAACTAATGGAATCACTTTCCGTCGCTGGCTCATGGGTTGTAATCCCGAGCTTGCCGAGTATCTTGATGCGTTGATAGGAGATAGCTGGAGAACAACTGGTAATCTCGAGGGACTTTTAGAGTATCAGAATAACGATGAAGTTCTTAATAGGCTGCAAGAGATAAAGCATATAGCCAAAGATAGAATGAGCAAGTTTTTGCTGGACAATCAAGATACAAAAGTTAATGCCGACTCCATTATTGATGTCCAGGTGAAGCGTTTCCACGAATATAAGCGTCAGCAAATGCTATTGCTTTATTTGATTTGGAAATATTTTGATATTAAGTCTGGACACCTTCCAAAGCATCCTATTACTGTCATTTTTGGTGGTAAGGCTGCACCAGCATACGTGGCTGCTCAAGATATCATTCATGCAATTCTTGTTCTCTCGTCTTTGATTGCAAACGATGCAGATGTTTCACCATATCTTCAGGTGATAATGATCGAGAATTACAACGTTACTGCCGCTGAGCACGTTATTCCAGCAGCAGATATCTCTGAGCAGATTTCACTGGCTTCCAAGGAGGCTTCTGGAACTTCCAACATGAAGTTCATGCTTAACGGCGCTGTTACCGTTTGCACAGTTGATGGTGCAAATGTAGAAATTGCCGACTTGGTAGGCAAGGAGAATATCTACGCGTTTGGTGCTTCAAGTGATGAGGTTGTAAGCCTTTATGAGCACAAAGGTTACAAAGCAAAAGAGTTTTATAAGAAACCCCAGATTAAACCACTCGTTGATTTCTTAATTAGCCCAGAGTTTATTTCTCTTGGAAATGAGGAGCGCCTGGAGCGTCTCCACAAAAACTTGTGCTCAAAAGACTGGTTTATGACGCTGCTTGATTTGGAAGCATACATTTCAACAAAAGAGCACGTGTTCGATGATTATGAGGATAGGAGAGCGTGGCTCCAGAAGTCTCTTGTAAATATTGCTATGGCAGGAACGTTCTCATCTGATAGAACTATTGCCGAATATAACAATGAGATTTGGCACCTTACTCCTGATAAGTAAAGACACGCAGTACAAACCAGCGAGTCAGTTGTTTTAACCAGTGGCTGTTAAACAAGCATTCTAAACAAGCGGCCTAGACCAGTAGTCTAGGCCGCTTGATGTGTTTCTTTACCAATTTTATTAGCAAAAATATCATCTGTTTTGGTCTCATCTGCATAAATGACAAGAAATGAGCTATGGTATATACATAAATATTCACCCTTCACGCTGAAAGAAGGATGTATGAACAGCACTTCTGTTAGAAGCGTTAGAAGCACTCGATTTTCTCGCTTTACGGTTTTAGCAATTCTTATGCTATTTGTGGGTGCAATTTTGGCGTTTGCTCTGCCACACACAGCATTTGCTGCTGACCCAACAGTTTATTCCGAAGATGTGGACGGCGCTCCGCTTGACGGTACGCAGACCGTGGCAAATCCATTCCCTGATTTTATTTCAGATGCTGAAATTCAGGCAGAGATTACTGCTCAGGCTGCTAAACCGCGAGAGGACCGTACAGGTGTCATCGCGCGTTATTACTGGGTAAAGCCTGATGGAACTGTGCTCAAGCTGGACATGAATCCAACTAAATATTCTGTTGCGCAGATGATTGCCGAGGGCGGAGAAATTCGCGCTTATTATGTTCTTCTCGGCGATACAGATAACCTGCTCAACTTCCCACACAATGATCCAAATGGTTATGGCCTGCGTAAGGTGGCTGTTTCGGCACATGCTGCTGTTGATACGTACAAGCCAATGGATGCAACAGGTGCCCTTTCGGGTGGTGGTCCAAAGACTAATTTGATGTTTACCGTCAAGGTCAATGGCCAGTCTATTATGGGCGGCACTTCATATGAAGAGCCTGCTGCTGTATTTACTGCACCAGTCACAGCTCGTCAGTACATTGAGTTCTCCGCACCACTGAACATTTCTGATAGGTCTTATCAGCTTGGAATTCAGGGTGGCATTAAGAAATCTTGGGGAGGCACACATGCGTTTACTAAGCGATTCCCCGCGCGCGTAATTGATACAGCAACGGCCGTGTATCACTATGTCGACGATCTTGCATACAGGCAGCTTAACGGCCTTGGCCTTAGTGACCCTATTGCACAAAGAAATGCTGGTCTTCCTATTTATGGTAACGGCGCAGTAAGCGTTCTTGGCCTTGATGATCTTGCTGCTACGTATACAACCTCCGCAGCATTTGAGGATCGTCAGGTGTCTGCCCGTTACAACACAAAGGGTCATGTTGTGTACATGCCTGAGTATGCTGGCGTTACTGCAGATGACTCTGTTTCTGGTGGTAATAAGTTTGAAACTGATCCTTCAACCAATCTGTTGCTGACCACTGTTCGTAAGTCAGTTGACGAGATTAAGTCTGCGGGACCTGGTGATTCTTACGTCTACATTGCAAACGATATCGATGTCCCAGAGGGAACATCTCTTGCAATTGGTACGTATAACTCTGGCCCTCGCGATAATTCGGTTTTGGCCCCTGGCTTCAACGCAGACGGTTCTGTAAACCGTACCAGGCAGTATTACCTCACGTATCGTGCAGTTCCTTCTCCTTTGAAGCTTGTGAAGACTGACTCTGATGATGCTTCCAAGCCTGTTGCTGGTGCAACCTATAGCCTATACAAGGCTGATGGAACACTGGTTAAAGAGGGGCTTACTACTGGTGCAGACGGTACCTTTACATCCGGAGATGTTCTTACAAAGACTGAGTTGACTACGCTGGTTCAGAACACTGCGGCAACTGCAGATTTGCTGACTAAGGGTATCTATCAGGATGGAGACAAGTTCTATCTGACGCCAGGCGATTATTACCTGGTTGAGACTGCATCTCCAGAGGGATATGAACTCAATGCAAATCAGATTCCATTTACGGTAGCTCCTGCAACATTCAATGCTGCAGATCAGACCATTGTTCCTGCGGAAGTTGCTACAGCTGATAAGCCAATAACTCCTACACCAACCCCAACGCCGGAGCCTAATCCAGAGCCTAATCCAGAGCCAAAGCCTAAGACTCCTAAGAAGAAGAGGTCTAACCTGCCAGATACTGGCGATGCAATGTCCATTGCAAGCGCACTTGCTGCTGCAGGTATTATTGCTTCCGGTCTTGCGTACTCTGTAAAGGCTCGCCGTTAGTTTTGGTGTATAGATCACAAGTGCAAAGAAGGCTGTGCTTCGCACAGCCTTCTTTTTTGCTGGTAAAGCAGAGCAAGGTAGATGCTTAGTTGGACGTTGGCCTGCGCAGTTTGTGCAATCAACACTGTTTGAGGCAAAATATATCCTCAAGCGGTAAAAAATCCGTTTAGTTGGAGATTTCATTTTTC
>CALLVW010000012.1:0-65615 GCA_938015835.1 uncultured Atopobium sp. | reverse complement strand
TCGTCTTAGTTGGAGATAAAACGTCTAATTTTCAATTTTCATTTCCAACTAAACGCGTTTTTTACCTTTTTCGGCACATAATTTTGAGCCTGAAAATTACGTATGCATGGAAATGAATTTAATTGCATGAATATTCAAATTAATAAATCAAAAGTTAATCATGACAAGTAAAGAAGAAAATTGCCAATAAGATGTCTGTGAAAACAGAGATAGCCGTGGAAAAATCGCTAACTCGTCTAAAAAACACCAGCACTCATGAAGAAACAAGAGGCGGGATAAATATTCAGAATTATGCCTTGAACAGGGGATAATTTAAAATAGGAAATTTTATGGAGCGGCGGACGGGACTCGAACCCGCAACAGTCAGCTTGGAAGGCTGATGCTCTACCAATTGAACTACCGCCGCAAGGGTAAAGCAAAAAGAAAAAATGGTCGGGGTGACTGGATTCGAACCAGCGACCCACTGCTCCCAAAGCAGTTGCGCTACCAAGCTGCGCTACACCCCGAGCCGAGAGAAAAGTATAGGTGACAAATCGCCTAAGAGCAAGAATAAATTGCAATCTTTTTGAACTAATTTTTCGTATCTCAGATTTTTCTATTTTGTTATGTAATCGAAACATTGGATGACTATGCTATTCGTAACCACTTCGAAAGGGGTTTCATGAGCTATTCGTCTAAGGTAATCGCACAGCTTGAAGAGCGTTACGCAGATCAGCCTGAGTTTATCCAGGCAGCAAAAGAAGTTCTTACCACCATCCAACCTGCACTTGATGCTCATCCAGAGTTCGAGAAAGCCGCATTGCTAGAGCGTCTTGTTGAGCCAGAGCGCATTGTTATGTTCCGCGTCCCCTGGATTGACGACGCTGGCGACGTTCAGGTTAATCGCGGATACCGCATCGAGTTTAACTCTGCAATTGGACCTTACAAGGGCGGCCTTCGTCTCCACCCAACAGTTAACCTTTCTATCCTGAAGTTCCTCGGCTTTGAGCAAATCTTCAAGAACTCTCTGACCACGCTTCCAATGGGCGGCGGCAAAGGCGGCTCTGACTTCGATCCAAAGGGCAAGTCTGACCGCGAGATTATGGCGTTTTGCCAGTCCTTTATGACTGAGCTTGCTCGCCACATTGGTCCAAACACCGACGTGCCAGCTGGTGACATTGGCACTGGCGCGCGCGAGATTGGCTACATGTTTGGCCAGTACAAGCGCCTTCGCAACGAGTGGACCGGCGTCCTGACCGGCAAAGGCCTCTCCTTCGGCGGCTCCCTTGCTCGCACCGAGGCGACTGGCTACGGCGCGGTTTACTTCCTCACCCACATGCTTGCCGAGAAGAACGATGCGCTCGCAGGTAAAACGGTCTGCATCTCCGGCTCCGGAAACGTTGCTACCTACGCTGCCCAGAAGGCACAGCAGCTGGGAGCAACCGTGGTGACCGTATCTGACTCCTCAGGTTATGTTTATGACCCTGAGGGTATTGACGTTGAGCTGCTGAAAGACGTCAAGGAGGTTCGTCGCGCCCGCATCAAGGAGTACGCCGACGCACGTCCTTCCGCTACTTTCTTTCCAGGCGAGCGTCCTTGGAGCCAGAAGTGTGACATCGCCATGCCATGCGCAACTCAGAACGAGCTCGAGCTTGCTGACGTGCAGAAACTTGTTGCTAACGGCACCAAGTACGTCGTTGAGGGTGCTAACATGCCAACCACCCTCGAGGCAACCAATTACCTCATCGAAAACGGCGTCTTTTTCGCACCTGGAAAGGCTGCAAACGCAGGTGGCGTAGCTGTTTCCGGTCTTGAGATGTCCCAGAACGCCGAGCACCTTTCCTGGACGTTTGAGGAGGTAGACTCCAAGTTGCAGGGAATCATGGAGAGCATCTACACCGCTGCTTCAGAGGCCGCGGCAACGTATGGCCACCCCGGCAACCTGGTCTTTGGCGCAAACATCGCCGGTTTCCTCAAGGTTGCAAACGCTATGATGGCGCAGGGTGTCTGCTAGTTCGCATAACACTTGGCGAGAAACCCGTTGTTGCAGCACGTATTTGAGCTAACTACATCGTTGGCTTTAACGTAAGATTTAAAAGGACCTTGGTCTCCCAAGGTCCTTTTTTGTGCTGCTCATTGATAGTATTTTGGTCCTGTTTTGCGCTCTTGAAACCCCTAAGCTCTTGAAACAAACTCGTTTCCTTCGATGAAAAAGCGCTTCTGAGCATCAATGTTTTTGCTGATACCTACGCGAGGTGAACGCCCAATTGTTTCTCTTGGTAACAGGGGAGCAAATTCCAGCACAAGCGGCTCAACTGTTAGCTCATGTCCGTAGAGCTCCTTGTCAATGCCAAGCGCCGCACACACTTTACCTGGCCCGTTGGTGAGGTCGCGCAGCTTGAGCGGATGCTTACGCGCACGTTCCGCTTGCTCTTTACCCGCGCGTCCAGCCTCACGGAGCTCGCGCATCACCTCTACGCCCTCAAGAGGCTCAACGGCGCGCACTAAACATCCGCTGCCAAAACCCTCAGGTCCGCACACCACATTGCAGCAGTGATGCATACCGTACGAAACGTACACGTACAGATGACCTGCTGGTCCAAACATGGCTGCGTTGCGATCGCTAGGCCCGCCAAACGCATGGCTTGCAGGGTCGTCTTGGTCGTACGCCTCGGTCTCCACAATTCTTGCAACAAGTTTGTGTTTCTCGCCATAAAGCGTAATTGTCCTCGTTAGGGTGCATCCTAGCAGCAGCGGCGCAGTCACATCTGAGGGATTCTCTAGAAAATCTGGAAACATGCCATCTCCTTTATTGGTTATGCGCTACAATACTACCAACCTTTAAGGACGGTGCGAGACACCGGCAAGGCCCATAGCGTTGAGTGCGCATGTTCGCTGTTGAGCCTCCACAAGGAGTGCTCTTTTTTTATGGCTCGGCATGCTCCTACGCAGATTGGAGAGTATATGAATCCGCTGGCAAGTGCCACCTCGCAGCCTCGCGCGCTGCTTGTTCTCGAAGACGGAACAACCTTCGAGGGGAGGTGCTGTGGTGCTAGTGGAGAGACCTTCGGCGAAATTGTTTTTAACACGTCTATGACCGGCTACCAGGAGATTATCTCCGATCCAAGTTACGCCGGCCAGATTGTCACGCTGACTTATCCGCAGGTAGGCAACTACGGCATCGATCCCGCAGTCATGCAGCGAGACGTCTTGCATCTGCGTGGTTTTGTCGTCCACGACATGTGCTACGAGCCAAGCAACTGGACATCCAAGCAGAGCCTGCCAGAGTTTCTGCAGGAAAACGGCGTCGTTGCCATCGAGGGCATCGATACCCGCGCGCTGACCATGCACCTGCGCGACCATGGCGCACAGAAGGCAGCCATCTCCACCGAGGACCTGGACCCCGCCCATCTGCTTGCGCGCGTCCAGGCATCGCCCAGCATCTCCGAGCACAACTTTGTCCCCGACGTCTCCGTCGACGCGCCTCACATGGTTACCGCTACGTCCAAGAAGCGCTTTAACGTTGTCGCGTACGACTGTGGCGAGAAGAACGGCATTCTCCAGGGCCTTGCGGCAAACGGCTGCGAGGTCACGGTTGTACCGTGGAACACACCTGCAAAGGACGCCTTAGCCTACAACCCAGACGGCATCTTCTTCTCCAACGGCCCTGGTGACCCAGAGCAGGTTGACGCTACGCAGGAGGCCGCTCGCGGCGTTTTGGGCAAGGTCCCCGTCTTTGGTATCTGCCTGGGCAACCAGATGCTCTCCATTGTTGCCGGTGCAGATATCGAGAAACTCAAATTTGGCCACCATGGCGGCAACGAACCAGTCATGAATCTTCTGACCGGCAAGGTAGAAATTACTGCCCAGAACCACAATTACGGTCTGGTTTTCCCAAGCTTGGGCAAGCTTATTGCAGAGGAGTCTGGTGGAATCTCCGAGCACTTTGACAACCTCTGTGAGTGGTCCGCAAGGCGCATTGCTCCTGTTGTCCAGACAAAAGAGTTCGGCCGCGTCAGGCTCACCCACGTAAACCTTAACGACGGCACTCCAGAGGGCATTCAGTTCCTGGATATTCCAGCGTTTTCCGTCCAGTATCACCCTGAAGCAAGCCCAGGACCTCACGATTCATCCTACTTGTTCAAGGCGTTTGCGCGTTTGATGGAGGGACAGTCTGACTATCTTGCCATCGACGTTCGTGAGGGGAGGCGCTTCTAATGCCAAAGCGTACTGATATAAAGAAGATCCTAGTCATCGGCTCTGGCCCAATTGTTATTGGCCAGGCTTGCGAGTTTGACTATTCTGGCACTCAAGCATGCCGCGCCCTTCGCAAAGAGGGCTTTGAGGTTGTTCTGGTCAATTCAAACCCAGCAACCATCATGACAGATCCAGAAACTGCAGATAGAACCTACGTTGAGCCGATCACCGTTGAGTCGGTGACCCGCGTCATTGAGCGCGAGCGCCCTGATGCGCTCCTGCCAAACATGGGCGGTCAGACTGCTCTGAACTGTACTATCGGCCTTGGCGAGGCTGGCGTTCTTGACAAGTACAACATTGAGGTCATTGGCTGTAACCTGGAGTCCATTCGTACCGGTGAGGACCGTGAGCTCTTCAGCGAGGCAGTCCAAGACATTGGTCTGGAGGTTGCTCGCGCAGACATCGCTCACTCCATGGAAGATGCCCAACGCATCGTTGCTGAGCTGGGATACCCTGTGGTCATTCGCCCAAGCTTCACCCTTGGTGGCGCGGGCGGCGGCATTGCACATACTCCAGAAGAGCTCGTAGAGATTGTTGAGCAGGGCCTCTTGCTTTCCCCAGAACACGAGGTACTGGTAGAGGAGTCCATCGAGGGTTGGAAAGAGATTGAGATGGAGGTCATGCGCGATACCGCAGGTAACGGTATTGTCGTCTGCTCCATCGAGAACCTCGATCCAATGGGTGTTCACACGGGAGACTCCATTACCGTTGCTCCAGCTCAGACGCTTACCGATGAAGAGCTCCAGAATCTCCGCGACTACTCCATCGCTATTCTCGAGCGTGTAGGCGTTGCCTGCGGTGGTTCTAACGTTCAGTTTGCGGTCAACCCAACTAACGGCCGCGTCATCGTCATTGAGATGAACCCTCGTGTCAGCCGCTCTTCAGCGTTGGCTTCCAAGGCAACTGGCTTCCCAATCGCAAAGATGGCAGCACTGCTCTCTGTTGGCTATACACTGGATGAGATTACCAATGACATCACCAAGGCAACTCCTGCTGCCTTTGAGCCTTCTATCGACTACTGCGTGGTCAAGGTTCCTCGCTTTGCCTTCGTCAAGTTCAAGGGCACCAGCCGCGTTCTGACCACCCGCATGAAGTCGGTTGGTGAGGCTATGGCTATGGGCAGAACCTTTGAGGAGGCCCTGCAGAAGGCACTTCGCTCCCTGGAGCAAGATCGCGCTGGTCTGGGCGCAGACGGCCACGATGTCTTTGATGAGAAGAACTTTGATGAGTTGGTCAGTAAGCCAACACCAGAGCGTATTTTCTACGTTGCTGAGGCACTGCGCAGAAATTGGAGCGTTGAGCGCATCCACGATATGACCGGTATTGATCCATGGTACCTGCATCGTATGGCAGGCATCATCAACGCCGAGAAACGCATCAAGGAGCTGGGGCTTTCTGGTCTCACCACCGATAACATGCTTGCTGCCAAACAGCTGGGCTTTTCGGATGAGCAACTTGCGCACCTTACCGGCACCAAGACAGACGTTGTCCGCGCCGTTAGGGAAGTGCTGGGTGTTCGCCCGCAGGTCAAAACAGTTGATACCTGCGCAGGTGAGTTTGGTGCAACCACGCAGTACCACTACGTCACATATGAGAAGGGCAATGCCACAGAGTACGTCGAGGCAGAAAAGCCACGCGTTATGATTCTATCCGCAGGTCCTAATCGTATTGGTCAGGGCATTGAGTTTGACTACTGCTGCGTTCATGCTTCATACGCCCTTCGCGAGCAGGGCTATGAGACGGTCATGGTCAACTGCAACCCAGAGACGGTCTCTACAGACTATGACACCTCTGATCGACTCTATTTCCAGCCTCTGACCTTTGAAGACGTCATGGATGTCATTGAGGTTGAGAAGCCAGAAGGCGTCATTGTCACCCTTGGTGGCCAGACTCCAATCAAGCTTGCACGCGCTCTCAAGGACGCTGGTGTTCCTATCATGGGTACTCAGCCAGAAGCAATTGACCTGGCAGAGGACCGCGACCGCTTTGCAGCACTTCTCGACCGCCTGAATATTGCCTGCCCACCTTCGGCAGTAGCATCCACCATGGATGAGGCCCGTGACGCTGCTCGCCGTATTGGCTACCCACTGATTGTCCGCCCAAGTTACGTCCTTGGTGGTCGCGGTATGGCCATTGTCTACGACGATTCCGATCTGGTCACCTACATGGAATCCGCTACGCACGTCACGCCAGACCGTCCTGTCTACCTGGACGCCTTCCTCGAGGACGCTATTGAGCTGGACGTTGATGCTCTCTGCGACACCGAGGAGTGCTACGTAGGTTCCGTCCTGGAGCACATCGAAGAGTGCGGTATTCACTCTGGCGACTCCGCTTGCTGCTGGCCGCCCTTCTCGCTCTCTGAAAAGATTGTTGACCAGATTAGGGCCATCACCAAAAAGCTGGCGCTTGCCTGCGGTATCCGAGGCCTGCTGAACATCCAGTACGCCGTCCGCGACGAGCACGTCTTTGTCATCGAGCTCAATCCTCGCGCTTCTAGAACCGTGCCTTTCTCGTCAAAGGCAACAGGCGTCTCCCTGGCTAAGTACGCATCTCGTATCATGGCTGGCGAGAAGATCAGTGAGCTCAGAGCACAAGGCCTGCTTCCAGACGAGAATCGCACCGTCGATTACTACGCGGTCAAAGAGGCGGTCATGCCTTGGTCTAGATTCCCTGGTGCTGACTCAATCCTTGGCCCAGAGATGAAGTCTACCGGCGAGGTCATGGGCATTGCCCGCACCTTCCCAGCAGCGTACGCAAAGACTCGTGAGGCAGTTGAGAACAAGCTACCTGAGCAGGGCTCCGTCTTTATCAGTGTGTGCGACCGCGATAAGCGCGCCATTGCTCCTGTTGCTATGGCTCTGGAGAACCTTGGCTATGGCATCTACACCACGGGCGGTACCGCAAAGACGCTGCGTGCGGCTGGAATTGACTGCACCACCGTCAATCGTATTTCCGATGGTCATCCAAACGTTGTTGACCTTATGCGCGATAAGACCGTCAGCTTCATCATCAATACACCTCATGGTCACGAGGCTCATAGCGATGGCACCAAGATGCGCGCAGAAGCTGTCAGCCAGGGCATTACCTGCGTCACCGCAATGTCTGCTGCTACCGCTCTTATTCAGGCACTTGCTGCGGCAAGAAAGAGTGAGCCCGAGACCTTTGCACTACAAGATCTTTAAAACGTGCTTGGAGAATGAGCTTTTCAATTGAACAAGACCGGTCTTGAAAAAGGCCGGTCTTTTTTCGTGAGGGAAGTGTTTAGAATACGAAGTTCTCCTAGTGAAGAGCGCAAAAGTTTGTTATTATTGCAAGGCTGCATAAATATGCGGGCGTGGCGGAACTGGCAGACGCGCTAGATTTAGGTTCTAGTGGACTAAGTCCGTGGGGGTTCGATTCCCTCCGCCCGCACCATGCAGAAATTTGGTTAAGAGCTGGTACGCCAGCATTTTTTACGAGACACTGGAGGAACGTTGAACATCACCGTTACCGCAGATAAGCCAGTTGACGAGAAACTCACCGTCAAGGTTACAGTTCCTGCTGCAGAGGTAGACGCTGCAATTAAGCAGGCTTACAAGGACATTGCAAACAAGTATTCCTTCCAGGGTTTCCGCAAGGGCCGCGCACCTCGTCCTGTCATTGACGGCATTGTTGGCCGCGAGGCAGTCCTTGCTCAGGCAACCAACGATCTTCTCGGCGCAGCAGAGCCACAGCTTCTTGAGGAGCTTGACCTTGTTCCTGTTGGCCGTGGTGATTACAACCAGGATGCAGACCTTCCTGTTGAGGGCCAGGATTACTCCTACGAGGTAGTCTTCAACGTTCGTCCTGAGGCTAAGCTTGATTCTTACGATGCTCCTGCAATCAACATGCCACCAAATGAGGCAACTGAGGCTGAGGTTGATCACCAAATCAAGCAGCTTCTGTCTTACCAGGCTAAATTTGAGAACACCAAGGAGAAGCGCGCTGTCAAAGAGGGCGACACCATTGGTGTAGACATCAAGAACATTGAGGGTGCTGCTCACATGGAGGGCGAGGACCGCGTTCTTACCCTTAATGGCACCCAGGCTCCAAAGGAGCTTGAGGAGGCACTCATCGGCATGAAGCCAGGTGAGGAGAAAGAGGTCAAATGGACTCACAGCCACACTCACGGCGATGAGGTTCACTCCCACGATTACGATATCAACGTCAAGGTTGTTGCTCACAAGAAGTCCGTCACTCCAGAGCTGACTGACGAGCTTGCAAAGAACACCTTTGGTTATGACACGGTCGAGAAACTCCGCGAGGCTGTTAAGTCTGAGATTGAGTCTGACAAGAAGAATTCTCTTCCAACTCTTAAAGAGGACCGTGTTGTAGAGGCTCTGGGCAAGCGTCTTCAGCTTGAGGAGGTTCCAGAGGAGTACAAGAATGAGGTCTTCAACGAGATTGCTCAGGAGTTCTTGAATGGTCTTCAGCAGCAGGGTATGAGCCTTGATATGTTCCTGGCTGCACGTGGCATTAAGACCGATGACTTCATCTCTGATCTTCGTGTTCAGGCTGAGGAGCGCGCACGTCAGTCCCTGGCTCTTGACGCATTGGCAGCTGAGCTCAAGCTTGAGGCAACTGAGGAGGACATCCGCGCAGAGTTTGAGCGCGCTGGTGTTCCAAACGTTGAGGCTGCAATTGAGGAGTGGCGCAAGGCTGGCCGTCTTCCTGCAATCCGTGAGTCCATCCGTCGTTCCAAGGCTCTTGATTGGCTGCGCGATAACGCAACCGTCACCGTTGTCGACGAGATTGCTGAGGCTGCTAAGGAAGAGCAGAAGGCAGAGAAGAAGCCTGCTAAGAAGGCTCCTGCTAAGAAGAAGGCAGCTAAGAAGGACGAGGACGCAGAGAAGGACGCTGAGTAGTCCGCAGCTGGTTGGGTTTCTCGCCAGAAAGACTGCGCCAAAAGTTGCAGTTACTTTGAATTTTTCATACCCCGGGTTAGAGACACGCTTCCCGGGGTATGTTTCTAAGGAAAGACCTTTGAAGGAGGATTATGCATTATCCAACAAACATTCCAACTATTCCGTATGTTATTGAGCAGACTCCTCGTGGTGAGCGTAGCTATGACATCTACTCTAGACTGCTCAACGATCGTATTGTTTTCTTGGGTGAGCCGGTAACGCGCGATTCTGCAAATCTTGTTATTGCGCAGCTTTTGCACCTTGAGAGCCAGGACCCAGACAAGGATATTTCTCTCTACATTGACTCTCCTGGTGGAGACGTTTATGCAGGTCTGGGCATTCTTGATACCATGAACTTCATTAAGCCTGACGTGTCTACCATCTGCGTTGGTATGGCAGCCTCTATGGGCGCTGTTCTTCTTGCAGCTGGTGCAAAGGGTAAGCGTCTTGCGCTTCCTAACTCTATGGTTATGATTCACCAGCCATCAAGTGGCGTTCAGGGTCAGCAGACCGATATCCAGATTGTTGCAGATGAGACAAAGTGGATTCGCCAGCGCATCAACGAGTTGCTTTCGGATTATACTGGACAGCCTATCGAGAAGGTCAATGCAGATACCGAGCGCGATAATTATCTTCGTGCACAGGAGGCCTGTGATTACGGTCTGGTAGACCGCGTTATTTCTTCTCGTAACGACCAATAATTGTTCTTGTATCGAGGGTTTAAGTTATGGCTAAAGACCAGGACTTCTCGCCTTTTGGCGGATTAGATGAGATGCACTGTTCTTTCTGCGGAAAGAGTAGGTCGCAGGTAAATAAGCTTATTCAGGGCCCAGGTGGCGTCTGCATTTGCGATGAGTGTGTCTCTACCTGCTCAGATATGATTGATGAGTCCCTTGGCTTTGATGAAGAGTCAGAGATTGAGACTCACTCTGATGAACCTGTCATCAAAGACTTGCCAACTCCGCATGAGATTTACGATGAGCTGTCTCAGTACGTAATGGGTCAGGAAGACGCTAAGCGTGCTATGTCGGTTGCGGTGTATAACCACTATCGTCGTATTCTTTCAGGCAACGATGATCCTCAGGAGGGTCAGGAAGACGTTGAGATTGCAAAGTCCAACATCTTACTGTTAGGTCCGACTGGTACTGGTAAAACGCTGCTTGCTCAGACGCTTGCTCGTTTTCTTGAAGTGCCGTTTGCTATTGCTGACGCAACAACCCTTACTGAGGCTGGTTACGTTGGTGAAGATGTCGAGAATATCCTGCTTAAGCTCATCACTGCCGCCGATGGCGATGTTGAGCGTGCTCAGGTAGGTATTGTCTACATCGATGAGATTGATAAGATTGCTCGCAAAGCTGAGAACCTCTCTATTACTCGTGATGTTTCTGGTGAAGGCGTTCAGCAGGCACTCCTGAAGATTCTTGAGGGTACCGTTGCAAGTGTTCCTCCAACAGGTGGTCGTAAGCACCCTCAACAGGAGCTTATTCACATTGATACCACCAATATCTTGTTCATTTGTGGTGGCGCTTTTGTTGGACTGGACAAGATTGTTGCTGACCGTATTGGTAAAAAGGGAATTGGCTTTAACTCTGACGTTGCTAAGAATGTCAAAGAAGGTGAGTCTGAGCTTATTGCAAAGGTAATGCCTCAGGACTTGCACAAATTTGGTATGATTCCAGAGCTTTTAGGACGTATTCCAGTTATTACTTCTACCCGTGAGCTTGGTGAGGAAGATCTGATGAGCATTCTCACAGATCCAAAGAATGCTCTTACCAAGCAGTACAAGCGCATGTTTGAGCTTGAGGGAGTAGACCTTGAGTTTACTGAGGATTCACTTAGAGAGATTGCTAAGAAGGCTTTAGCTCGCGGCACCGGTGCTCGTGGTCTTCGTGCAATCTGTGAGTCTACGTTGCAAGAGACCATGTTTGATCTGCCATCAGATTTGGATATCACAAAGGTTGTGGTTACTCCAGAAAGCGTTGGCGGAGATAATGCTCCAGAAATCATTAAGGGCAAAAAGAAATAACTCGCATAGCAATAAAAAAGGAGGTCGAAAGACCTCCTTTTGCGTTATAGGTTGCCGCCACCAAGTTTGTTGTATGACGTAATAAGTTGGGTACGGGTTTTGGTGCCTGGTGGGAAGACGGTATCAAACAAAGGCATCAAGCCGCGGAAAAGAACACCACTTTGCACGCGGTGAGAAAGACCTCTTACCGTACGTCTTGACTCTTCAAGCTGTGAACGAAGCTCCTCAAGATAAGGGGAGCGACGAGCATAGAACCAGAAAAGGCCTGCTAGATCTGAGTTTGGATAGAGCCAAGGCCTGTTGTCTGGTCCTGCAAAATGAGCAATACAGATATTCTTACGAGCCTCTTCGTATTCTTCTCGCACGTCTTTTGGTGCCTGAGCAACAATGTGATCACGGCGAAGGAATTGCCAGTCTACCAGGTAATTCCATTTCATATTAATACGAAGATAATGGCCGTTTACAAACCTGTTAAGAACATCTTGATCAAGCCAGCGCCATGCACGCATGGTTGATACCTTTAGAAACTCCTCAGGAGAAATCTGCTTTCTAATCTCTTCCAGGTTCATCAAAATGACGCCTGCCTGGAAGTAATCGTGAGGATCATCCATACCCAGCTCATTTTTGAGGTAGGGGCCAACTGTGGCGTCATAGCCATCAATCTGTCCAATAGTATCTGCGTCGCGCGTAGCGCCTACCAAGTATCCTGTGACATCGATATCATAGAGCTCTGCAATATCGGTATTAACTACCAGGTCAGAGTCAAGGTAGATGGCTTTATTGACGTTAGGAAGCAGCGAGGGAGCAAGCAGCCTGTAGTAAGTTTCTGGTCTAAAGTGACCATGATGAGGAAGCTCAATATCACCAAGGGCAGCGTCAACATCTAAGAAGCCAACATGGACGTTATCAACAAGCTGAGCCTGACGAGTAAGCGTAATCATGCTGGTAGGAGTAAGGTCACGCGTCAAAACAATGATGTCGTAACGACGCTCTGGATTGACATTCTCAATGATGGATTGAATTGCTACAGATAAATACGGCACAAAGTTATCGCTGCAGGCAAAAACAAGCACAACATCATTAAGAGCAAGACCCAGCTCATCGGATGAGCTTGCAAGCATTGCTCCAGAAAGCTGTGCCCTGCCTGTTCCAACAAGGCGTTGTGTGGGTATTTTACGTAATCTTCTCATACGTAAGACTTTAACACTTAGACGCCAAAAACGCCTGCTGCGTTTGCCATTACTTCACTTTGCACAGAGTATCCACGGGCCTCACTGAGCCCGAGAAGTGCTCGCTTAAGGCTGTTCACAATGTACGCCGAGTCAATATCTGTGTGATCACTGGAGGGAAGGTCAGTCTCGGTAAGGAGTTTATCTTTTGGGTAGACCTTAGCGTATTCACGGCCACGCTTAGTCTTAAGGCTCATCTCGCCAACAGAGAACCAACAGCCAAGCTTAATGGCTCTCTGGAGCTCTTCTGAGCTACCGCTAAACCAGTGGATGATAGGAATGCATGCTTGAGCAGCTCCTGTCTGTTCAAGAATATCTAGCACCGTATCAACACTTCTAACGGTGTGCATCGAGAGCACTCGTGGCTGGTCGTTGCTTGAAAGCTCTGCTGCACGTTTGCAAATCTTCGTAAAGGCCTTAACCTGCAAATCTTGCAACCCATCAACACAATAGCGAGAAGAAAAATCTAGTCCAATCTCGCCAATGTAAGGCGTCTGCTCCATAAGTTCTAGCAGGAGCTCTATATCTTTTTGAGTAACGCGCCCATCAGAGATATACCAGGGATGTGCTCCTAGTCCCACGCGGATGTTGGCTTGCGTAAGCTGAGGAGCAAGTTCTAGGTAGTCGTGAGGAGTAACACCGCAGGTAAAGAAACCTAATCCGGCGTCATGGGAACTTCTCGCTACATTGAGTGGAGAGTCCATAAGGTTGGCATGGACGTGCGCATCAAAATACGTGAGGTTATTCATGATCAAGCCCCGACAGATGCAGAATGACGTCTGACGCAATCATCTGACCCATAATAGGAGGGTAGTAGGACATAGTTCCTAGCTTGGCAGATTTTCCCGTTGCACCCTCTGGTGCAAAAACTGGTCGCGCTGGCTCAGGGGAGTAGAGCACACGGAAGTCGGCAAGTCCACGCTTCTTGGACTCTTTTCTCATTACCCTTGCAAGAGCATCGGTATGCGTTTTTGAAAGCGTAGTAATCTCCAGAAGTTCTGGGTGGATCTTATTGCCGCCGCCCATGCTGGAGATGAGGTAGATATCGTTTTTCTGACACCATGCCACAACAGCTAATTTGGCAGAAATGGTATCGATGGCATCAACTACAACATCTGGTTTTGGAAGAGCAGAGAGCTGCTCGTCAACGTTGTCTTTAAGCAAAAAAGCGTCAAGTGTGACCACGTGAGCGTCTGGATTAATGTCCAGAATCATCTCTTTGGTAACGTCAACTTTTCTTTTTCCAATGGTGCTCACATAGGCAATAGCCTGCCTGTTTAGGTTGGATGCTTCTACTGCATCGGCATCCACTAAAACAAACGAGCCTACACCGCCTCTGGCCAGCGCCTGAACACAGTTTGAACCAACGCCACCAAGACCTAAGACCATGACGCAGGAATTTTGAATCTGTCCAAGGCGGTCTTTTCCTAGAACAAGTTCAAGTCGAGCAGTGGCTTCAGGAATTGTGGCAGACATAGAGCTCCTCATAAAAAGTATCTGCAGATAGTATTTATTGTTCAAGAGTATAGAGGGCCTTAAAGTAATGATTTTGTTGCATAAGTTCCTCAAACGAACCCATTTCGATAATACTACCTTCCTTCATTACAATAATTTCGTCAAATTTTTTCAGCTGAGCTTCCTCTAAGTTGTGTGTAATAACTAGGCGTAGTGTTCCTGTGAGATTTGTTATTGAATTTATAATTTGGTCAGTAGTTGAATGGTCAAGCGCTGATGTAGCTTCATCGAAAAACAGAACGTTAGAACCCTTTAACAAACTTCTAGCAATACAGATTCTTTGACGTTCGCCACCAGAAAGGTTTGAACCTGCTTCACCACATTGATAGCTCAGTTTATTTTGTTTAATGAACTCTGTAAGCCCAGCCTTTTCACATGCTTGAGAAATAGCATCTTTTGAGTGACTTTCGAACATAGTAATGTTGTCTTCAATGGATGCATTGAATAAGAAATTCTCTTGTTGTACGAGTGAAACATTTTGATAGAGACTCTTTTTATCAATAGTTCTTAACTCTAAGCTATCGTAAAATATATTTCCTTGATAACTTAAATTGCCACCCATGAGCAGATTAAATAAAGTAGATTTTCCAGATCCTGATATTCCAACAATTGCATAACTTTTATTAGGTAGAAGTTTGATTGATAAATTTTTCAGCACAGCTTTATTTTGTTCATAGCCAAATGAAAGATTGTTGATGACTATTCCTTTTGTAACTTTATCTAATACTTGTTGTCCTTCTTCTTCCTTACTGTCAGCGAGAGTCTCAGAAAATTTTAAAATCAAATCATTTGAAGCCTTACGTGCTGCGAGTAGCGGTGGAATTGTTTGTAAAGGGAGGCTGATGTAATTCATTAGTAACGTAGCCATAAGAATTACACCAGGGGTAACTCCTTGATTTGAGATACAAAGATATGTACCAGCAATTAAGACAGCCCATTGAGATAATCCGAAAGCACTCCAACTCAGAGTATTAATGAACCGAGTAGTCTTTCTACTCTCTTTTTTTGATTTTTCAAGAGCATCATTATCTTTTTCAAATAGTCTTACGGCTGCCCCTGTTGCTCCGTAAGCTTTTATCAAAGGAAAGCCTTTTACCAGATCAGTGATTTGGGCAATGAATTGACTAGTTTTCGCAGAAGATTCTTTTTGAATTTTACCAAGCGTGCCGCCAAGTTTTACACCGATAATTAGAGGAAGAATTGAAGCGGCAATAGCTACCATAGTTAATGGAATGCTTTGAACCATTAGCATTATGAGGGCCACAATGAAAGATATACTATCGCTTACCAAAGAAAACATCTGTTCAAGATATGTAGTCTCTATAGTATTTAAATCATTAGTAAGTGCAGATACATAAACGGAACTACCACTTGCTTCAAACGAGTTTATACCTTTTTTCAGCATGTATTTAAATGCGGTGTTGCGATAAGAGTTAGCAGCATGATAGAGATAATTAGGAACAAAATAACGAACCACTAATTTATTTGTAATTGCTGAGATTGTTAATATGGCGGCAAATAGACAACCTTGTAGAAAATCATTAAATGATCCTGACACAGCGGAATTCATGAGAATTGAAGTTATGTAGGGTGAACATACCGTAACTAGTTCTAAAGAAGTTGTAAAGAAAAAGGAGCCGAATAACAACTTTTTATTACTCCAAAAAAGACTCCGTTTAAGGTCGTTTTGAATTTCTTTAACAGTGCTTTTCATGTCAAACCTTCTTAACCTGTAGAAAAAGTTGTTGACTATACTTTTGATTTAAATGTTGTTGATTTTTTCAATCAATTTTAGTGTTTGATATGTTTGTTATGGCTTCTTTCAGCTAAAACTTTGAATTGAATGTTGTGACAAATCAATACTACTACTTTTTATACAAAGTGTAATTTTTTATATGTAATATTAAAATTACATTAATATATTCCCCTAAACCACATCTGTTTTAATGCATTATACTGTTCAAATGGTTAATAGGAATACTGCTAAAAGCATATGAAAGGCAAGATTACTGTGGAAGAAATGCCCAAGAATTATGATCCTCAGGCAGCTGAACCTGAGCTCATTGAAAAGTGGATAAAGGCAGATTGCTATGGTCGTAGTAAGGGAACTGAAGACCGTACGGTAGTTATCCCTCCACCAAACGTTACCGGCATCCTTCACATGGGCCATGCCATGGATGACACCATCCAGGACACCTACATTCGTTATTCTCGCATGCGTGGTTACTCAACTCGTTGGATTCTAGGAACTGACCACGCAGGCATTGCAACCCAGACTAAGGTTGATAAGAAGCTTAAGTCAGAGGGTATTTCTCGTCTTGAAATTGGTCGCGAGAAATTCCTGGATGCTTGCTGGGATTGGACGCGCGAGTACGGCGGAACCATTGTTTCTCAGATTAAGCGCATGGGCTGCTCCATTGATTTTAATGACGAGAAGTTCACCATGTCTCCTGAGTACACTCAGGCTGTTCGTAAGGTCTTTGTTGACTGGTATCATGACCAGCTCATTTATCGCGGAAAGCGCATCGTAAACTGGTGTCCTCATTGCGAGACTTCTATCTCTGACGATGAGGCAGAGTACGCTGACGAGAAGGGCCATCTTTGGTACCTGCGTTACCCGCTCAAAGAGCCTATTAATGGCGTTGAGTACATTACCGTAGCAACTACTCGTCCAGAGACTATGCTGGGCGATACCGGCGTGGCTGTTTCTCCTCAGGATCCAGAAAAGGCAGATCTTGTTGGAAAGACCGTTATTCTGCCTATTGTTGACCGAGAGATTCCAATTTTCTCTGACTGGCACGTTGATGCAGGCTTTGGTACCGGTTTTGTTAAGGTAACTCCAGCTCATGACCCTAATGACTTTGCTATGGGTCAGACTCATAACCTTGAGCAGATCAACATCTTTGATGAGCACGCTGTTGTTGTTGACGGCTACGGTGAGTTTTCTGGTCTTGATAGAGATCAGGCTCGTGAGGCTATTGTTGCTTGGTTTGAAGAGCACGGCCTGCTTGATCATGTTGAAGACCTTGATCACTCCGTTATGCATTGCTACCGCTGCGGCACAACTCTTGAGCCATGGCTCTCTGAGCAGTGGTTTGTTGCCGTTGATAAGCTCAAAGAGCCTGCAGCACAGGTAGTTAAAGACGGTCAGGTTACCTTCCACCCAGAGCGTTGGACTCAGACCTACCTCACTTGGATGGAGAATCTCCGCGACTGGAATATCTCCAGGCAACTTTGGTGGGGACACCGCATTCCTGTGTTCTACTGCGATGATTGTGGCTGGCAGGATGCTCTTATGGAAGACACCGATGTCTGTCCAAAGTGCGGCGGTCATCACGTTCATCAGGATGAGGACGTTCTGGATACCTGGTTCTCTTCTCAGCTGTGGACTTTTGCTACACAGGGTTGGCCAGACCATCCTGAGCAGCTTGAGGGTCACCACCCAACACAGGTTCTGGTAACCGCTCGAGACATCATTGCTCTTTGGGTTGCTCGCATGATTATGAGCTCGCTCTACTTTACCAAAGAGATTCCATTCCACGATGTCTACATCTACGCAACCATTTTGGCTAAGGACGGCAGCCGCATGTCCAAGTCAAAGGGTAATGGCGTAGATCCTATGGACCTGATTGCTAAATATGGCGCAGACGCAATGCGTTATAACCTGCTTACGCTTATTACTAACAACCAGGACGTCAAGTTTGATGCTGTTCTTGATAAGAAGACTCGTGAGCTTATTGAGTCTCCAAGAACTGATCAGGCACGTTCTTTTGTTACTAAGATTTGGAATGCAAGCCGCTTTGTTCAGATGAACCTCGACGGCTACACAGCCGGCATGCCAAAGGCAGAGACACCAGAAGATGCATGGATGTTCTCGCGCCTTGCAAAGGTTGTTGCAGAGACAACTGAGCAGCTTGAGACCTATGGCTTTGGTGAGTATGCCCGCAACATTCAGTCCTTCTTCTGGAATGATGTTTGCGACTGGTATATTGAGCTCTGCAAGGGTCGCCTTCTGGATGGAACTCCTGATCAGCGCCTGCAGGTTCAGCGCAACCTTGTCTTTGTCCTGGATGTCAGCATGAGGCTTTTGCATCCAGCCATGCCATTTGTTACCGAGAGCGTTTGGGATGCCCTTCCTGCATCTGGTCTTTTGAGTCATGACGCAGAGTTCTTGATGGTCTCTGAGTGGCCAAATCCAGAGAAGCTTGCTAACTTTGTTGACGAGGCAGCTGAGCATAACTTCTCGCTTGCTAAGATTGTTGTTTCTGCTGTTCGTTCTTCTCGCGCACGTTATAGGCTGTCGCCAAAGACAGACCTTGCTGTTGTGGTTAAAGCTCCAGCACAGGATGTTGCAGCGTTGAAGGAGCAAGCAGCATTCATTCAGAACGTTGGTCGCG
Organism: uncultured Atopobium sp.; assembly: GCA_938015835.1. Taxonomy (GTDB): domain Bacteria; phylum Actinomycetota; class Coriobacteriia; order Coriobacteriales; family Atopobiaceae; genus Lancefieldella. Next base: position 47,290 of record CALLVW010000012.1, on the reverse strand, counting down.
TAAGCTCATTTGAGGTTGCTGAGGCGCCTCAGAAGCCTGCTGGTTCTGTTTCTGTCACCGATGCTGGCCTTGAAATGTACGTTGTTCTTGGCGAGCTTGTTGACCTTGCTGCTGAGGCCAAGCGTCTTCAGAAAGACCTTGAGTCTGCAAAGAAGGAACTCTCTGGCGTGGAGCGCACCCTTGCTAACCAGGGCTTTGTTGCTAAGGCAGCGCCTGAAGTTATCGAGAAGAAACGTGCACGCGCAGAAGAACTTACTACGCTTGTTGCTCAGCTAGAACAGCAGATTGCTGACTTCTCATAGGTAAAACTTGATGCGGTGTAACAGCCGCATCTTGTGTTTAGTACGTGCATGCAGTCCACTTTAGGTTAGGAACAACATGTCTGAGGTTACATCCGATATCGAGATTGCTCAATCATCCGAGATGCTTCCCATCTTTGAGGTGGCAAAGCGTGCGGGTATTCCAGAGGATCTTCTGGAGCCTTATGGCCGCTATAAGGCAAAGCTTGATGCACGTGCTCTGGCAGATAAGCCTCTTCGCGGAAAGCTTGTGCTGGTTACCGCTATTAACCCAACGCCGGCGGGCGAGGGAAAGACTACTACCTCAGTTGGTCTGGCAGATGCTTTGACCAGCTTGGGACAGTCTGCCATGTTGGCCCTTAGAGAGCCTTCTTTGGGTCCCGTCTTTGGTGTTAAGGGTGGTGCTGCGGGCGGTGGATATGCCCAGGTAGTTCCTATGGAGGACATTAACCTTCACTTCACTGGTGACTTCCACGCTATTGGCGCTGCAAACAACCTCTGCGCAGCCATGCTGGATAACCATATCAAGCAGGGCAACAGTCTCAACATTGATCCACGTCGTGTTGTGTGGAAGCGCTGCGTAGACATGAATGATCGCCAGCTCAGAAACGTTGTTGACGGACTTGGCGGCATTGCAGACGGCATGCCAAGACAAGACGGCTTTGATATTACCGTTGCTTCCGAGGTCATGGCTGTATTCTGCCTTGCTTCCGGCATCAAAGATCTTAAAGAGCGCCTGGGCAGAATGGTTATTGCCTACACCTATGACCGCAAGCCTGTCACCGTCAGCGATATCCATGCCGAGGGCGCTATGACAGCGCTGCTCAAAGATGCTATTCAGCCTAACTTGGTCCAGACGCTTGAGCACACGCCTGCGCTTGTCCACGGTGGACCTTTTGCCAACATTGCTCACGGCTGCAATACCGTTGAGGCAACAAAGACTGCTCTGCGTCTTGCAGATTACGTTGTTACCGAGGCTGGCTTTGGCGCAGACCTTGGTGCCGAGAAGTTCTTGGACATTAAGTGCAGAGCTACTGGCCTTGCTCCATCGGCTGTTGTTCTGGTAGCAACCGTTCGTGCACTTAAGTACAATGGAGGCGTTGCCAAAGCAGACCTTAACCAGCAAAACGTTGAGGCGCTTAAAGAGGGCATTCCTAACCTGCTTCGCCACGTTGACAACATCCAGACGGTCTATGGTCTTCCTGTAGTCGTTGCCATCAATGCATTCCCAACCGATACCGCTGAAGAGCTTGCTCTGGTAGAGGAGGAGTGCAAGAAGCGTGGCGTAAATGTAGTGCTGTCTGAGGTTTGGGCAAAGGGCGGAAAAGGTGGCCAGGCTTTGGCAGAAGAGGTTATGCGCCTCTGCCAGACTGAGTCTAAGCTCACTTTTGCTTACGATGTCAAAGAGTCTTTGAAGCAGAAAATTACTGACATTGCTACCAAGATTTACCACGCCGATGGTGTTGAATTTGCTCCAAGTGCCGCCAAGCAGCTTCAGCAGCTTGAAGAGCTTGGCTTTGGCGAGCTTCCTATTTGTATGGCAAAAACTCAGTACTCTTTTACTGACGATCAGACTAAATTGGGCGCTCCAGAAAACTTTAAGATTACCGTGCGAGAAATTCGTGTTTCTGCAGGTGCTGGCTTTGTGGTCTGCCTTACGGGTTCCATTATGACCATGCCGGGACTTCCAAAGGTTCCTGCTGCAGAGCATATTGATGTTCTTGATGATGGAAGAATTGTGGGTCTTTTCTAATGTCTTATCCCTCTTCACCAGAAGAAGTTGCGTTTACAACCTATAGCGCAGACTCGTATGCCCAGCATCTTGCTGCTAAAGAGCCTATTCCTGGTGGTGGTAGTGCCGCTGCCTATGTAGGCGCCCTCGCAGTATCTTTGGCTTCAATGGCTGGTGTGTACGCACAAGGAAAACCTGCCTATGCTCAGCATGAAGATGATCTTGCAAAATACATCGCCCGAGCTGGAGCTCTTCGCCAAGACTTCATGGAGCTTATGGATGAGGACTCTCGCCAGTTTTTGCTGGTTTCCAGCGCGTTTAGCGTGTCTAAAGATGATCCAAAGCGCGTAGAGATTGTCGAGGATGCTCTTAAAGAAGCAGCTCAACCTCCGCTGAAGGTTATGAGAAAAGTGTGCGAGTCCATTGAACTTCTCGAAGAGATGCTTATCAAGGGGTCTCGTATGCTTTTATCCGACGTAGGTTGCGGTGCTGCTCTTGCGCGCGGTGCTTTGATTGCAGCTTCTCACACGTTGTTTGTAAACACGCGCTCCATGCATGATACGGCCTATGCTCAAACATTGCTTGATGAGGCAGATAAGCTTCTGGACACCTATGTATCACGAGCTGACGCCGTAAGTGATGCGGTGAGCGCACAGCTGAGACAGGAGGCATAACATGAGCTCAGAGACTCTGTCGCAGGAGCTTCGTGGCGCTCCTGTTGCTAAAGCAATAACTGAAAAACTTGCCGCTCAGGTCAAGGAACTTCGCGCACAAGGCGTAACTCCTAAGCTGGTTATTGTTCGCATTGGACAGAAAAGTGATGACCTTACCTATGAGCGCGCGGCTTATACGCGTGCAGAGAAGGTAGGCTTTGAAGTTGAGACCATTGAGCTTCCAGAAGACGTCACACAAGAGCAGGTAAATACTACGTTTGACCAGGTTTCTGCTGATGCATTGGTGCATGGTTGTCTGCCCATGCGTCCTTTTCCTGCTGGAATTGACGAGCATGAAGCGCTTCAGCATCTAGCACCAGAAAAAGATGTTGATTGCGCAACTGATTCCATGCTACTGGCAACGCTTTGTGGAACTCCTGGTGCACTGGGGCCTTGCACCGCAGAGGCAGTTCTGGCGCTTCTTGATTTCTACCAAGTACCCCTTGAGGGAGCGTCTGTTGCTGTTGTTGGTCGCTCTAACGTCATTGGTCGTCCGGTAGCTGCGCTTTTAAGTGCAAGAAACGCTACAGTGACGGTGTGCCACAGCAAGACCAAAGACCTTGCTGCTACGCTTAAGCAGTCAGAGGTTGTGGTTGTGGCCGCAGGTCGTGCGCACCTTATTGGGGCTGACTACGTAAGAGATGGTCAGACCATCATTGACGTGGGTATTAACTGGGATGAAGCAGCTCAAAAGCTTGTTGGCGATGTTAATACAGAGCAGGTAGCTCCTCTGGTAAGTGCTTATACTCCTGTTCCTGGCGGTGTAGGTAGCGTGACAACAGCAATTCTTGCTCGCCATGTTGTTGCTGCAGCTCAAAGAACGCTTGCATAAGAGTGAAAGGTAGGTTGCCTCATGGCAGCGGAAAATAACTATAAAGAGCTTGACCAAGAGCGCGTAAAAGCCGCGGTCAAGGAGTTTTTGCTTGCTATTGGCGAGGATCCAGAGCGAGAAGGTCTGCTTGATACACCAGACCGTGTTGCTCGCGCTTGTGTGGAGCTCTTTGGTGGCATGCAGGAAGACCCTGCAGCTCACCTGCGTAAACAGTTCCATGAAGAGGGCAATAAAGAGATGGTTATTGTCCGCGACATTCCTTTCTCGTCTACCTGCGAGCATCACATTCTGCCCTTTGTGGGCAAGGCGCACGTTTGCTACATTCCACAAAATGGTCGTATTACCGGCCTTTCCAAAATTGCTCGTTGCGTCAGCGGATATTCTCGCCGCCTGCAGGTACAGGAGCGTTTAACGGGCCAGATTGCAGACGCCATGGTAGAAGAGCTTGATCCTCTGGGCGTTTTGGTGGTTATGGAGGCCGAGCATACGTGCATGAGCATGCGCGGTATTAGGGCATCGGGTGCTTTGACCACCACGTCTGCGGTTCGTGGCATTTTTAAAACTAACGAGAAAACCCGTGCAGAAGCTATGCGTCTGCTTGGTCTATAAGAGGTATGTACGCAATGAGTTATTCTGTTCCTTTTTCTGTGCCTGAGCTGAGCTACGAGCAGTCTTTAAAGGTGCTTCACGATACAAAGAAGTTTGGTATTCAGCCCCTGCTGGAGAGCGTGGAAGACATGCTCAAAGAGCTGGGCAACCCTGACCTCTGCTTTAAGAGTGTCCAGATTGCAGGTACCAACGGCAAAACGTCTACCTCCAGATACACTGCAGCCCTGCTCAAGGGAGAGGGTCTCAAGACCGCTCTGTACACATCTCCTGAGCTCATCAGCTATACCGAGCGCATGGAGATCAACGGCTCACCTGTTTCTGAGGCTGCCTTTGCTCACGGCGTTTCAGCTGCTCAGGTAGCAGGGGAGCGCGTAAACGCTCAGCGAGCCGCCTTGGGCGAGCGTCCTTATGACATCACCGAGTTTGACCTTTTGACCGTTGCAGCCCTGGTTGTCTTTGCTGAGGAAGAGGTTGACGCCTGTGTGCTTGAGTGCGGTATGGGCGGTAGGTGGGACGCAACAAGCGCTGCGCAAAACATCACCTCCGTTGCCATCACGGGCGTTGGCCTAGACCACACGCGCATCTTGGGCGATACCCTCGAGGCCATTGCTGGCGAGAAGGCCGCCATTATCAAGCCTGGTCGAACCTGCGTGCTTGGCGTGGGAACGACAACTCCTCAGAGCGTCCAGGATGTATTTTTGTCCCAAGCAGCCTCTGTGGGCGTTGTCCCAACTCTTCTTGTAGCTGACAAGCCAGAAGACGTTGAGGGGGAGGTTTCTGCTGGTCAGTCGTCTGACCATCCAGAGCTGCCTCACGCGCATTTTTTCATTACCAAAAAGCCTAAGAGCATTGGATTCCCGCTTGAGCTTACGGTTGTGACACCGCGTGCAACTTACGAGGATCTTGCAGCACTTAAACCAAGCTACCAGGCAGCAAACATTGCTCTGGCAAACTGCTTGGCTGAGGATTTTCTGGGTCGTCCACTTGATGCGGAGAAAGCGTTTTTCTCCACAACCAGGTGTCCTACACCCGGTAGGTTCCAGCTGCTTCAGCCTAAGCCTTTGGTGCTTATTGACGCAGCTCACAACCCCCAGTCAATCGAGACGTTCTTAACTGCTATCCGCTCAATTGAGCCAGAAGTTGCCAACCGCCCTATGCTTTTGACTGCTGTTTTTGCAGATAAAGATGTTAAGGGCATCGCAGAACTTCTCGCCAAAGAGTTCCCTGAGGTAGCGGTAACCCAGACAGACAACGAGCGCGCCATGGATGCAGATGAGCTTGCTGAGCTGTACAAAGCCTGCGGCGCTAACGTGGTTGCTGTCTACAGAAGCGTTCCCGAAGCAGTGGACGCCTTGCGCGAGAAGGGCTTTGTAGCATGTGGAACAATTTCACTTGCTGGCGAGGTTGCTGCACAATTTAGTGATGCTTTGGTAAAATAAATTTATCTGCGACATTTCGCTCATTTTTGAGGCAGTTTGTCGTACGATTTAGGAGAGAACAAAAAGCCAGCAGAAGGGGCTGTCAGATGCAGGAGATTCTTGATCAGATTATTACACCTGAGGTACGTATGGTTATTTACCTCATGGTCATTTGCGTCGTAATGCTTTATATCCTTTCCATCATCTACGTTATTCGCGATGCTCAGCGTCGTGGCGCAGAGCCTTGGTGGATGTGGGCAGTCATTTCTGTTGTTCCTGTTGTTGGTCTGCTTGCATACGTTATTTTGCGTCCAAGCAGCTACCTCATTGACCGCGAGGAGCAGGACCTTGATATTGCCCTTCGTGAGCACCAGCTGTCTCACTACGGCATCTGCCCTAAGTGCTCCGCTCCAATTGACCGCGATTTTATCGTGTGCCCAATCTGCAATACGCAGGTTAGAAACGTTTGCCCAACATGCCATCGTCCACTGAACGCAGACTGGAAGGTTTGCCCTTACTGCCGTACTCGCATTCAATAACGTTTGGTTTTGTTCTTTATGATGGCAATCTGGTGTTTTACAACAGAGACTATGTAGGCGTCTGCTCCTAAGCTCCGGTGTGAGCAGAGTAGGCGCCGTGCCTGTTTCTATGAGTATCTACCTCTGAGGGGTTTACATGAAGGTTTTATATAACGACGGCCATGTTGGCGAGATTAACGATGCAGCTGAAGAGCTTGAAGTTATTCGTCACGATGCAGCTCACCTGCTTGCTCAGGCTTTGAAGCGTCTGTACCCACACGCACAGTTTGCCTATGGCCCAGCAACTGAAAACGGTTTCTACTATGACGTTGATCTTGGAGACACTAAGGTTAACGAGGACGATTTCCCAGCTATCGAAGATGAGATGAAGAAGATTGTCAAAGAGAACCTCAAGATTGAGACGTTTGAGCTTCCTCGTGATGAGGCTATTGCCTACATGAAGGAGCGCGGCGAGTCTTACAAGGTTGAGCACATTGGCGATCTTGCTCCTGACGCACGCATCACCTTCTATAAGCAGGGTGAATACGTTGACATGTGCGTTGGTCCTCACATGCTCTACACCAAGGGTGTTAAGGCTTTTAAGCTGACCAGCATTTCTGGTGCGTATTGGAAGGCCGATAAGAACAACAAGATGCTCACCAGAATTTATGGTGTTGCCTTTGGCTCCAAAGATCAGCTTGCTCAGTACCTCAAGATGATTGAAGAGGCCGAGAAACGCGACCACAGGAAGATTGGTCGTGAGATGGAGCTCTTCATGATGTCCGACTTTGGTCCAGGCTCTCCATTCTGGCTTCCAAACGGTATGGCTCTGCGCAACGCTCTGACCGAGTACTGGCATGAGATGCAGGCTCGCTTTGGTTACCAGGAGGTTCAGACTCCACTGATCCTCTCGCGTTCCCTTTGGGAGACTTCTGGTCACTGGGATCACTACAAAGAGAATATGTATACCACCACGGTAGATGAAGAGGACTTTGCCATTAAGCCTATGAACTGCCCTGGTGCTTGTTTAATTTATAAGTCAAAGCCACGTTCTTATAGGGATCTTCCTATGAAGCTGGCTGAGGCTGGTCTTGATCACCGTTATGAGATGAAGGGTGCCCTGCACGGTCTGTTCCGTGTTCGTGAGTTTACTCAGGACGACGCACACCTCTTTATCCGCCCTGATCAAATTACTGAGCAGGTCACGGATGCATCTCACCTCATTACCGCTTACTATGCACAGTTTGGCTTCCCATATCGCGTTGAGCTTTCTACGCGCCCAGAGAATTCTATGGGTTCTGATGAGGATTGGGAGCGCGCTGAGCAGGGTCTGCGTGATGCACTTGAGTCTATGGGCATCGATTACGTAGTCAACGAGGGCGACGGTGCTTTCTACGGTCCTAAGATTGACTTCCATCTGACCGACTGTCTTGGTCGCTCTTGGCAGTGCGGTACCATCCAGCTTGACTTCCAGCTTCCTCACAACTTCCAGCTTGAGTACATTGACTCCGACGGTACCAAGAAGCAGCCAATCATGATTCACCGCGCTGGCTTTGGTTCTTTTGAGCGCTTTATTGGTATTCTGACCGAGAACTACGAAGGCAAGTTCCCTGTCTGGCTGAGCCCATGCCAGGTTAAGATTCTTCCTGTCTCTGAGAAGTCTCGCCCTTATGCTCATGAGGTTGCCGATAAGCTTGCTGCCGCTGGTATTCGCGTTAAGGTTGACGACCGTGATGAGAAGATCGGCTATAAGATCCGTGAGGCTCGTTCCCTTGACCGTGTTCCTTATATGCTCATCCTTGGTGAGCAGGAGGTTGAGGCAGGAAACATTTCTGTTCGCGACCGCTCCAACGAGACGCATGTCGCAGAGCTTGACGAGTTTATTGCTCAGGTTGTCAAAGAGAATGCGGAGCGCGTTGGTTAATAGGGTTTCAGACAAAGTGCAGGTTATGGGTGGCACCGCGCAGGATGGCGCAGGTGGCACGAAGAGTGTCGGCGCAACCGACGGCGTCACGCAAACCGCAACCGAGGTTGTAGCTGAATACGTAAAAATGACAGGGGCAGGCCGTGCGCGGCTTGTCCCTGTTTCATATGTAGACGAACTTCTCGCCACACTGATTGCGGGTGGAGCAAGCGTCGTGGAGCCGCTTGCTGGCGTGCCTGTTGAGGTGTGCGACATCAAAGGCAGAGCTGCGGCAGGGGAGCTGCTGGTGGCGGATGTGCGTACGATTGGAGCCGAGTTCAGCCCGGCATGTCGTCTGGGAGCAGAGATCGCAGTAGCCGAGGACGCTCGGGTGCCGGGATATGTTGTCGTGTGCATGCGGAAGTGCTGCATACCGTGGGTAGCAGAGGCGGTTGAAGCCAAGGCGTGCTCTGCAGAGGACGTGACAGTTTCTACCACGGGAGCGGAAGAGCAGGCGAGTGCACGGGTTTCTCGCCACGCGGCGAGCGACGCGGCGCAGGTGGTTGCCGCGTACCTGGCGTGCCATCCGCGCGTCGAGGCGGTGCGCTATCCGGGCCTCAAGACGGATCCGAGCTTTGCGCGCGCAACATCGCAGCTGGTGGGTGGATTTGGCCCGTACGTGGATTACATGTGGAGAGAATCGCCAGGTGAATGGCATAGATTTACAGCAACTGATGAAGACGCCAGAACGCAGATTATAAATTTTGAGAGACTTGGTTAACGGTAAGCACTTGTTTAGCAGACCTTGGTATAATTTGAATTAATGTTCCTAAATAGAAGGGGATTTTATGGCAAAGAAGGCTACTCAAATTGAGGATGTTGATACTTTGCTCAAGCGCCTCGAAGAGATGCGCGAGGCACAGGCAGAGTTTGCAACATTCACTCAGGAGCAGGTCGATAAGATTTTCTATGAAGCTGCTCTTGCGGCCGAGAAAAATCGTATCCCTCTTGCTCGCATGGCAGTTGAAGAAACTGGCATGGGTGTAATGGAAGATAAGGTTATCAAGAACCATTACGCAGCAGAGTATATTTACAACAAGTACAAGGACATGAAGACTTGTGGTGTTGTAGAGGATGATCCAGCTGCAGGTTATCGAGTTGTAGCCGAGCCAATGGGTATCGTAGCTGCAGTTATTCCAACTACTAACCCAACTTCTACCGCAATCTTTAAGACGCTTCTTGCTCTGAAGACAAGAAACGCCATTATCATTTCCCCACACCCACGCGCTAAAGAGTGCACCATTGCTGCCGCTCGTATTGTTCGCGATGCTGCCGAGAAGGCCGGCTGCCCCAAGGGTATTATCGACTGGGTACCAGCTCCTACCATTGATATGACCGCAGCAGTTATGAGCAACGCTGATATCATCCTGGCAACCGGTGGTCCAGGAATGGTTAACGCAGCTTACTCTTCTGGTAAGCCTGCTCTGGGCGTTGGTCCTGGTAACACCCCTGTTATCATTGACGACACTGCAGACATCAAGCTTGCAGTTAGCTCCATCATTCACTCCAAGACCTTCGATAACGGTATGATCTGCGCTTCCGAGCAGTCTGTTACCGTTCTTGATAGCGTTTATGACCAGGTCAAGAAGGAGTTTGCTGATCGCGGCTGCTACTTCCTGCAGGGTAAAGAGCTCGACGCTGTTCGTAAGACCGTCATTGTCAACGGCGCTGTTAATGCGGCTATTGTTGGTAAGTCTGCTCACTTCATCGCAAAGACTGCTGGCGTCGACGTCCCAGAGAAGACCAAGGTTCTTATTGGTGAGGTAACCTCTGTTGAGCCTTCAGAGGAGATGGCTCACGAGAAGCTTTCTCCAGTTCTTGGTATGTATCGTGCAAAGACTTTTGACGAGGCAATTGCTAAGGCTGAGCGTCTTGTTGCTGATGGTGGCTATGGCCATACCAGCTCTCTTTACGTTAACATCAACGAGAAAGAGAAGATTGCTAAGCATCAGGAGGCAATGAAGACCTGCCGTATCCTGATCAATACCCCTTCCTCTCAGGGTGGTATTGGAGACCTCTACAACTTCAAGATGGCTCCATCCCTAACCCTTGGCTGCGGCAGCTGGGGCGGCAACTCCGTTTCCGGCAACGTTGGCCCACAGCACCTGCTTAACTACAAGTCTGTTGCAGAGAGGCAAGAGAATATGCTTTGGCTTCGTGTACCTGAGAAGGTCTACTTCAAGAGGGGCTGCATGCCTCTTGCTCTCCGTGAGCTCAAAGAGGTCTATAACAAGAAGCGCGTCTTCATTGTCACAGACCAGTTCCTTTACAAGAGTGGCTTCACCAAGACCATCGAGGAGACTCTGGATTCCCTGGGCATCGTCCACTCTTCATTCTGGGATGTTGCTCCAGACCCAACCCTTCAGTGCGCTCTTGAGGGTGTAGCTCGCATTCGCTCCTTCGAGCCAGACTGCATCATCGCGATCGGCGGCGGTTCTGCTATGGACGCAGGTAAGATCATGTGGTCCATGTACGAGAACCCAGAGGAGAAGTTTGAGGACATGGCAGCGGACTTCTTGGATATCCGCAAGCGTGTCTACAACTATCCTAAGATGGGCAACAAGGCATTCTTCGTTGCTATTCCAACTTCTTCTGGTACTGGTTCCGAGGTAACTCCATTTGCCATCATCACTGATGCTGACAACGGCGTTAAGTACCCACTTGCAGACTACGAGTTGCTGCCTAACATGGCAATCGTTGATACCGACAACATGATGAGCCAGCCTAAGGGCCTGACCTCTGCTTCTGGTATCGACGTTCTTACTCACTGCCTCGAGGCATTTGTCTCCATGATGGCATCTGACTACACAGATGGCATGGCTCTTCGCGGCATGAAGCTGGTCTTTGAGTATCTGCCACGTGCTTATGACAATCCAAACGATGTCGAGGCACGCGATCACATGGCAAATGCTTCCTGCCTGGGTGGTCTTGCATTTGCTAATGCATTCCTCGGCATCAACCACTCTATGGCTCACAAGCTGGGCGCTTTCCACCACATTCCACATGGTTGGGCAAACGCAATCATCCTTACTCGCGTAATGCGCTACAACGCAGCTGAGCGCCCAACAAAGATGGGTACCTTCCCACAGTACGATCACCCACACACCCTCGCACGTTACGCTGAGGCAGGTCGTTTCTGCGGCGTTACCGGCAAGGATGACCGTGAGGTCTTTGAGAACTTCGTCAAGAAGATTGAGGAGCTCAAGGCATACATCGGCGTCAAGGAGACCATCAAGGACTACGGCGTAGATGAGAAGTACTTCCTCGATACCCTTGACGAGATGTCTGAGCAGGCATTCGATGACCAGTGCACTGGCGCAAACCCACGCTATCCACTTGTCTCCGAGCTTCGCGAGCTCTATCTGGATGCTTACTACGGTCGCGAGCCAGGCTTCTACGAGGACTAATTCTCACGTGTGTCACAGTCGCGGCTGCTACGTAGCGCATCCATTGCGTCGCGCATTCACCGCTTCCGACTCGTAGCGCGTAAAGCACAAAACAAGAGCCGGTTACCTAAACCCCAGGTAACCGGCTCTTTTTCTAGCTAACAAAATTCGTTGTCTGATCAGTCAATGAGCTGTTTTGATTGAAACCGTGACCATAGATTCACAAAACACATCTATGTCACTTAATCTGTCAAAAAAGGCTATACATTGCTCCAATAATGCGTGTTAACGCAGAATATCGTCATTTGGTGTGCTATACACATCGAATTTTGCAGATTATCCGACATTACTGTGTTGTCGCATGGGGCAATTCAGGGATAGTTAAATTTTATATATTAGTTCATTCATAAATCTGTATATTGAATCAAGTTTATTCATCAAAATGAATTGCTCATGAGAATACTGACGTAACGTCCGCCTAATCCGGTACAGATTGCTATCTCCCAAGTCTTTTTTGATACTCAGGAACATATTTTGCATTGCAAGCTGGTTTCTGTAGATATCCGCATTCACAAAGTACTCCTTAATACTCAACGAATTTAGCTCATTTGTTCTTTGATTGTCTTTTCTTTGCTGATAGAAGTCATCATGATATGCACCGTTATATTCAATAGCCACTAAATTTAATCCAGATAAATTTGATTTAGACATCTTTCCAAAAAGTAAATCTAACCTTCGTTCTTTAGGCTGAGTCTCTGGATTTATCTGGTCTTTTATTACATACGATTTATTCAACGCAATCGGCATTTGATTGAAACCACCTTCACAATAGGGCATGGCGGATCTAATTGCCATTTTGACCTCCATGGGAGAGGCCGCATCAGAGAAGAAATAGCGTATGTTTCTTCGCGTAGTTCTCAAACCTGGAGAATAAGGTTCAAGTGCACTCAAAAGAGACGTAAGCTCGTTCGAAGTTACCAACGGCATATCAAATTCACAGAGTTCACCGTTTGCAAGATGACCATAACTGGCCATCATTAGATTTGCAAGCACAATTTGATGAAGAGGACTCTTATTCCTGGGCATCATACAAACAGCTAAAGCAGGCGAGATACAATACACATTTTGTCCAAGCTCAATAAGCGAACCAACAGGTAAAAGACATTTGAATTGATGAGATACTCGCGCATCGCAATTCCTTGTCCTCGAAGTATCTCTGAGTATTTCATGAGTGGTTTTAGCCAAAACTATGCCATATTCTTTCTTCAGAAATTGAAGCTTTTCTTCATATGTCTCATCTGAACATGCAGCGTACGTTGCGCGGAAATCCCTTGATGAGCGTTGTGATAACACTTCATCATTTCCGTGAATCTTAAGTTGACCACAGATTCGAAGCGCAGTTTCATGCGAGAAAATAATATCCATTCGTTCCTCCTTAGATTGAGAAACGAATATATCAGCACGCTTTGTCAGCAATCTGACAGCTATTTGTCAGTTTCCTAGCTCGGTTTTGTCATAATAAAAAGTCCTCTCATACCATCAGGTAAAAGAGGACTTGCACGAAAATTAAACTAAAGAACCCATAAATCGTTTCGCCCAATCAACATAAAATTCATACGATTGAGCGCGCAACGACTAAACGCCTTGATAGGCCGTGCGCAACAACAAAAATGCTCTTGGTAGGCCCACACGACGCCTAAACGTGTCGGTAGGTTACAAACTTGAAAGCGATACCTTCTGGAGTCACACCGCCATCTTCCTCGTTGCAAACTTCCCACGCAGGATCTTCATCCAGGTTGGGGAAGTACGTGTCCGCCTCAACCACGGTGTCGTGCTTCGTGATGTACGCGTAAGAGCACTTGTCGAGAAGAGCACGGTAAATTGAAGCTCCACCAAGAAGCCAGACCTTCTCGGGAGCTTCATCCGCAACTAAACGAAGCGCTTCCTCTGCCGACGATACCACCTCAACGCCTTCGACCTGGTAATCATTATTTCTAGAAATGACAATGTTGCGGCGACCTTTAAGCGGTCCACCAGGGAAACTCTCCAGCGTCTTTCTGCCCATGACAACCGTGCAACCGCGCGTGTGCTCAACAAAATACTTCATGTCGGCCTTGTTGGGGATGAGAAGATCTCCGTCGCATCCGATGCCCCAATCGCGTGTTACAGAAACAATTGCGTTCATGTGGTTCTCCTTGCAAGTATCGTCTTAAATGAAATGATGATCTTAGCTTGAGCATCTGCTCGTGCGTGCCTGCAACGCCAGCCGCGCCAGCCGCATCCGCTCGTACGTGCCTGCAACGCCAGCCGCATCTGCTCGGGCGTGCCTGCCGCGATGGCCGCGTCAGCAACGCCAGCCGCGTCCGCAGCAACTGCGCCTAAACTGCAATCGGAATGTTCTTGATCTGCGGGCCGTGCTGATAATCTTCGACAATGAGGTCGTCAGTAGTGAAGTCGTAGAAGTTGGTGATGTTAGGGTTCAGGCTCACCTTTGGTGCATCAAAGGTGGGGCGAGAAATCAATTCTTTAACAATGTCAACGTGACGATCATAAATGTGAGCATCGGCAATCATGTGAACCAGCTCGCCGGCCTCCATGCCGCTAACCTGCGCAACCATCATCAACAGGATTGCGTATTGGCAAACATTCCAGTTGTTAGCAGCAAGAATGTCCTGGCTACGCTGAACAAGCAGTAGGCTAAGCGTAGGTTTATCCTTACCTGGCTCCTGAGTAACGTTGTAAATTGCGTTGAATGCGCAAGGGTAGAGGTTCATCTCAGAAAGATCGGCAAAGGTATACAGGTTGGTCATAATACGACGGCTGAACGGATTCTCTTTGAGGTCCTTGAGCACGCGATCCATCTGGTCATAGTCGCCATCGGAGTAGTGAGAAACCTGTCCAACCTGATAACCGTAAGCCTTGCCAATGGAACCAGACTCATCAGCCCATGAATCCCAGATGTGAGAGTTAAGGTCGTTAACGTTGTTGGACTTCTTCTGGTAAATCCACAGAACCTCATCCATGGCGCTCTTGAGCGCAGTGCGACGAAGCGTCAGTGCTGGAAACTCCTCGCGCAAATCATAGCGATTGCAGACGCCAAACTTCTTGATTGTGTATGCGGAGGTACCATCTTCCCAGGTAGGACGGACCTTCTCGCCCTCAGTGGTGGTGCCGTTTTCAATAATGTCGGAACACATATCAATAAAAATGCGATCTGCTTTGCTCATATTCAATCCTTCAAAATACCGTTCAAAATGGAATAAACACCTGCTAGTTGTACGTATAGCAAGTCTTTTCCAAGTACATTACCAGTTGCTGTCAGTATAAGCGCTGTAGGGATCCCCAAAAAGCGGGCTTGAGGAAGTCTGATTGCTCGAAACACAAGAACGTCCCAGTCCCGAGAGCAGCATAATAACTATAAAAAATAGCAAGCCTGCAGGGAAAGGAGAGCCGTCAGGCATCTGCGACGGATCGTTTGGGTCAAAGTCAGGGCCCTCGCCGCCAAATTCATGCCTGTTGTGCCTGCTATCTTGGTTGTCGTCTTTCTTTGCCATCAATCCTCAATCAAACGCTTACACTTTGATGATACCCGTCGTCGCCCAAGGATTTCATGGCGAGAAACCCCTCTTGCTGTCACTCCACATTCTCTGCAAAGTATTTTGCACACGACGACTTGTTCGCGCCTGCAGCTCGTTTACACCCGCAGCATCCGTGCCCGCAGCGCTCGCTCGTCCGCGGCTTACGCGCCTGCAGCTCGCTTACACCCGTAACATCCGCACCCGCGGTTTACGCACCCGCAGCTCCTACAGGTGCTGCGACGCAAAAATGTCGTTCCAGAACGTGCCAAGCTGCTTGATGAGCTCGATGTCCGCAGGTAGCCACTGCACGTCAAGCAGTTCGTTTTGAGCAAGCCAACGAAGTTCCGAGTGAATCTCTGAATCCGCGAAAGGCTCCTCAGACTCGCTCAGCGTGCAGATATAACAATCCATATGCAGGTCAAAGGTGGGGTAGGAGTAAGCTACCGTATCATAGAAAAACGCTGCCTGCACGCTACAGTGCAGCTCTTCCTGAATTTCTCGACGTAGCGCCTGCTCAGAGGTTTCTCCAGCCTCAACTTTTCCGCCAGGAAACTCCCAGAAGCCAGCATTATCTGCATCAGCTCTACAAGCGGCAAGAATTTTGTTGTCTTTATAGAAGATAGCTGCAGCTACATTGACTGTTTTGGTCTCGGCCATGTTACCCCTCCAGCCTGACTGTTGCAAAAACGGTGGAACTCTCGGCATCTTTGAGCACTACCGAGAAACCCGTCTCATCGGCGTATACCTGGGGAGTAATGGTGTCGCCCAAGTGCGCCTGGCTCCTGTACTGAACCACAATGCGGCGCAGCTTGTGAGAATAGCCAAGGGCCACAAGCGTGTCAACGGCCATGAGCACGTACTGAGCATTGTTGACGTGCTTGTTTGTATCCAGGTGCTGCTGAGAAACAAGAATGGCTGGACCATCAACAGCATTTCCATCAAGTGCAATTTTTCGAGGAGTTGGTGGCAAATCTACGCGAGGCTCGCCAGTAATGTAGACGTTTTCGCTTTCTGGAACACGAGCAGCCTTGCCTTCATTGATATCCATCAAATACCAGGTAGAGTCCGCTTTTACGATGGTTGCGCCATCTGCATCATTAATAACAAACGACCTAGATGCTTGAAGACCCTTCATCTGATACGACCAGGTACCTACGCAGATCTTCTCGCCAAACTGGGGAAGACGGTCAACTTGGATTTGCCACGTTGCCAGAACCCATGCGTATCCCTCGCTGGTCAGTTGCTTAAAACCGCGGCCAATATCTTCTGAGTGGAACGTCGAGCAGTCCTGCAAATAGTTCATAACGCCTACCAGGGAAAGCTTTCCGGTCTCATCACACTCGCTATATCTAACTCTACTTTCAATGGTATACATACAAATCCAAACTCGAAATCAGCGTTTGCAGAGGTATTACAATATGTCGAGAAACCCGTCTAGTTGTCCCATGGGAACGAACCCGGCAAGCGGTCTCTGACTTTTTGCGTGGTATCGTCAAGTTTCTGCTTAGTTACCTGGACTTTTTGCGAAACCTGTTGAGCCTTTTGGGTAGCAATATGAGTCGCATTCTGGGCCGCTGCATTTGCCTTTTGAGCTGCTGCGTTTGCTTTCTGCGATGCGTTTTGCGCTGCAGCGCTTACTTTCTGTGACGCATTCTGTGCGGCTTCTTCAACCTTCATTGATGCATCTTGAGCTGCGGCTTCAACTTTGTGATGAGTGGTTGGTCCGTTCCAAAGAAGGCTGGCAACCGTATCCAGAAAATAAAGCGTAACCACAATAAACGCCACAACCGAGACAGTATGCTTGGAGAAAATCATCAAAATATTAAGCATCGTTGGGACGAGCACAAAAACTGAGGTAACAGAAAACGCACCAAATACCGCGCTGGCCTGGGGACAAATTCGACCATGCAAGTTAAACTTAAACATAGAGTAGTCCCACCACTTCTTTTTAAAGCGACGCTCCAAAAAGAGACCGGTCGAGTACTCAATAACTGTGGCTAAAACTGCACCAATGATAAAGACAATAATTGGATTAGAAATCTGGCCAAGTACCAGCCATTCCGCAAGCGCTCCAATGCCATAAATAGGGCAGGTAGGACCAAAAAGAAAACCGCGCTTGGTAAATTCTCCCTCAACAACGGAGCAATAAATGGTCTCGTATACCCAACCACCAAAAGAAATCAGCGCAAATATTATGACCATCTGAGGCAGATACTGCACAAAAAGCTCAATATTCTTATCGAGTGCAAAGAGTGTACGTAGCGTCTCAGTCATGGTACTCACGAGAGGTTTCCGTAATCCATGTAGCCGTTAAACTCATCCGACTCACTGTTTGTTGTGCCCTGAAAATCGTTTTCAGGTGTCGAGAAACCCGTTGGACGGAAACCATCTTTTTTGTATGGATTGCCTGTTAGCGTTTCTGCTGTTGAGCAAGCTTTATCGCAAGTTGTTACAATCCAAGCCTCTTTGGTATGAGGTGGAATAGGAACCAGAGGAAACATATGATGCAAGATGATGTCTTCCTCAACAGGGGTTAAATCAGGGAAATCCTCGCGGGCATTATCAAGTGCATGGCGAGGGTGCGTAAATCCGTGCCAGTTGTCTGGCGCGGCCTCGTGATCGTGCCAATCATAGAGGTAGTAGTCATGAAGAAGCGCGCCACGTACAAGGGCATGCTCGTCAACTTTGATGCCAGCGTTCATGGCAAAGGCAAGGCTGCTGTAAGCAACCGCAATAACGTGGTCGAGCGTGCTGGTGGTTCCATGTTGTGTAAAAGTTGCAAGCTGATAGAGTCTTCCAGACTTCAGAATAGGAGTCGAAAGCTCATCGAACCTCTCGCGAATTTTAGAAACGTCAACCAAAAAATATCCCATCAACTGTGCGCACACATTAGAAAATCGTGAGCGTACCTTAGCAATGTATCTATAAAAGATTAGTTAATCTGACGGTTACGTGCAATCTTTTTGGCTGAATGTTACGAAAACGAAAGAAAAGAAAACGCGCTCCCTGAGAGTATACAAAGTGCCGTTTACCTGCTCTTATACTTTCTCACTGTAGGGGCTCATGTGGTCCACCACAACGTTTACCGCGCCAGGAAGACACCTAGCAGAATAGGCATAGATGTCGTGGCAGGTGACCTCGCCATTTACTTCCAGTGGCATAGGCGCTGTTGATTCAACGGTAATTTCTTTGCCGCTAAAGCTATTGAGGTAGGGCCTACCAAGCGAGTCTCCCGTGCGATCAAAGAAACCAGAAAGCAGTGGGCGTACCAGCTTTGCAGTCATGTGAGTCTCAATGACAATAACCTCAAGTAGACCGTCATTCATGCGATTACCAGGGGCTAGTTCAATTCCTGCTTGCATCATGGAGCTGTTTGCAATAAGGCAGCCAATGCCCTGAAGCTCATGTACTTTGCCGTCAACAGTAATTTTGAAGTCGTGAACTGGCGGCATAAGATTGGCTAAGGCTGCAGTAAAGTACGCCGCCTCTCCAAAGGTTTGTTTGTGGGGGATGGCTGAACGCATAATCTCTGCATCTAGGCCTGTACCGGCCATTAAAGGAACTCCAGCTACATGGGTTTCTCCCGATACTGTGGTCCAGGTAATCTCACCCAGATCAAGCTGAGTGGTCTGAAGGTTTCTGCAGGCCAGCGCCAGTGCGTTAGGTTCAGGAGCGTTTCCAATACTTGCTGCCAGAAGATTAGCGGTTCCAGAAGGGAAGACAAGAATAGGCGTCTGGCATCCTCTAAGGCCATAGAGCAGGCTAGATACGGTGCCATCTCCGCCCGAGAGCACCACTACGTCAAAATCTTCAGGCTGAACAGAACTCAGAACCTCATCTGTGTGCCAATGGCTTTCAACTAGCTTTACCAGGCATTCGTCGCCGCTTTTTAGAAGAGCGCGCTCAAATTCAAAGATTGCGTCAGAGCTAAAACCCGAGCAAGGATTGTGAATGATGAGGGTTCTCATATATCCTCCGAAGATTTGCGACAAGCTGGTATATCATTTTGATACGTATGAGTGTATCGCTTTACGTTAGGTACTTAATCGGCAATTGGATGGACGCATTGTATATAGCAACCTCAGAAGAACTTTCCGCATTTTGTGAGCGAGCAAAGACTTCGCATATCCTTGCAGTTGATACGGAGTTTCTTCGCGAGAAAACCTACTTCCCCAAGCTTTGCCTGGTGCAGGTTTCCACAGGTTCAGAGATTGCTGCGATTGATCCCTTGCTTATCGATGACCTAACTCCGCTTAAAGACCTCCTGGAAAATCCGCAGGTTATCAAGATTTTTCACGCGTGCTCACAAGACCTTGAAGTCTTGCTAGAAAAAATGGATTGCGCATGCGCTCCTGTATTTGATACGCAGGTAGCAGCTGCATTTTTAGGTATGCGTCAGCAGGTGAGCTACGCCGGTCTGGTAGAAAATTTTGCTAACGTCAAGCTTGCTAAGGCTGAGTCTTTAACAGACTGGTCAAAGCGACCTCTTGATAAAGAACAGCTGGTATATGCCGAGGATGACGTGAGATATCTTCCCGCAATCTACAATCAAATGGTCGAGAAGCTCATCAAGCTTGATCGTCTGAGCTGGGTAAAGCCAGAGATGGACCAGCATACTAATATAGAGCAGTATCGTCGAGACCCCTATCAGGCATATCTCCGTTTAAAACGTTCTGGCTCGCTTACGCGCAGACAACTTGCTATTGCTCGAGAGGTGTGCGCCTGGCGAGAAGAAACTGCTGCTAAAAGAGATGTTCCACGTAAGTGGGTGCTTTCTGACGAACTCATTATTGAGATTTGTCGCCGTGTTCCTACGACACCAGATAGACTGCGCAAAATCCGCGGCACTGAGCAAATCTCTCAAGGTGGGGTAGTGCATCTACTAGATGCAATTAAGCGTGGACAAAAGACACCCGCAGACCAGTGTCCAAAAATCGAGCATCACGCTCATCCTTCAGCTGGCTCTGAAGGTGTTGTTGAGCTTATGTATGCTCTTATCAGGATTGTTTCAGAAAAAGAGGGAATTGCGTCTCCGTTAATTGCCAATAAAGATGATCTTACTGATCTGCTTTTGGACAAGGCTGATGCAAGACTTAAAACTGGATGGCGTTATCAATTAGTAGGTAAGCAGCTTGTTGGACTACTCAATGGCGAGGTAGGACTAACAGTTAAAAATGGTCGAGTAGAGCTACTGTAAAAGTAGCGTTTTACCTAGGTTTAAGCATGATTACTCTTACAAACCTGACTTTTTGTCCGGTGAGTTGGGTATACTCATCTCTATACATAGATAGGAGAAAAATATGTATTACTCAGGTGCGTTTATCCCATACATTGTTCTAGTAGTTGCCTCGTTGGTTCTCGGATTGGGTACTCAGTGGTACATCAAACATGAATTTAAAAAGTATTCTCTAGTTCCTTCAGGGTTTAATGCCACTGGCGCTTCTGTTGCTCGTACCATGATGGACACTAACGGAGCGGCCAATGTTGGCATCAAGAGAATTTCTGGTGAGCTCACCGATAACTTTGATCCACGTGACAATTGCCTGCACCTCTCTGATGCAAACTTCTCTGAGGGTAGCGTAGCTTCAGTTGCTGTTTCTTGTCATGAAGCAGGTCATGCTGTTCAGACCGCTAAGATGTACATGCCATCTCGCGTTCGTTCCGCTCTTGTTCCTGTTGTTAATTTAGCATCCGCAGCATGGATCTATGTCTTTATTGCTGGTGTCTTGCTAAATGTTTCAGGCATGACCGTGCTAGCAATTTGGCTGTATGCATTCACCTTCTTGTTCCATATAGTTACGCTTCCTGTAGAGATTGATGCTTCAAGGCGTGGATTGGCCTTTTTGAAGGCAAACGCTCCTGCAGGCTTTGACTACAATGGCGCTAAAAAGGTACTGATTGCTGCTGCTCTTACTTACGTAGCCGCTGCAATGGTTTCTGCACTCCAGCTTCTATACCTGCTTGGTTCTTCCAGAAGCAGGAATTAGTAATGGATCAGATTCAAGAGAAAGAAGATTCTGTTCTTTCAGTATCTGATGCGGTGCTCTTTGCAAAAAATGAAGTTGCCTCGATGCCATCTATGACGGTGGTTGGAGAGGTCTCTGGATTTAGGGGTCCAAACTATAAGTCTGGGCATTGTTACTTTGACGTAAAAGACCCTGTTAGTTCTATGGCAGTTATTGTCTGGTCAAAGATTTATGCTGCTAGTGGCATTACGTTGCAAGACGGCATGAAAATCCAGATGACAGGAAAGTTTGATATTTACGCTTCAAGCGGCAAGCTTTCTTTTCATGCGCGTACTATTCAGATCGCCGGAGAAGGAGACCTTCGCCAAAAGGTGGCACAGCTTGCTAAAAAGCTAGAAAAAGAAGGTCTTACAGACATTTCCAGAAAGCGCTACATTCCAGAGTTTTGTACACGCATTGGTGTAGTTACTTCACTTTCTGGCAGCGTCATTGATGATGTTAAGCGTACGCTTGCGCGCAGAAACCCTCTTGTAGAGCTTGAGGTATCTGGCTGTGCTGTTCAGGGTACTCATGCACCTGCAACTATTATGAGAGCTCTCCAGGTTGCTGCAACTACACGGCCAGATGCAATCTTGCTAGTGCGTGGAGGTGGCTCATTCGAAGATCTTATGTGTTTCAATGATGAGGGAGTGGCTCGCGCTATTGCTGCATGTCCAGTTCCTGTTATCACGGGCATTGGCCATGAGCCCGATACCACCATTGCAGATATGGTTTCTGATAGAAGGACTTCAACGCCAACTGCTGCTGCAGAGTCTGTGGCTCCCGCTATTAGTGAGTTACAAACTACGTTTAACAACAGAATTTCTCGCCTTGGAAATGCTACAAGAAAGATTTTGCAGTTCTATAAAACGGGACTTACATCTGTTGAGCAACGCTCTAACTTGGCAATGAAAAATGCTCTAGCAAGTAAAAAATTCCAGTTAGAAAAGCTGTCTGACCGTCCTTGTCTGAAAGACCCTGCTTATATTATTTCAACAAGAACTGAAGACCTTAATCAGACTGAGCAAAGGCTTATGGATGCTCTGCCAGCGCTTCTTGCAAAAAAGAAAGAGACGCTTTCTGTTGAATCACAAAGGCTAAACAGAGCTAGTGCTGCCATGCTCCATCCACATGAGGCTTTGCTTTCTTCGCTTGCAGGAAAATTAGACGCACTTTCTCCTCTAAAGGTTCTTACAAGGGGATATGCGTATGTTCAAGATGAAAAAGGATCTGTCATTAAAACAGCCAAAGACGCCTCGGTTGGAGACTCTTTGCTGGTCAAAATGACGGATGGAACAATTAAGGCAACTGTTTCTGACATTGAGCTTTCATAGATAAGGGGAACAACATGGATACTAAGAAGACTGAAGAGCTTACTTTTAAAGATGCTTCTATTGAGCTTGAGCAGATTGTTCGTAAGCTTGAGGGCACAGATTTGGAGCTCGAGGAGTCTTTGGCTCTGTATGCTCGTGGCGTTGAGCTGGTAAAGGATCTTCGTGGAAGGCTTGATACTGCAGAACAGAAGGTTAAGGTTCTGCTTGATGAGTCCCAGGCAGGAGCTGCAATTACTGATACAACCGCAGCACCTTCTACTGCATATTTAGATGAGTAAAGGAGAGGTTATGTCTGATTGCATTTTTTGTAAGCTTGCTAACAAAGAAATCCCTACAGAGTTTCTCTATGAGGATGAAAACGTTGTAGCTTTTAATGACCTAAATCCTCTTACGCCTGTGCATGTTCTTGTTGTACCAAAGAACCACTACGACAACATCATTGATGGTATTCCTGCTGTAACACTTGAAAGTGTTACTAAAGCTATAGCTGCGGTAACAGAAAAGACTGGGATTAAAGAGACTGGATTCCGTGTAATCACCAATACAGGAAAACATGGCGGTCAGTCAGTTAACCACGTCCACTTTCACATTTTAGGTGGCAAGCAGTTGGATGATTCAATGGGCTGTAAATAAAAATATTCAAGTTTTTTGCTCGTCTATTTAACTCCAGGGTATCTTGGGGTTTATGATGTCATGCGGTTATGTTTATTTGAAGTAGGAGAGAAAGACTTACTAGTCTGCACTGCTTCACGGAAAGAGGAGTCACATGAACGTACTGGTTATCAACGCAGGTAGCTCATCTCTTAAGTATCAGCTTCTTGACGTTGACACCCGCGAGGTTTACGCAAAAGGAAACTGCGAGCGTATCGGTATCGAAGGTTCTTTTGTTGGTCACGAGGAGCTTGGTGGAGAGAAGCAGAAGCTTGAGGTTGCTCTTCCAGATCATAAGACTGCTATTAAGCATGTCTTTGACATCCTTAAGACTCTTGATAAGCCAATCGATGGCATTGGCCACCGTGTTGTTCAGGGTGGTTGGTACTTCCCAGAGTCTGCTGTTGTAGACGATAAGGTCTTGGCTCAGGTCCGTGAGGTTGCTCCACTTGCTCCTCTTCATAACTATGCTGAGGCTGATGTTATTGAGATTTGCCGTGAGCTCTTCCCAGAGGTTGGCAATGTAATCGTTTGCGATACTTCTTTCCACTTCAATATGCCAGAGAAGGCACATCGCTATGCTCTTCCTCGCGATGTTGTTGATAAGTACCACGTCCGCAAGTACGGCGCTCACGGTACTTCTCACCGCTACATTTGGCGCGCAACCAATGAGTTTACCAACGGTCAGACTCACAAGCTGGTTAGCTGCCACCTTGGTTCTGGTGCTTCTCTTTCCGCTATTGAGGATGGTCGCGATCTTGAGACCACCATGGGTCTTACTCCACTTGACGGTCTTATCATGGGCACTCGTTGCGGCACTATTGACCCAGCTACTGTCTTCTATCTCTCTCGCGTTGGTGGCTACTCCATCGATGAGATTGACACTATGATGAATAAGCAGTCTGGTCTTCTCGCTCTGTCTGGCCATTCCGATTCTCGTGATATAGAGGACGGCGCTCACGCTGGCGATAAGGACTGTCAGCTCGCACTTGAGATGTTCTACTACCGTACTTCTCAGCTCATTATGGAGATGGCTCAGGCTATGCACGGCTTTGATGCCATGGCATTTTCTGCTGGCATTGGCGAAAACTCCGATGAGATGCGTCTTGGCGTTGTCAAAGAGCTTGAGTGGATGGGTGTCAAGATTGATGAGGAGAAGAACAAGGTTCGCTCCGGCGAAATCCGTGACATCTCTGCTCCAGATTCAAAGGTACGCGTCCTGGTTGTACCTACCAACGAGGAGTACATGATCGCTCTTGACGTTCAGGAGCTTCTGGGCAAGTAAGTTTTGCTACAAACTGTGGTACTTAGTAACTCCCGCATAAATTTGCGGGAGTTTTTTGTTTGAAGTTGTTTCTTCAGCTTAAAGAGCTACAAAATGAAATGCGTCACGAGGTGTTTTATCGTGTCCAACTACCTTGCCGCAATACACAAAACCAGCATGTGTGAGTGTTGTAGTCATAGCGACATTTGCTTCATGAGTATCTACTCGAACGTTTGAATAGTTTTCGCAAATCCAATTGAATATAAAAGAGGCAATTCCGCGACCTGTATGTTTAACTGCCACTCGATGAATGACAGCGTAATCGAGGTCATTTATCCAAGCGCCTTCGGTAATATTTGCATATTCTTCGTCAGGGCCAGGTAAGAGCGAGAAACAGCCGACAATTTCTTCTGGTTTATTTTCTTCGCAGACTACAAAAAGGCCGCGGTTTTCATAATCAGCAACAGCATCTTCTAAAAGTGGGTAATTCTTGGTCCACTGAAACGTGTTGTTATGCTGAGCCATGGTCTGGCGGCCGATGTCATATAAATCTGCAACAGTGCTGAGGTCTTCAGCAGTAGCTCTTCTGATATGCATTAGAAGACTTTTATGCTCATAGTTTTAGCAATACTTTGGCCAGGCTCAAGGCTTATAATGCCCGGCTTGTGTTCAAAGACGCCATCAGTGTCAACGGTATCGGCAATGCCACACCAGGGTTCAAGTGCAACAAACGGACAACCAGGAGCAGCACTCCAAATGCCCAGATAATCAAAGCCTTCAAAATCCATCTGAATACCATGAGCCTTAGACGAAGCTTCCGCATTAGCCACAAGTGTAATACGTCTATCAGGGACGTCTTCAAGCGTGATGGTCTTCTCGCGATCAATAAGCTCCCAAGACAGGGGAAGCGTATCAGAGTCCACAACAAGCCTTTGTGGAGTTGTGTAATCGCAAAGACCCTCATCAGTAATAGAGGGACCGTAGCTGGTCCAGGAGTGCGTAAATAAGAGGTGATACTGGTCCAAAGAGGCTGCCTCAACACCAGGGATCGGAATATTGAATGCAGGATGCGCGCCAAGAGTGAACGGCAGCACAACGTTTCCCGTATTGGTGACCTCATATGTTTGCGTCAGCGTATCACCAGCTACCGAGAAGATCAGCTTAAGCTCAAAGGCATAAGGATATGACTTGCGAGTCTCTTCGGTGCTTTTTAGCTGGAGCGTTACAGAAGAGGTGCTCTGCTCGACAACCTCAAATTGGTTGAGTCGGGCAAGGCCATGACGCGCTAGAGATACGGTGCCTTCTGCAGACTCTGCCTTGCCGTCTTTAAGTACACCAACAATAGGGAAAAGAATGGGGGCACGTCTTGGCCACCAGTTGGAATCTCCCTGCCAGAGGTATTCTGACTCACCTTTGCGTAAGCTCATGAGCTGCGCGCCCATGGTGTCAATTGAAGCGGTAAGAGAGCCGTTAGAAATAGAAATGATTTCAGACATAGATGCCTCCAGCTAAAGAATAAGCCAGCCTCTTTTGAGACTGGCTTAGTATACCAAGTTAGAAGGGCAGAAAGACTAGTTGTTGTCTGCCATCTGAGCCTGAACAGCGGTGATTGCAACAACACCAACAATATCGTCAGCGGAGCAACCACGGGAGAGGTCGTTAACAGGACGAGCAATGCCCTGAAGGATTGGACCGTATGCCTCGGCACCACTGAAGCGCTGAACAAGCTTGTAGCCAATGTTTCCAGCCTCAAGGTTAGGGAAGACCAGGATGTTTGCGTTTCCTGCTACCTTAGAGAATGGAGCCTTGAGCTTACCAACCTCAGGAACAAGAGCTGCATCAAGCTGAAGATCGCCGTCGAGTGCAAGCTCAGCGTTCTTCTCGTGAGCAAGCTTTGTGGCCTCCTGGACCTTCTCGGCAGTTGCACCGCCAGCAGAGCCCATAGTGGAGTAGGAGAGCATGGCAATGCGAGGCTCGTCGCTCATAAATGCGCGCCAAGAATCAGCGGAAGCAAGGGCAATCTCGGAGAGTTCCTCTGCAGATGGATCAATGTTAAGACCACAGTCAGCAAAGAGCAAGGTGCCGTCCTCGCCAAAGTCAGTTGAAGTACTCATGATAAAGAATGCAGAAACAAGCTTGGTACCAGGAGCGGTCTTGATGATCTGCAGTGCAGGCCTCAAGGTGTTTGCAGTAGAGTGGCAAGCGCCAGAAACCAGGCCGTCAGCATCGCCCATTTTGACCATCATGGTTGCAAAATAGGTAGCGTCGTTCATCTGCTTGCGAGCTTCCTCAATGGTGACGCCCTTGCGAGCACGAAGTTCAGCAAACTTCTGAGCATAGGCCTCATGGCGCTCGTCAGTAGCAGGGTCTACCACCGTTGCGCCTGGAACATTAATCTGCTCAGGATCGCCAAGAATAATGACCTTTGCAATACCTTCTGCAACAATCTTCTTTGCTGCATCGATGGTACGCTGGTCCTCGCCCTCTGGAAGAACAATAGTCTTTACGTCGGACTTAGCGGTTTCTTTCATACGGTCAAGAAACTTGCTCATGTGTCGTGCTCCAATCATACTTTGACATTTGTGTCTCGTTGAATTTTGCACTTCTCAGCTTGTAGTTTGTATAAAAGCTAGACACAAAAAGCCAAGAAATGCATTTTCACACCAGTTGCATATTTTACGCCTAACGGCAGAGCTTTGCGCCCCGCGTGGCTCACTTTATAGACGCGTGTTAAAATGAGTGAAGTTTCACATACAAATCCTGCGCACTTAGGCGCACACGGAGGTTTACATGTCTATCAATCATGGTCTTCCTGCCGGTTTTAACCCCGACAACTACGACGTTATTGTTGTTGGAGCTGGCTATGCAGGTGCAGTTGTTGCTCGTCGTATGGCAGAAAACTGCAATTCAAAGGTAGCAATCTTTGAGCGCAGAAACCACATTGCCGGTAACGCTTACGATCGCCTTGATGATGCGGGCGTTCTTGTTCACGAGTACGGTCCACACATCTATCACACCATGAGTGACCGCGTTCACCAGTTCCTCTCGCGCTTTACTGAGTGGACTGACTACCAGCACAAAGTTCTAGCCAATATTAACGGCCAGCTGATGCCGGTTCCTTTTAACCACCAGTCTTTGAAGCTTGCCTTTGGAGAAGAGCGTGGCGAGAAACTCTATCAGAAGCTGGTTCTTACGTTTGGTGAGAACGTCAAAGTTCCTATCATGGAGCTGCGCGAGAAGAACGATCCAGATCTGGAAGAGATTGCTGACTACGTTTATGAGAACGTCTTCCTGCACTACACCATGAAGCAGTGGGGTAAGACTCCAGACCAGATTGACAAGTCCATCACAGGTCGCGTTCCAATCTTTGTCGGCGATGATGATCGTTACTTCCCAGGCGCAACGTATCAGGGCATGCCAAAAGAGGGTTACACCAAGCTCTTTGAGAACATGCTTGATCATGATTTGATTGAGGTCTTCCTAGATGTTGATGTCCGTGACATCATGAAGCTCACCGCTTCTAACGTGGCTGTTTGCGAGAAACCATTTGCAGGTGAGGTAATTTACACCGGCCCTCTGGATGAGCTCTTCAACCTTGATCAGGGCGCTCTGCCTTATCGTACGCTTGATATGCAGTTTGAGACCCTTGACCAAGATCAGTTCCAGCCTGTTGGTACCGTCAATTACACCACCAGTGAGGACTTTACTCGTATCACTGAGTTCAAGAACATGACTGGTCAGGTTCTTCCTGGTAAAACAACCATCATGCGTGAGTACTCACACGCCTATGTTCCAGAGAGTGGCCAGACCCCTTATTACGCTATTCTCGAGCCAGAAAATCAGGAGCTGTATCGCTCTTACAAGGAGCGCACTTCTGGCATTCTGAACTTCCACGCAGTTGGTCGTCTTGCTGAGTATCGTTACTACGATATGGATGGCGTTGTTGCTTCTGCTTTGGAACTTTCTGACGAGCTTATTGCTCATCAGGCATAGGGAGCTTGCATGAAAAAGACAATTACCTTTGGTATTCCATGCTATAACTCTTCTGAGTACATGGATCACTGTATTGAGTCTATTCTTGAGGGCTCTGATTATGCCGATGACGTGCAGATCGTTATTGTTGATGACGGCTCTGTAAAGGATGATACTGCCGCTAAAGCTGACGCTTGGCAGGAACGTTACCCCAACATCATCAAAGCAGTCCATCAGGAAAACGGCGGCCACGGCATTGCTGTTATGAAGGCTGTTTCTCATGCTGACGGTGTGTACTTCAAAAACATTGATTCAGATGACTGGGTAGACGGGGACGCTCTGAAGACCTTCCTTCAGCAGCTTCGCACCTTTATTGCCTCTGATAATCCTGTTGACCTGGTGCTCTCCAACTACGTCTACGAGCACGTTGAGGATAATACCCAAAACTTTGTAGACTATCGCGATGCTGTTCCTACCAACAAGATTATTGGCTGGGAGGAGATTGGCCGCTTCAAGCTGTCTCAGTACCTTTTGATGCACGCAATTACCTACCGCGTTGAGGTTCTGCGCTCTGCAAATATCCAGATGCCTGAGCATACCTTCTATGTGGATAACGTCTATGCCTACGTTCCATTCCCTAAGGTAAAGACTATCTACTACGTTGATGTTGATCTGTATCGTTATTTCATTGGTCGAGATGATCAATCAGTTAACGAGAAGGTCTTAACAAGTCGCGTTGATCACTACTGGCGTGTTGCTCGTAATATGATGCACGCATATCACATCTACGACGATATCTCTTCTCCACGTCTTCAGACGTACATGATGAGCTACTTCACTATCATCATGGCAATTTGCTCAGTCTTCTCTAAGATGAGTGACCGTGAAGATGCTATGGACCAGCTTGAGGAGCTTTGGGATGAGCTTCGCGCTTACGACAAGAAGATGTACCGCAAGGCTCGCTATGGCCTTGTAGGCACCGCCACAAACCTTCCTGGCAAGATTGGTAAGACAGTCACTATCGGTGGTTACCGTGTAGCTCAGAAGGTTGTTAAGTTCAACTAAACGTTCTTTCAAATCTAAAAGCAAAACCCTCGCATCCTGAACTACCTCCCATTTCTTGGACATAAGAAATGGGAGGTAGTTCATTCATGGTGATACGAGGGTTTTCATTTATAGAGGCGCTTTAGTGCTTACGACCCGCAAGAGCGTGCTCTAGATAGTCATGATTACCGGTAAATTTAACCAGCTCGCGAGAAAGCAAAGAGACGGGGAGCCCCACGACATTCTCGTAGTCTCCTTGAATGCTTTGTACCAGATAGCGACCATTTCCCTGAATGCCGTAAGCGCCAGCTTTGTCCATTGGTTCTCCTGAGGCAACGTAGGCAGAAATTTCATCTTCAGACAGTTCAAAGAAGGTAACATCTGTGGTTTCTACAAACGCTACTGCAATAACTGATGGTGCTCCGTCAGGAGAAGGGGACTTGAAAGCCTTAAAGCGTCGCAGAGCAACACCAGTGGATACGTGGTGAGTCTGACCAGAAAGCTTAGAAAGCATGCGTTTGGCATCTTCAGCGTCTGTAGGCTTGCCAAAAACCTGGCCGTCGTCTGTCCAGACAATGGTATCTGCGGCAAGCACAATCTCATTGTTGAGCTGCTCAAAGTTAGGCTGCTCCATGAGCTTATAGCAAACTGCAATGGCTTTTTCTTGTGCCAAGCGTTTTACAAGGGCAAGGGGTTTCTCGTCAACTTTTTGAGCTTCATCAATATCAGCAGGCATAACCTGTGGATCTATTCCCATAGACTGCATAAGCTCAAGGCGCCTAGGGGATTGTGATGCAAGAATCATGTGTGTTCCTATCAATCGTGCTTATGCTGATACTGTACCCAAAAAAAGAAGCCTGATAGGCGAGAAACCCATCAGGCTTATTTGCTAAGAAAGAAAAGCTAAGCTAAAAACTAGTCAAGCTCAATAGCGGTGACTGGGCAGCCGTCGCAAGCCTCCTGTGCTGCGTCCTCTGCAGCCTCAGGAACCTCTTCCTCAATAGCGTGAGCAAGACCGTCGTCGCCGATCTCGAATACCTCAGGAGCAGTGCTCTCGCAGAGACCGCAACCGATGCAATCCTCATTAACTGTTGCCTTCATAATACATTCCTCTCCGTATCTCGAGCCCCTTACTCGAGTAATACTTATCTTGCATTCAAGAGTACTTGATTGCAATGTATTTTTTACACGTTTCTTTGCTGTTATGCAACAACAAAGGCGCAGATAATTGAAAGAACATTACTTGAAGTTATAAGTGCACATCTGACCTGCATATATAAAAGGTTTAATTTTTAGTACAACCGCTCCAATTAGTACAACTGTCTTATTGAGGAACTCTTTTATAGCTCTTTTTTGAGCATGATAATTTCGCTCGTTCTGTACTCCTCAACAAATCCATTCTTTAGAAACATCGTGACTGATGGATTGTCTATGGCAATATCATCGTAGAGCAGCTTAATACCATTCTGTTTAGCTGCGTCACAAAGAAGATTTAACCCAATGCTGCCATAACCCTTTTTTCTATATGGTGCGTAGACTATGACATCTGCCATATAGAGATTTTGATCACTGTCGTAATGGTAGGCAATCTCTCCAACAAAAGTATCGCTGTTATCCCTTAAATACCTGTAATAACGTTTATTCTCGTGTTTTGCAATCCAGTAATCATACCAGCCATGCCACACTTCTTTTGGAAAGGGAATTGTTCCTCCCCAAGCATGGTTATATGACATAGTTTCTTCATCTGCCATCATCTTCTGGCGAAACCAAAGGTCTTTTAAAGACGGTGTATAAAGGGTAATAGGGCTTTCGCTTTCTTCTTTCATCAGTAGATCCACGTGTCCCTTCCTTGTCAGTTTTTGGAACCACATTTGATACCCTTAAATGTCTTTTTTAGCCTCTACTTGAGTTTCAACCGTATCAATTTCTGCAGGCTGTTCATTTTGCACTGTGCTTGTGTAATAGGTGCCCGACAGTCGATCAAACAAGAAGCGCCTGTTCATAAGCATCAGTACGACAGTAATGATAAAGAAAAGAATGAAAGAAACAAACAAAATAGGGATTAGCTCCAGGAAGAGCAATGAGTCTGGAGTCTTATTAAACTCATTAGTCAAAAACAGCAGGCCGTTAGGAATCAGGTAGAAATAGATTGTGATGAGCAGACCTCTTAGCATGGTGCGAGAAACTCTTTGCTTCTTGTATGAGAGCTTAAAACGTAATAAGGCGCTTCCAAGTGTTTTGCCATTAAAGAGTGGAACTATGGCAAAGTAAAGAGCAATAAAGAGCGAAAAAGGAAGTGTGGTGTTTGAGAGGTTATAAGGGATGGACACAATAAATGTATCAATGAGCAGTGAAAGGCCAACACGAATTTGTGTAACCTGCGAACCAGCCTCAAGCGCTTCCTTGTCAATTTTATCCCTTGAAGGTAACAACCACATTGCTAATGCTCCGAGAGCGTAACTAATGCAGCCACCTGTGGTGTTTTGAATAATATCGTCAATATCAGCAAGACGATAAGGTCCTGGATATAGGAAATAAAGGCCAGACAGTTGAGTTAATTCAAAGAACAAGCTAAGAAGTGCAGTAAGCAAAAGTGTCTTTTTGAAACTACATTTGAAGTAATAACGAAGATACATGCCAAAAGGTATAAGCATTAAAACATTAAAAGCAGGAACGTAAAACGTTGGATCCTTTACTGACAAAATCCACGTAGCAGGCTTAGAAATCTCAAAAGGACTTTCTTTTAAGAAATCCAAAACAAAGGAAAAGGGAACCAGGTTAAGCATCTGCGTGTAGGTGGTATGAATCGTATCAGAATCTGGCAGCGGCAGAATTACCAGGAAGTACATGGTAAGTAAATACAGGATAAAGGAGTACAAAATCAAGGTTCTAAGTTTATTGACAGAACCGTATTTGCGGTAGTTGATAATCATGTAGGGCAAGGTAATCAAAAATGCCAAAACGGGAAAGACGAGCATGGCAATTTTGATGGAATTTATATATCCCATTGGACCTCCGAACTTATACCCGTTTAAGCAGGCAAACGTTTTCCACATGGAAGGTCTGTGGGAATAGGTCTACTGGTGTGACGCTCACAGGTTTGTATGAGCCAATCTCAACAAAGCGCTTAAGGTCACGCGCAAGTGTTGCAGGGTCACAAGAAACATATGCAATAGCACGCGCAGGCTGTTCAGAAAGCTGCTGAATTACTTCAGGAGCAAGTCCTGCGCGAGGAGGATCAACAATAATAACATCAGCATCCGTATCAGGGAATTCTCTACCTGCGTCTCCGCCTACTGCGTCAACGTTATCAAGCTTTGCCAACTCAAGGTTGCGACGAAGATCTCTTACCGCTGGACCATAAGCTTCAACAGCAGAAACAAATCCTGCACGCTTTGCCAGAGGAAGCGTAAAAGTTCCTGCTCCACAGTAAAGATCCATTGCCTCGTCATCTGGCTGAACATCCAAACCAGAAAGTACAAGCTCAACGAGTTTCTCGGCACCCTTGGTATTGACCTGGAAAAAAGAAGGAGCAGAAAGCTGCATCTTCTGGCCGTCAATGATCTCGCTCCATGAGCCGGAGCCGCTCAGACGCTCTACGCCTACAACACGGCGGGCTTTACTAGGACCCTTGGTCATAACGCGAACAATACTTGTTGCTTTTACTGCGTCGCCTAAAACGCGAGCAATCTGTGCACGTGGAAAGCCGCTTGGAGCGGTCCAGAGCGCCACCTCAAGTTCTTTGGTACGTCTAGATACTCTGATGCCAATGCGTTCTATATCAAGCTCGTGAGAGCCTGATAGGTAGGAGAGAGCGCCGCTTACAGCGCCGACTGCCTTTTGGTTGTTTTTATCCAACAGCGGACAGTCTTTAATGCGAACAATATCTTGTCCGTTAGGCGCATACATTCCTACCAGCGTTTTATTGCCATTGCGCTTAAACGCCAGTTCAATTTTATTGCGATAACCCCATGGCTCACCAGGGGAAACAATATCTTTTACCAGTTCAGAAACATCGTCGGGTGAAAAATGCCCAATGCGTTCAAGAGCAGATATAACGCCGTTGCGTTTCTCGACAAGTTGCTGCTCGTAGATAATGTTGCCCCAAGGAGTAGCTCCCGTGAGCGCCACAAAGGGATTGGGGCTAGGCTCTCTGAACGCAGATGCTTCCAAGACCTTAACAAGCTGACCGCGAGAAAACCTGTCTGAGTCCTCGGTAATCTGTACACTGACGGTATCTCCAGGGACGGCGCCTCCAGAGATAAAAACCGTTTTACCTTCTGATGTATGAGCAATAGCGTCTGGACCATAGCTCATACGTTCTACATGTAAGGTGAGCTCAGACACTTAGTAGACCATTCCCATTGCTTCGCGGACCTCGTCAAGCGTGGCGTTAGCAATAACGTTTGCACGAGCGTTTCCGTCGTGGATGATATCGCGAATAAGGTCTGGCTGAGCTGCAAACTCTGCGCGCCTCTGACGAATTGGCTCAAAGTAGGTGTTAACAGCATCGATGACGTAAGCCTTAAGAGCTCCACCGCCGCCCATGCCAATCTCGTCAGCAATCTCTTTTGGATCACGGCCAGTACAAATGCCAGCAGTGGTGAGAAGCGCAGAAACGCCAGGACGGTTGTCTGGATCAAAGGTAATCATGCGCTCGGAGTCAGTCTTGGACTTCTTGATGAGCTTGGCAGTTTCTTCAGCTGTCATAGAAAGCGAGATAGCATTGCCGTAAGACTTGCTCATCTTGCGTCCATCAAGACCTGGAATCAATGGGGTAGAGGTGAGAAGGCCAGAAACCTCTGGGAACACCTTGCCGTAGCGCTCATTAAAGCGACGGGCAATCTTAGAAGTAATCTCGATGTGAGGTAGCTGATCGCGACCAACAGGAACAATATTTCCTTTGCAGAAAAGAATGTCGCATGCCTGATGGACAGGATAGGTGAGGAGAAGACCGGTGAGAGCATGTCCAGATGCTTCCTGCTCCGCCTTAACGGTTGGATTTCTATGAAGCTCAGACTCGGTAACAAGCGAGAGGAACGGCAACATAAGCTGATTGAGAGCTGGGACTGCAGAATGCGTGAAAATCATGGTTTTCTCTGGATCAATTCCGCAGGCCAGATAATCAATAACCATATTGTAGACATTGTCTGCAATATGCTCAGTGGTGTCTCTGTCTGTAATGACTTGGTAGTCAGCAATAATAATATTGGTATGAACACCAAGATTTTGGAGTCTTACGCGCTCAACAATAGTGCCAAAGTAATGGCCAAGGTGAAGTCTTCCAGTGGGACGATCCCCTGTAAGCATGTTGTACTTTCCTGCATGCTCTGGCAGATCTGCTTGAATCTCATTTGAGCGACGGAGCGCCGCCTCGTAGCTGCCCTCATTTGGCATAAAAACTCCCAAACTTTCAAGTTCGTGCGTAGTACCTCACTGAGACCCTACGCTCTCTAATTAATGGAGTCTATTTTATCGCAAAGACGGTCGCGCGCTTTTGAGGCTGACGCGGACTTCTTTCCAGTTTGGATAGAACGTGGCGAGAAGCGCATAGAATTCGCGGTTGTGTCTGCGAACGTAGAGATGGGTGAGTTCGTGAGCGATAACGTATTTCAGAGCCTCTTTGTCATATTCGGCAAGCTCAAGGTTGAGCGTGATGGCTCCTGTACATGTGTTGCAAGATCCCCAACGGCTTTTCATGCGGCATATTTTATACCGCGAGGCTTGCTTTTGAGCTCTTGTTTCCATGGCAGCGGTAAGCTCAGGCAGGACCGTGCGCATCTCTTGAGCGAGAAACTCAT
This sequence comes from uncultured Atopobium sp., assembly GCA_938015835.1. Taxonomy (GTDB): domain Bacteria; phylum Actinomycetota; class Coriobacteriia; order Coriobacteriales; family Atopobiaceae; genus Lancefieldella. Next base: position 12,171 of record CALLVW010000012.1, on the reverse strand, counting down.
CAAATGTTTTACGAACGGCTTGCTGTGAAGCTTCGGAGGCAAGGTCGTCCAGGTAGCGGTTGGGAAGCGTGATAACAACGTCGTGTGCAAAGATGCGCGCCGCCCGCTTTGGTCCGTTAATGATGCGCAGGTTGTATGGGTGTCCCCAAACGCTCACCGTATGTCCGGAGGCTATGGGAGTGGGAACTTGGAGGTTCTTCTCGCCAAGTAAAGAGGCGCGAGAAAGAGCGGTGCGAATCCAATCAGATTTGGATTCGACAAAGGCGATTGCAGCCGCTTCGGAAGTGTGCCACGGATAGCTCACGTCAACGCGACCTTCTCGACTAACACGCAGATTGATGTTCTTGACGGCCTTGCGTGTGAGCTGTACGGAAATGCCTGCTATCTGTACGGTTTTTGCGGTCACATGAGTCCTTACCATGATTTGGTTGATGGTTCGTAACATAGTATTACACGCATGTGACGCAGGAAATAGGGGAGGCAGTATGGATAGATTGGTCCTGCGCGCCAGAAAGCAAAGCTTACAGATTATGAACTTAGTGTGTTGATACTATAAAAAAATTGCGATATTGCCCTATAACAGTGCGATTTGTTTTCCGATAGATTATATATAGATTGTGAGGATTTATTTATAAAGTTATTCGGGGTTATTCAGGAGGCACCATGAAAAGAAAAGGTGCAATTTCAAGGATTATTCTTGTGGCGCTCGTAGCATTTTCAATGTCTATGCCGACTCCTGCGCTTGCGGAGATGAGCGCAGAGTTTGGGAGTACTCCGGCACAGGGGTTTGCAGAAGTAGTCGGTACCACGGCTTCTGCACAAGCGGAGAAGAACAACGGTTTATCTACTGAGTCATCCGCTGAGCCGAATGAACTGAAGGATGATACTGTCAAGCATGAAGAAACTCGCACGGAGGCAAACTCCACATCAGAGGCACCTGCAAGCGATTCTTCCGAAAGTTCCACCAACTCTCAAACAGAACCTGAAAAAACTCAAGTCCAAACTCAAACCAAGGAGGATTCTCAGAAGAACCTTGTCCAAGAGACTTGGACAACAACTGCTTCTGACGGCACTCAGATAACGGTCTCGGGAAAGCTCCCTTCCGGCGGTAGCGTGTCAGCTGTTCCGACAAGTGCCTCCATTAAAGGTCAGACAACACTTCTCGCCTTTGATATTACCATTCGCGATGCCCATGGAACAAAATGGGAGCCGGCCGGCTTTCCAATCGCCGTAAACATTTCCTCCTCCAGCATTTCCGGCAACTCCGTCTCGGTCTGGCATATTTCTGACAGTTCATCCGTAGAGCAGGTGAGCAGTCCTACACCCGCTGCAGGCTCCGTGTCTTTTACGGCAAAAGGTTTTTCGGTCTATGCCGTAACTACGCCTGATACGCACTTCACAATAACCTATCGTTTTCATGTAATAGATGCATCCGGTACCGATTCCATTGTATCAACTCAGAAACTCTCTGATGATGAGCGCTTGATAGAGCCCGCTACTCCATCCGGAGACGGAACGTTCCGCGGATGGAAAACTTCTTCGGGATCTACTTTTACTGACTTTGGTAAGACTGCCGCAGAGCTTAACGGCGCTGCCCTTGATGCTGCGGCTGAAGCATCCCCGGTTGATTTGTATGCATATTTCACTGCATCCAATCGCCATGTCGTTTACTTCATGTCTGTTACCGATTCAAACCGCGTGCTCAGTGCGGTGACGTATGCGGATGGCGACACCATTCAAGGTAGCAGCATTCTTCCGCTCGTAAACACCGGCAATCCTGAAACGCAGGCCGTGGGCTGGTCTCGCACAAAAGGAGCAACCCAGCCGGATGCAAGTCTCGGTACCGTTAATGGTCAGGATGTCTATCTTTGGCCTGTTGTCAAAGCCGGACATAGCATCACCTTTGATAGCGCCGGCGGATCTTCCGTAGCCACCGAGTATGTTGATACTGACGATGTAACCGTTGCGCCGAGTAATCCAACAAGAACCGGATATACTTTTGCAGGTTGGAAGACTTCCGATGGTGCAGCCTTCGCTTTTGGCTCAAAACTTACCCAATCTATCCGCCTTACCGCTTCATGGACGCCGAACGCCAATACGGTCTATCATGTGAACTACTGGGTGCAGAAACCTACTGATCCTTATAATGCGGCTTCAGCCGACAAGACCTATGCTTTATATACCGTCCAAGGTTATACGGCCGCTACCGACGCTACCATTTCTCCTGCAACTACAGATGTTGCATCAAAAATTGCCGCTATCAATGGCCAGTACTACGGTCATTTGCTCCTTGACGCCGAACGGAGCGACAGCTCGGCTACGGTTTCCGCAGATGGTAGCACAACGCTAAACGTGTATCTTGATCGCTCGCTGGTACGTGTTAATTTTTACAATAGCAAGACTGACTATACCAATGACACCGATAAAACAGGGGTTGAAAACTACTCAGGCAATGCTGCCCATACGTTCTTAGGGCTCTACGGCGCAACATTTACGCCTATTGAACCTGAAGCAGGGTATCGCTGGGATGACGGTAATCTTTGGTATGCCAAGAGTCCTTCTAGCTTTAATTCACCAGGCAGCAGAAATCGCACGGCAAGCCGTTTTGATTTTTATCCTAATAAGGTAAATCTGACCAAAGACTTTGCCATATTTACTGACAATGCAGACGGGAACGGCTACAGTGCATATACTGCTTCTTGGATACCTGCCGATGGAACATTTAGTTTCAGTACAAACCTGGCAATGTTTTCTTACGTCAAGTACGGCTATTACACGCCTACCGGAACTCCTAAAGATCCGAAAGATCTAAACCTTGATACCGACGTTACTCAGTGGTTTGATATTTCTAAGGGAGAAGGTCCTGCGATATATGATGCTGCCAGCGGAGACGTTGTTTTTAAGCCTCTTCCTACAAAATATCTTGTTATGGTCAGAAAGCGCATTACCTATAATCTGACTCTCAAAAACGCGGCAACTTCCGTTACCTCTGAAACCACAATCTCATCTGAACAGCGTAAATATGGAGCTTCGTTAGCCGACATCTCAAACTCAACGCCAAGTCGTCCTGCCGGATTGCCACAGTACTACCGGTTTGTCGGCTGGTATCGAAATGCTCAGTTGACCATGCCTCTCACCTCTGATAACTCCATGCCCTTAAGTGATACCTCTCTGTATGCCAAATGGGAGCCGGTACCCGTTAATGTCACGTATGTGTACAACAACGGAACACCCAACAAGACCGTGTCAGTACCCGCGCAAACAACCCTCGATGAACCAACGGGGGTAACGCGCGATGGCTATGTTCTTGTTGCATGGCTCCGAAACGATGGAAAGCCGTATCGTTTTGGAAGTCCCGTGACGGAAGACATTACCCTTACGGCAAAATGGGTTCCGATAAACCAGGCCCACACCATCACCTATGATCTTGCCGGTGGTACAGGCTCTGTTTCAGATCCGATGCACTATGCCGAAGGCTCTGATATTCGTGTGCTTGATGCTTCCGGTGTGACTCCTCCTGCAGGCTCCCGTGGATTCATTTGCTGGGTTGCAAGTGACGGAACACGCTACTATCCGGGGGATTTGATTCCGATGGGAACCTCGGATATTTCCCTGAGCGCCGTGTGGGCAAACTCCAATGCCGTACGTCTTGCGTATGATCTCAACTACGAAGGCGCTCCCGGTCGTACATACTCAGATTTCGTTGAGTCAAACGATACTCTTACCATTGATGCGGCAGATCCGGTGCGAGCAGGATATCGCTTCTTAGGCTGGTCTATCTCAAAAGAGGGTGGCACACTGCTCCATCGGGGCGATAAGGTGGAAGTTGACACCATAAATGCAGAGGGAAATGTACTTTATGCTCAGTGGGAACGTATTGATGAGCCGACGCCTGCTGAAAATAAGACTGCTTCAACAAAGGCTCCCGGTGCACTTCCCGATACGGGAGATAATTCGCCGGCCATGATTTTCTCGCTTGCTGCTACCGGTCTGCTTGTGTTTGTAGCATCTACTCTGCATCGTCGTCGCACAGAGTCTCAGGCATAGAGCCGCGATTACGATTCAGTGGTTACGGAAAAGCAGTAGTAAGAAGATAGCGATAACAGTTGAGAAGGGCACAGCAAAACGCTGTGCCCTTTTTGTGATATGCCCGTCGGCGTCTGTGTCATTGTTGTTTAACGGTGATGTTTAGTCACATTGCCTCAACTGCACATATCTTCCCTTTGCAAATGCTTGTTTCAGAGCTGTAGTGCCAACGGCGAGAAGCAAGAGAGCAAACGACCACGCTGTCAGAACAATAATCGCAGTCATAGGTTTCAGATTGACACCTTTTAATACTTGAAGTGTTGGCCAAATCCCAAGATAACCAACAATGTTTCTTACATCAAAATATGTCATGGGAAGAAAACGAATCAGGGAGGTATTGAAATCTCTTACCGAGAAGTACCTCGGATAGAGAGGCAAATATACCAACTAAATTGCTACCAGCAGCTAAATGGACTGCTGATAGTTTTATGAAAGTCGTTTGCGTTCAAGGGAACGAGCGATAAGGACTTGCTTGCGCAGCTTAGGAATCTTTTTACCATCCATGGCAGGAGTGTCAGCAAGTTTGTAAGGAATGCCAAGCTCTTCATACTTTTTTACACCCATCACGTGATAGGGAAGTAAATCTAATCCAATAACGTTATCCCAGTGAGCAATGATTCTACCAACGCCAGCAAGTTCTTCTGGTGAATCAGTAATTCCAGGCACTACAACATGTCTGATAAGAACTTTAATGCCTCTACGATTGAGCTCATCACCAAACGCAAGTGGTCTTTCTGAGCCAACTTCGCAAAGACTAATGTGGCCCTTTGGATCAGAGTGCTTGATATCAAGGAGCACTAAATCAGTGTTATCAAGAACGCGCTCAAATTTTTCTGGAGTTTCTGGATTATACGCAATGCCAGAAGAGTCAAGACAGGTATGAATGCGTCCTCGCGGGTCACTATGAGCCGCTTCAAACAGAGCGCCGATAAACTCAGACTGAGCGAGTGGTTCGCCGCCAGTGGCCGTAATTCCACCGTTTCTATAAAAAGCTCTATTGCGGTTAAAGGTGGCAAGAATTTCTTTTACCGATTTTTCTGTTCCAATACCAAATTGCCAGGTATCGGGGTTATGACAATAGGCACAGCGCATGGGACACCCCTGGGTAAACACAACCAGGCGAGTTCCAGGACCATCTACGGTGCCAAAGGTCTCAATAGAGTGGACCCGCCCACAAACTGTGAGCGGGTCATTGAGATCCATGTGAGTATCAGAACAAGACATGGACAAGAAATCCTTAGAGAGCGTCGTGGAAGGTACGAGAAATAACGTCGTCCTGCTGCTCTTTGGTAAGGGAGTTGAACTTAACAGCGTAACCAGAAACGCGAATGGTCAGCTGAGGATACTTCTCTGGGTGTGCCTGAGCATCAAGAAGAGTGTCCTTAGTAAATACGTTAACGTTAAGGTGATGACCGCCCTTCTCGGCATAGCCATCAATCATGTTTACAAGGTTGTCAATCTGCTCGGAAGCTACTTCGTTGGACTGCATGTGTTTCTCCTTACGAGTTTGTTGGCGAGAAGAAACGTGTAGATAGATCTTCTCGCCAGGGCTTGTTATTTACGATCCTCAGCACCTTCAGCTGCGGATGGATCTGCCTCACAGGCGCAATCAATCTTGTTCTCAATCTGAATATCAAGATTCATATCAGAGAAGTCGATGTGCTCAAGGTCAAGCTCACTGCCATGGAAGTAGACGTCAGAGCCCTTACCAAGAGCGTTAGGAATGATTGAGAAGGTATTGGAAATACCGTCCTGTGCGTCGTTGAATGGAAGCTTAGCAACGGAGGCTAGAGACGCAACGGCACCGTGGGTATCGCGGTGGTGCATTGGGTTAGCGCCAGGAGCAAAAGGAACGCCCGCGCGGCGGCCGTCAGGGGTGTTGCCGGTAGCCTTACCATATACAACGTTTGAGGTAATGGTCAGGATAGAAGTTGTTGGAACAGAATCACGGTAGGTGTGGTTCTGACGAATCATATTCATGAAAATCTCAACGATGTCATGAGCAATGGTGTCAACTCGGTCATCATCATTACCATACTTAGGGAAGTCGCCCTCAGTGACGTAATCGGTAACAAGGCCGGTCTCATTGCGGACAACCCTTACCTTTGCATACTTGATTGCAGAGAGGGAGTCGGCAACAACAGAAAGACCTGCGATACCTGTTGCAAACCAACGGTGAACATGCTCATCGTGTAGAGCCATCTGGATGCGCTCGTAGCTGTACTTATCGTGCATGTAGTGGATTGCATTAAGAGCGTTGACATAAACGCCAGCAAGCCAGCGCATCATGTCCATATACTTGGAGAAGACATCGTCGTAATCAAGGTACTCGCCCTCAACCGCACGGTACTTAGGACCAATCTGCTCGCCGGTCTTCTCGTCACGGCCGCCATTGATTGCGTAAAGCAGGCACTTGGCAAGGTTTGCACGAGCGCCAAAGAACTGCATCTCTTTACCAACACGCATGGAGCTGACGCAGCAAGCAATTGCGTAGTCGTCGCCATGATAGACGCGCATAAGATCGTCATTCTCGTACTGGATAGAGCTGGTAGTAATAGAAATCTTTGCGCAATAGCGTTTGAAGCCTACAGGAAGCTTAGTAGACCACAGAACGGTTAGGTTAGGCTCTGGGCTGGTACCCATGTTCTCAAGGGTGTGGAGCCAGCGGAAGCAGGACTTGGTAACCATAGAGCGGCCATCAATGCCAATGCCACCAATGGACTCAGTGACCCACTGAGGGTCTCCAGAAAAGAGCTCGTTGTACTCAGGAGTACGGGCAAACTTGACCATACGAAGCTTCATAACCAGGTGGTCAACAATTTCCTGAATCTCAGACTCAGTAAAGGTACCACGAGCAAGATCGCGCTCTGCATAGATGTCCAGGAAGGTGGTGTTGCGACCAATGGACATTGCAGCACCATTTTGCTCTTTAACAGCAGCAAGATAGCCCAGGTAGAGCCACTGAACAGCCTCTTTGAAGTTCTCAGCAGGGCGACTCAAATCAAAGCCATAAATCTCACCAAGCTGCTTGAGCTCCTTAAGAGCACGAATCTGCTCGGAAAGCTCCTCGCGGTGACGAATGGTCTTCTCGTCCATGACCGTGCTGGTGCCATTTTTCTGATTTGTCTTATCGGCAATCAGAGCGTCAACACCGTAGAGAGCCACACGACGATAGTCGCCGATGATACGACCGCGGCCATATGCATCAGGCAGACCGGTAATGATGTGGGAGTGACGGCATTTACGCATGTCCTCGGTGTAGACATCAAAAACGCCAGCGTTGTGAGTCTTGCGACGATAGGTGTAGAAGTCAACAATCTCTGGGTCAACCTCGTAGCCGTAGGCCTTGCAAGCAGCCATTGCCATACGAATGCCACCGTCTACCATAAGGGCGCGCTTTAATGGCTTATCTGTTTGAAGGCCAACAATCTGCTCAAGCGGCTTATCAATGTAGCCGGCCTCGTGGGAAGTGATAGTGGAAACCTGCTTGGTATCCATATCAAGTACGCCACCATTTGCGGTCTCTTGAGCAAAGAGATCCATAACATCCGCCCAAAGCTTTGTGGTAGCCTCAGTTGGACCAGCGAGGAAGGAATCATCGCCATCGTAAGGGGTGTAATTCCTCTGAATGAAGTCTCGGACGTCAATTGCTTTTTGCCAGTTACCACCGACAAAGCCGTCCCAAGCCTCCTGTGCTGGTGTTTCCTGCATAACACACTCCTTTTTACACGGACAATTTATACGTCCGCGTTCATGCTGAGCGTGTTGAGTGGAGCATGGCCGCTCAGCAGTTTACAAATAGCAATCTTGAGACTAATTTTGACAGCAGGTATGTCTTTGGACAAATGACGTCAAATATTAGTTGCGACCTCTAACTTTACTCAATATGTAGTGCCAAGCAAGCGACAAATACGCAATATTTTGACAAGTTAGAAAAGGTTTACATTTGCGCAGGTCAGAAATTTGCTAAAAAGAAAGCTATATAAAAATTGTTGAGAATTAGTCACATTTATTACGACAGGTGTCTATTTCTTCTCCAAATGTCCACAAAATTGTTGTTATTCTTAGCTATAGGGGAGGCTTCATGGACATTGTGGCATTAGAAAAACAACGCTTGCGAGAAGAATGTCTAGCAGCAAGAGAAACTCTTTCTGAGAAAGAGAGAGTCAGACTTGATAACTGCATTACCCAGAAGCTTCTTGCATCCCATGAATATGCAGAGGCAATTACTGTTTTAACGTATGTTTCTGTCTCATCTGAAGTTTCTACGAGGATGTTTATTGAGTGCGCCCTACGCGATGGAAAAACGGTGGCGGTACCTCGTTGTATGCCTGGACGTCGGTTAGAGTTTGTTGCTATTACTTCTTTAGATCAACTTATTGCTGCTCCTTTTGGTCTACTTGAACCGCCAAAAGAATTACCGGCTTTAACAGAAGAGCAGATGGACGCTTCAATCTGCATTGTTCCAGCGCTTCTTGTTGATACAAAAGGATATCGTCTGGGTTATGGTGCTGGTTTTTATGACCGGTTCTTGTCTACGTACCCTGGCAAGAAAATTTGTCTTGCTTACCAGCAAAATTTGAGCCGGACAACGCTTCCTCATACAGCATTTGATGTTGCCGTAGATGTGGTGATAACCGAGTCAGATGTACTTACGTGTGCATAAAAAACCTGCTGCAACGGCAAAGTTACAGCAGGTTTGTGTTTCTCGCCAAGTGGTTATAAGCAACTGGCTATGCTTCATCTTTGAGATGAGCCGCCATCAGTTGGATTGCTTCTCTATAGCTGTCAATTCCTTTACCAGCAACTGTAGCAAAGCATGCGTCTTTTATATAAGAAATGTGCCTAAAGTCTTCTCTGGTAGAGATGTCAGTAAGATGCACCTCAATCATGGGAATTTGCACCGCTAGCGCCGCGTCGAGCAGGGCAACTGAGGTGTGTGTATAGGCGGCAGGATTGATGATAATGCCGTCATAGCTGCCCAGAGCGTCCTGGATCGCATCAACTAGATCACCCTCATGGTTTGATTGATAACACACACAATCAGAGAAACCTTGAGAGAGAGCTTCTTCCTTACAAGTCTCTATAAGGGTTTTGTAGTCAGCTTTTCCATAAATCTCTGGCTCACGAATGCCAAGCATGTTGATGTTTGGACCGTTGATTATGAGTAGGCGAGGAGCGTCGAGGTCGTCCTCATAGTTGTCTTCAAAGTCGTCTGCGTCTAAGTCAGAGGCAAGACTGTCAAAGTCTTCTTCGTCTTGATCAAGGGTATTTTTTTGAGCAAGTAAAGAGATTAGTTCATCCACTTCTTCATTGTGCTGAGTGGGAAGATCTGCTCGCTTTTCATCTAACGAACAAAAAGTCTTTTCTGGCTCACCCAAAATGTGATTAAGGGCATCATTTACTTGACGCACAAGATTGGGGCCAAAGACTACCTCAAGTCCGTTGGCGCCTTTTCCTACAATACCAAGAACACCAGTGGCTGTGGCCAGCTGTTCATGGTCTATAAGCGTCATATCATTGATGGAAAGGCGAAGTCGCGTCATGCATACTTCGTTGTGAGTTAAGTTTTTTGAGCCGCCTATTGCATTTAGGATCTCGTGAGCAATAGCATTGCTATCCATCGGATATCTCTCCAAATACGACCGAATATCAAACACTTAACTGTTTGAGTCGGCCTTACATCCTTTTTGTCATATGATTACAAACCTGCGAGATATAAGTATAGGGGCTTTAACATGCCAAAATTCAAAATCTACAAACCATCCGGTGAACGGTTAAAAAATAACTGCGAACGCTTACTGTTATGTTTAAAGTGTGTCGAGAAGACCCTTGGCATCTGCGTCTGGACTACCGAGACAAGAAAAGGTTACGTCAGCCCATGCTTCATAGAACGGAATACGTACTGCAGCAAGATTCTGAACACCCATGCGTTTTGAAAGAGGTCTGCCGACAATAGCTAGATCTTCAAGCGGGCGCGTAAGGTAGATAAGCTTGCCGTTTTTACGGAGCGCTTGGTAGTTTGCAGGCGTAACAACTACGCCGCCTCCGCAAGAGATTACCGCACCACTCATGCTGGAAATCTCTTGAATTATTTCATGTTCTAGACACCTAAATGCTGCTTCACCGTGTGTTTGTAGGTAGGATGCCGCTTCGCAGTGGGCTTTCTGCTTGATGAGAAAATCAGTGTCTATCCAGGGACGATTCAGGAGTTTTGCTAGAGCTTCTCCCGTAGAGGTTTTTCCAACTCCCGGCATACCAATAAGTACAATGTTTTCTTTTGAAGCATGAAGCTCACGTGAGATGCTTTCTATCTGAGAGTCTGATACATCTTGTCCCAAAAAGAGTGAGCTTGCTCTAACTGCTTGAGCTACCAGCATTTTTAAACCATTTGCATTGAGTATTCCAAGACTTTCTGCATCTAAAAGAAGCTGAGAGCGCAGCGGATTATAGATAAGATCAATCACGCATTGGAGGGAAGTAAAAGCAGCAAGTTCCTCTTTTGAAAGAGGAGAATCACCAGCATGTGGAAACATTCCTACTGGCGTTGCATTGACGAGAAGATCAGCGTCATAGTGAGATTTAATCTGGTCATAGGTAATTGCGCAGTCTACATATGAAGAACTCTCGTGAGGGTTTCTGGAGACTCCCACAACATATGCACCGCCTTTATTGAGCGCATAGCAAATTGCTTGGCCAGCACCACCAAAGGCCCCAAAGACCATTGCTATCTTTTGGCTTAAGTTGACCTTGAGGCTTTTTACCAGATACTCAAAGCCATACACATCGGTGTTGTCTGCTGCTATAAAACCATTTGTATCTTTTATTAGGGTATTTGCCGCTCCTATAGCTTGTGCATCCTCAGAAGCTGAGTCCGCAAGAGCACAGGCATCCTTTTTGTAGGGGATAGTAACGTTCAAGCCCTGCCAAGGTTGGTCTTTGAGAAAACCCTTCAGCTCAGAAGCAGAAAGCTCATGAAGTTGGTAGGGAAATGACCCCAACTTTTCATGAATTTCTGCCGACCAACTATGAGAGAGTTTCTCGCCAATAAGGCCGTAAGGAGCAAGAGGGGCTGTAGGGTTACATGAACCTTGTTGTACAGTTTTAGAGCTCACAAGATGTCTCCTGAACTGCCTTTGCAGTGTTCATCAAAACCTCAAGCAACTCTAAAGCATAAGGTTCAAGTTCATTAGAAACAGAGGCTTTAATCTGGTCTCTTTTGGCATTTTCTCTTGAGGAATCAAGAACAGCAAGTTCATACTCCTTTTTGTAAGCACCAATTTGTTTGGCAACCGCAATCCTCTGCTCAAAGAGGTCAAAGATTTGCGCATCAATTGAATCGATTTCCTGGCGAAGCGTTTCTAGCTGATTAGTCATTGTTATATCCGTTCTGCTCAGAGGGCCAGGAATATAAGGTGTCGAGAAGAGCTAGTGCAAAAGCGCTTTCAACGCAGGGCACAGCGCGCAAAACTGCAGTTACATCATGTCTGCCCTGAACAACAAGCTGCTCTGATTCCATAGTTTGAAGGTTTACCGAGTTCTGTGGTAGGCCAATGCTCGAGATAGGTTTTAACGCACATCTAAACCAGATGGGAGCGCCTGTTGAAATACCGCCCAGAATACCTCCAGCATGATTGGTGGTTGGCACAACGGAGCCGTTACGCACTTCGTAAGCATCGTTATTTTCAGAGCCAAGTAAATTTGCAACATTCATGCCGCTACCAAATTCTATGGCTTTAACAGCGGGAACACCAAAGACTGCAGCAGAGATGGTATTTTCAAGCCCATGGAAATGAGGGCACCCAATACCTGCGGGAACACCCGTTGCCGCACATTCTATGATGCCGCCAACAGTATTTTTCTCTGAGCGCAGCTGCGTAAGGAGTACGCTGGTTTTCTCGCCAGTTTGGGCATCAAGGAAAGGAAGTGCTTGAGGATCAGCTTGGAGCAGCTGATCCATTTGCTTGGAGAGTAGTTTATTGGCCTCAAGTGAGTTGTCTACAAGCTCAAGGGGAGTATCGTTGATGTTCTTTATTTTGAACACATGAGCCGAAATGGAGATGCCCTGAGCACGTAAAATCTGGA
>CALLVW010000011.1:0-5847 GCA_938015835.1 uncultured Atopobium sp. | reverse complement strand
CCGAATACCGAATACCGAATACCGAATACCGAATACCGAATACCGAATACCGAATACCGCATGCAGTCATAACCTTTTTAAAACGAAATCTCTTTTAAAGGAGATGGCATGCTTAAATACCTTTACGCTCGACAAAAGAGCAAACTAATATTCTTTGTAGTCTTCTCTCTTTTGAGTAGCTTGTTTGAAATTGCACTTTCATTTGTAATGCTTCAATCCGTTAATCTTGCCATGGATGGCAATTTGTCGGATGCACTGAACGATGGACTCTGGTTTGGCCTCTATATATTCTGCTATTTTATTGTCGACTTAATTTGCAGGCGTTTGCGCTGGTCAGTTATACAGGGCTGTCAAACGCATCTTCGTGATGAGCTGATAAAAAAGATATTCAATCGTTCAATTCCTGAGTTTCACTCATTCAATACAAGTCATTGGCTCTCAATTCTTACTAACGACCTTGATTTACTTGAGGAAACATATTTCCGCGTCTTTATTGATCTCTTGATAGATGTCTTTTCTGGTGTAGTAAGCCTAATAATCTTGCTGTTTATTTCACCGTGGCTTGTACTGTTCATTTTATGCATGGTAGCTGTTCAGATGTTTGTTCCCAACACAATGTCTGGAATCATTTCTAATAAACGAAAAGCACAATCTGAGTCAGCTGAGCATTTTATTGCTACAGCAAATGAGCATCTTGAGGGGTTTGATTTGCTCAGGAGCTTTCATCTAACAGAGGCCTCACGGGTTGCCATGAGCAGTGCGAATCAGGCTTGGGAGAAGCAGAAATTTGGAGCTCGTTACTTCAGTTCTTTGGCACGTTTGCTTTCATTTACTGTGGGACAAATTATTTACATCGGAATTTATTTTATTGGCGCCATTCTTACTCTTAATGGATTGATGACAGTAGGAATGATGGTCGCGGCATCTCAGCTTGTTGTCTACATAGCAAATCCCATTCAGAACATAAGTGATTCAATTACTGATATGAGAAGCGCAAAAGAGATAATTACTAAAATACAAATGCTTCTTAATGAAGCCCCAGCTACAGAAAGTGGGGCAGAAAATACCCCTGAGCGTTTTGCTAATCTAACGGTCAATCATGTTTCGTATGGCTATGACAAGGACAAATTAGTTTTATCGGATATTAGTTTTACTTTGGAACGTGGCGGAAAGTATCTACTAGAAGGAAGTTCGGGAAGTGGAAAGACAACACTAATCAAGCTGCTAACAGATGCTCTGAGCCCAGATAACGGAGACATTTGTTTGGATGGCGTTCCAATCAAGCAATTCAAAAGTGAGCAATATGCTCGATTCATAATCCCTTGCTCTCAGCAAACGTTTATTTTTAATGCAACTATCAGGGATAACGTAACGTTGTTTTGTCATGACTTTACTGATGAAGAAATTATTGACGCTATCAGCAAGTCGGGCTTTTCTGAGATTCTTACCAGATATCCAGACGGAATTGATCATGTGATTGATCAAGCCGGAAGCAGTCTTTCTGGTGGAGAACGACAGAGGCTTGCTCTTGCGCGAATCTTTTTGTTTAAGCCACAAATTGTGATTTATGACGAGAGCTTTGCTCATTTGGATGCCGACTCAGTTCAGAGCCTCATTGATTTGATCTTAAAAGATAAGGAAAGAACCGTTATTATGACGTCTCATCAAGTGACCCCTGAAATAAAAGAGCGCTTCCGCTCTCTTGTTTTAAAAGACGGAAACATCCAGTCAGAAACTGATTAATCAGCGCTTCTTGACCTAGTTGTAATACGTGAATACAATGATATAACTAGATAAAGGAGTGCCCATGGACAGCATTGTAACTGCTCGTATTCCTGTTGAAGTCAAAAATCAGGTTTCCGAGGTTCTTGAATCGCTTGGGTCAAACACCACCAAGCTGATTAATGCAGCTTTTGAATATGTGCTGGTAACAGGCAAGCTTCCTGATGCTCATGAGGGTGCTGCGTTGGAATCTTCTTCTAAAGGATCATCTCGACAATTGAGCGAGAAGGACAAAGAAGAGCTTGCGTCACTTTTTGGAAAGATATCTGTTCCCGCGCCGGCGTCGTTTTGGAATGATTTAGGCGATAGCACCTACAAAGAGGCAATCAGCAAGTGGAGGTCAAGTGACTATGAAGCTCTTGATTGATACTAACGTTTTGCTGGACATCTTTTTGTGTAGAGAACAGTTTCTTGCTGACGCAAAAAAACTTTTCATAATGAAGCAGTTTAGGGATGCTGAGCTGTGGATAGCAGCCCAGTCATATACAGATCTCTACTATGTGGGCGCCAAGGCTCACGGCTCTGCTCACATGCAAGAAATCCTAAAAGAAGTATCTCCGCTGCTCAACGTGTGTTCTCTTGATGGAGCGGATATTTCGAATGCACTGTCGGAGCAGTGGCAAGACTTTGAAGACTGTCTTATTTGGCGCGCTGCTAAAAAGATAAAGGCAGACTATATCGTCACAAGAAATGCGGCGGATTTTACTCGCTCGGATATACCAGTGCTTACACCTGCCCAGTTTTTCTCGACAATAGAAGCTGAACAAAATCTTGCCTATGAAGAGGCTGAATTTTAGAAGCAATAAGGCGCGGAATAGGGCTGCCAAAGCTTAAAGCTGGGTTACGCAAAAGCTCAGCATAGTGCGATAAGAAAATCTACTACAAACACACTTAGATATGTATTAAAAGTCGTGCTTGAGGGTATATAGAATCCGATGAAGATTCAGTCCCCGGCACGATTTTGTTTGGGGTAGGAGGGTGATTTTATGAGACTAGATAAATGGGCCGTAACCGCCCAGGAAGCACTGCAGGCAGCTCTTGGTATTGCTGGTGATGTAGAGGCTTCCGAGGTTGCACCAACACACCTGCTCAAGGCGCTGCTGGACAGCAATGAGCGCAATCTGCGTTCTATCTTGGAGAAGATTGGCGCAGATCCTGACGCCATTGCTGCGCAGGTAGACCAGGCAATTTCCAAGGCTCCAAAAGTAAGCGGAGCACAGATTGGCATTGGCAACGACCTTCTCAAGGTTATCAACGAGGCCGAGAAACTTGCCACCAAGTTGGGAGATTCCTACGTTACCTCCGAGCATCTGCTCACTGCGCTGGCAAACGACAACACTGATGCAGGTAGGATTCTTCGCGATGCCGGCGTCACTGCTAAGCGCGTGGAAGAGGTCTACAACGAGCTGCGTGGCGATGAACGCGTAACCTCTCAGGATGCAAAGCCGCAGTTCGAAGCCTTGGAGCAATACGGTCGCAACGTGACCGACCTTGCTCGCCAGGGAAAGCTTGATCCAGTTATTGGCCGCGTCGAAGAGATTCGCCGTACCATTCAGGTTCTGAGCCGCCGCACCAAGAACAATCCTGTTCTTATCGGCGAACCTGGTGTTGGTAAGACCGCAATCGTGGAAGGCCTGGCAGAGCGCATTGTTTCTGGCGACGTTCCAAGTACCCTGCGCGACAAAGAGCTTGTTGAGCTTGATATGTCCGCCCTGGTGGCAGGCGCAAAATACCGCGGCGAGTTTGAGGACCGCTTGAAGAGCGTGGTAAAAGAGGTGGCCAAGTCTAACGGCCAGATTATCCTCTTCATCGACGAGCTCCACACCATCGTGGGCGCCGGTGCTTCCGAGGGCTCCATGGACGCTGGCAACATCTTGAAGCCAGCACTTGCTCGTGGTGAGCTTCGCGCAATTGGTGCCACTACGCTGGATGAATACCGCAAGTACATCGAGAAGGACGCTGCTCTTGCACGTCGTTTCCAGACCGTACTTGTCTCCGAGCCTTCTGTTGAAGACACCATTTCTATTCTGCGAGGCCTCAAGGAGAAGTACGAGCAGCATCATCGTGTCCGTATTACGGACTCCGCCCTGGTTGCAGCAGCAGACCTCTCTAACCGCTATATTTCTGACCGATTCTTACCAGATAAGGCAATTGACCTGGTAGATGAGGCAGCGTCAAGGCTGCGTATGGAGCTTGATTCCATGCCAGCAGAGATTGATGCGGTTGATCGTCAGCTCACTCAGATGCAGATCGAGGAGCAGGCTCTGATGAAGGAGGAGGACGCTGCTTCTAAAGAGCGCCTGGAGAACCTTCGCGCAGAGATTGCTACGACGCAGGAAAAGCTTGATGGCATGAAAGCCAACTGGCAGAATGAGCGCGGGGCAATTGACCTGGTACAGGACTTGAAGTCCCAGATTGAGGACGCAAAGACGCAGATGGAGCGCGTGACCCGTGAGGGTGATTTAGCGCAGGCATCCGAGCTTCGTTACAGCACCATTCCAGAGCTTGAGCGTAAATACGATGAGGCAGAAAAAGCCCTTCTCGCCAAGCAGGAAGACGGCGGAATCCTCAAGGAAGAGGTCACCACGGATGAGATTGCCGAGGTAGTTTCTTCGTGGACCGGCGTGCCTGTGTCCAAGATGATGCAGGGCGAGATGGACAAGCTCAAGAACCTTGAGGATCAGCTTCACCTGCGTGTTATTGGTCAGGACGATGCTGTTTCTGCAGTTGCTGCAGCGGTCCGTCGTTCTCGCGCAGGTCTGGCAGATCCAAACAGGCCTCTGGGCAGCTTCTTCTTCCTAGGCCCAACCGGCGTAGGTAAGACTGAGCTAGCAAAGGCGCTGGCAGAGCTGCTATTTGACGACGAGCGCTCGCTGGTCCGCATTGATATGTCTGAGTACATGGAGAAGTTCTCGGTCCAGCGACTCATTGGCGCACCTCCAGGATACGTAGGCTATGACGAGGGCGGCCAGCTCACCGAGGCAGTTCGCAGGCATCCATACTCCGTCATCTTGCTGGACGAGATGGAGAAGGCTCATCCTGACGTCTTTAACATCTTGCTGCAGGTGCTGGACGACGGTCGCCTAACCGATGGTCAAGGTAGGGTAGTGAGCTTCAAGAACACTATCATTATCATGACCAGTAACGTTGGCTCACAGTTCATTGCTGGTGCCGGCGCGGAAGGCTTCAACGAGGAGTCTAGAAAGCAGGTCATGGAGGCGCTGCGCAGCTCCTTCCGTCCTGAGTTCTTGAACCGTATTGATGACGTGGTAATCTTCCAGCCTCTTGGCCTTGAAGACATTGAACGCATTGTGGACATTCAGCTCAAGGATGTTCGTAGCAGGCTTGCTAACGAGCGCATGACGCTGGAACTTTCTGAGGCTGCAAAGCAGTCGCTGGCTCTTGACGGTCTGGATCCTGTTTACGGCGCTCGTCCTCTGAAGCGACTGATTCAGCGTCGCGTTGTTGACCAGGTAGCAAACTTGATTATTGCAGGTGAGCTGCATGAGGGCGATACTGTTCTGGTTGATACTGACGAGAACGGCAACTTGGTTGCTCGCAAGAAGTAAGTGAGGCTACGCATGTGTGACGAGTCCAAGAGGGCCGAGAAGCCCGAAGCACAGGCTGCCGTGAAGGCCGCGGCGACGGCTGCCCCGCAGGGCGCAGCGCCCGCAACGACGGCTGCCTCGCAGGTTGCAGCGCAGGGCGCAACGCGCAAAGGCGATGATTCCAAGAAAGCGCAGGTTGTTGACCCGGAGTTCGCTCGCGCGGAAAACGAGGATGATGACGGTTACGATCCGTATTCCGATCGTCGTCCCGTGAGCGAGCCGCTCTTTGAGCGCGATCCCTGGAGCTAGATCACCGGGTTTCTCGCCAGGCGCTGTGAGTGCACACGCAAAACTCTACAAACGAAAGCCGCTGGTACATGACGTATCGGCGGCTTTTTGTGTGGCTCTGCGTTACGTTCATGATTGCGAGCCTGAAAAGTACAAAGAATCTGTGTTTGAGTCACCGATTCTTTTGCAAAATCAGGCAAATCCACAGATTCTTTGATGCTTTTAGGCA
>CALLVW010000010.1:0-13198 GCA_938015835.1 uncultured Atopobium sp. | reverse complement strand
CTATTGAACAGCAGCTTTTGACTTCAGGCGACGCTACGCGCGACGACTACACTACTATGATTTGGTTTGCTCCTGAGCGCTTGGGAGAAGTGTACGAGCAGCTCTACACCACTAAAGGTGGACAAATTCTTTACGATACATCGCTTGTAGCTGCAGTTTTGTCAGATGCAGATGACGAGAAAACCATCACACATGTTATTCTCGCCTCAACAGAAGGTTTAATCGCAGTAGCTGCTCAAACATGGATTGACGCATCGGGCGACGCGGTTTTATCCCGAGCCGCTGGTGTTCCAGTTGCAGCTGGTGATGAGGACGGCATAAATCAGGTCTGCAGCCTGCGTTTTACTATGGGCGGAATTGATGTTGAGCGCTATAGGGAGTACGTGCTCTCACTTGATGATCACTTCTCGCCATTGGTTGAAGGATATTTCTTTGAGTCCGCGATGGTAGCGGGTAAGAATTTTAAGCTGGAGCCAAAGTTTCGCGAGGGAATTGAAGCAGGTATTCTTGAAGAAGAGGACTTGCGCTATTACCAGATTTTCTCGCTTCCTGGAAAACCAGGTTGCATGGCGCTGAACTGTCCACATATTGCAAGCATGCGTACAAACACCTCGGGAGCGGCGCGTTCTAATGCAACAGTTGAGGCGCATGCGCGCATTCGTCGACTGGTAACGTTCTTGCAGCGTATGATGCCTGGATTTGAGCAGAGCTACCTTATGGAGCAGGCTTCGCTGTTGGGTGTTCGCGAGAGCTGGCGCGTTAAAGGCCAGACAATGCTGACCGAAGAGGACTACGTTAACCAGGCTCGATTTGACGACGGCCTTGTTCGCGGCGATTGGTACATTGACGTTCACTCTAATAAGGGCGGACTCTTCCACAAAAATACGTATAAGCACGGTGACTACTACGAGATTCCGTTCCGATCGATGGTCACCAAGTACATCAATAACCTGGGAGTTATTGGTCGTTGCATCTCTACGACGTTTTTGATGCAGGCAAGTGTTCGCATTATTCCAACGGTCACCGATATGGGTGATGCTATGGGTACGGCATGTGCTCTGGCAAAACAAATGTCGACGCCACTTGCTCAGTTGGATGGTGTGGCAGTCCGTGCTGAAGTTGAGCAAATGAAACCTGTGAATTCATAATTGCCGTTTAAGAATTGTGGAAGCTGTGATAAACTTCTACAGTCACGGGCGATTGGCGCAGCGGCTAGCGCAGGTGCTTTACACGCACAAGGCCGGGAGTTCAAATCTCTCATCGCCCACCATGGAACCTCACGCGGCGCCCTCGGGTGTCGCGTTTTTTCTTAGGAGTGCAATGAATAACCAGGTAGAAAGCGCGTCTTCTGGCGAGAAACCCGCGCAGGTCGACGCCGTCACGCAGACCATCGCCGCCACGGAGCCCGCGCGTTCGTTCGACCGCGCGTGGGACCAGATGCGCCCCGTCACCCTCGAGCGCAACGTTATGAAGAACGCCGACGGATCGTGCCTGGTCACGTTTGGCGACACGCGTGTCCTGTGCACCGCTACCGTCGAAGAGGGCGTCCCTGCATGGCGACGCAGTTCTCGCGCGGGTTGGGTCACAGCTGAATATGCCATGTTACCTGCGTCAACTAACCGCCGCACCAAGCGAGAGCGTGCCAACCGCAAGGGTCGTTCCATGGAGATTGAGCGCCTGATTGGCCGCTCGCTGCGCTCCGTTGTTGACCTCAACCGCCTGGGCGAGTACACCATCACGCTGGACTGCGACGTCCTTCAGGCAGACGGCGGCACCAGAACCGCCAGCATCACGGGTGCTTGGGTAGCACTTCACGACGCCCTCTACTCACTTGTCGAGAAGGACATTCTGCCCAGACTCCCTCTTACAGGTCAGGTAGCTGCGATTTCTATGGGCTATGTGAATGGCAAGCCGCTGCTGGACCTTGACTATCCCGAGGATTCTCATGCGGACATTGACATGAACCTTGTCGGAACAGAAACTGGACAGATAATTGAAGTACAAGGAACAGGCGAGGGTGGTCCGTTTGATCGAGAGCAACTCAACCAGCTGCTCGACCTTGGTCAAGCTGGCATCGCTCACCTTGTTGACCTGCAGAATCAAGTGACTGGATTTAGGGAGTAACCATGAGTCAAAACAGTGAAAATCAGGGTTCTAACGCTGTGACCTTTGATCCAAATACAACCGTGGTAGTTGCAACGGGCAACGCTCACAAACTTGTTGAGATTGAGGCTATTCTCTCTAAGGTAATGCCTGGTATAAGCTTTGTGGCGCTTGGTCAGCTGGGCGATTTCCCTGATCCAGAGGAGAACGGCCAGACGTTCCGTGACAACGCTCTGATCAAGGCAATGGCTGCGCTTGACGAGGTAGATTGCGTCGCAGCTATTGCAGACGACTCCGGCATTTGCGTTGACGCTCTGGACGGAGCTCCTGGAATCTATTCTGCTCGTTATGCTGGCGAGCATGGCAATGATGCTGCAAACAATCAGAAGCTTTTGGCTGAGCTTGCTGACGTTGCTGATGAGGACCGCACTGCTCGCTTCCACTCCACCGTTGCTTTGGTCTACAGAGACGGATCTGTGCTGGTAGGAGAGGGCGACTGCGAGGGCGTTATTGGCCACGAGCCAAAGGGTCACAACGGCTTTGGCTACGACCCACTCTTCTGGCCAGAGGATGCTCCAGGTAAAACCATGGCAGAGCTTGAGCCTGACGAGAAGAACGCCATCTCTCACCGTTTCCACGCTCTGCAGGATCTTTCCAAGCAGATTCTGGGATAGGCACGACGTAGGTTTCGCGTCAGATTTGCGCCAGGGTCATGTCAGGTTTGCGTCAGCTTCCGGACAGAAAACCGCCACTATGTCAGCTTCACGTCAGAATCGCGACAGATTCCTGACAGATTCCAGACAGAAAACTACCGCCGCGTCAGACTTGCGTCAGCTTCACGTCAGAGTCGCGACAGAATCGCAACAGAATAGCGACAAAAACACGCCATATAACAGGTCAAAACCGGTCAGCGAGATATTTGTTCTTCTCGCCGACCGGTTACTTTTTTGCTTGCTTCAAATGTTAAACTAAATGTAACTGTGACTTCTGTCTTGGAGGTAGACATGAGGATTGTTCGCACCCGCGATTACGAGGACATGAGCAGAAAAGCTGCAAATGTTATTTCTGCACAAATCATTCTGAAGCCAAATTGCGTTCTTGGTCTGGCAACTGGTTCAACGCCAATTGGTACCTATGCTCAGCTCGCTGATTGGTGCAAGAGGGGAGACCTGGACTTCTCGCAGGTTTCTACGTATAACCTTGACGAGTACCGCGGTCTTTCTCACGACGATCCTCAGAGCTATCACTATTTCATGCGCAAAAACCTCTTTGACCTGGTAAATATTGATCTTGAGAACACTCATGTGCCCGACGGCTCTAATCCTGACGTCGAGGCAGCTTGCGCCGAGTACGATAGGCTTGTTGCTAAGGCTGGCTATCCTGACCTGCAGCTTCTTGGTATTGGTCACAACGGTCACATTGGCTTCAACGAGCCCGACGACCATTTCTCCAAGGGTACGCACTGCGTTGACCTCACCGAGAGCACCATTCAGGCAAATAGCCGCCTGTTTGAGCGCATGGAGGACGTCCCTCGTCAAGCTTACACCATGGGCACGCAGACCATCATGTTTGCGCGCAGCATTCTGATTGTGGCTAGCGGTGAGGACAAGGCTAAGGCTGTTTACGACATGTGCTACGGCAACGTTTCGCCTCAGTGCCCAGCCTCTATCCTGCAGCTTCACACTAACTGCACCGTTATTGCTGACGAGGCCGCCCTCTCGCTCTGCCCAGCTAAGTAAGGTCAAACCGGTTCAAAAAGTTTCAGAACATCATCTGTCGAGAAAAACAAAACTCCCATTCACAAGAATGGGAGTTTTTTGTTGCGGCTTATTTTGCGTGTTCAGCGACGCATGGTCAGTTGTACTCCTTTATTGGAATATTAAAAATTACTTATAATCCTTGAGTAACCATTGAGAGCTAAAAGGGTCTGGTAGTTAAGGCCAAGCACATAGTCGCCGTTATTGGTATGAACCGTGCGAAGCGTAAACTCAAGATTGTCACCAAACGTGATTTTATCGCCATCTTTTTTGCCAGCATGAGACATATCACCAGTTGAAAGTGGGAAGAAAACTCTACCGGCTGGATTGACCGAAGTAACAAAGATTATAAAAGGCTCGACGGCGTTTTCACCAAGGTTAATGTGCAACTGTTTGAAAATCTGACTGTTTGTTGACACATAGACTACTTCGTTTTTGTCGAGCAGCTTCTTCAGTTCAGGAAGAGTCGCTGCTACCCAAGGTAGATCATGGTGAACAAAGGGATTGTCGCTCGCGAGCGACTGCGCGATAGGCGAGCCGTACTGATAGACGTAAACGATTTTGTTGTAGAGCTCGTTGACATCATTAACAGAGGTCTGAGCTGGTGCGGCCTGGTTAGCCTGAACAAGCTCGATGAGGTTCATGGAATTGAGCTGGTCAGATGAAGCGCCTTTGGACTGTGCTTCAGAAACAGTCAATCCACCAAATGCGAACGACCCTGCGCTAAATACCAGGCAAAGCGCTGATAAAGCAACAAGAGCTTTAGATGATTTCTTTTTGGAAAGGAATGCGATTCCGATAGCAAGAGCAACAAAAATAAGCACGATATACCAGGTCTTACTGATGGCATATCCCAGAGTCTCAGTCATTGGGCCTCCTTGTGTTTTGAAGTTAGTTACTAATTTTATCAGAGGACCCCTATTTGTCATAAATTTGTTGGGGTTCTGACGCGCTGTCGTTGCAAGTCCGATGCCAACCTGACGCAAATCTGACGCGCGCCTGATACGATCTTCTCGCGATCTTCTCGCGATTTTGACGCAAACCTGACCGATCGACTGATGTTGTTCCCGTGACATTTGTCGTAAAACCTTGAGATTTCATTTTTTACAACGTATAGTGGAGTTTCGGAAATTCTGACTATTGTTTGTCGACCGGTACATATCTCCGACACTCCACAGCGTGTCGCATCGCAAACGTACTGATTGACTTGGAGGATTGATGGAAAACGAGATTCCACCAGTTAATCGTGTAGACGAGATTCACGATAAGCTCAGGGCACTTCAAGGCCAGAAGCTTAAGGTCAAGGCTAACATGGGACGTTCTCGTATTGTTGAGCGCACAGGTACCCTGGTTATGGCCCATCCATCTCTTTTCATCGTTGAGGTTGGCGAGCGCCGCGGTCGCACCGCCCGTCAGTCCTACCAGTATGTCGACGTTCTGACCGGCACCGTTGAGCTTTTTGATTTTGAGACCGGTGAGCGTTTGTTTGACTTCGAGTTTGAAGAATAGTCCAGAAGCGTAATCTTCTCTGGCTAGGCTTACTCTCATGGCTGCCTCGTTGTCTAATTTTGGACGCCAAATCATTCAGATTCCTTGCAAGGTCAACCTTCACCTGGGTATTCATACTCAGAAAGACCAGCGAGGATACCATAAAGTAGATTCACTCATGGTTCCCGTTGCGCTGTACGATACAGTTGTTGTCGATGACGCGCCGGAGCTTACGGTTACGCATGAGCCGCAGCTCTGCGTGTTGCCCGAGCGCACAACAACCTGGAAGGCTGCGGTTCTTCTCGCCAATAAGCTGGGCGTTTCCCCAGATGTTTCCATTGACGTGCAGGTTCACATTCCCGAGAAGGCCGGCCTAGGCGGATCGTCCGCCGACGCTGCCGCGACGCTCTATCTGTTGGCTCAGCGCTGGGGTGTTGATCCTCTAGATCCGCTGGTAGTTGAGGTAGCCAGGGCTGTTGGTGCAGACGTTGCGTTCTTCTTGGATCCGCGACCATCACTTATGCTTGGCGCTGGGGATACGCTGGTAGAAACCTATGCATCTACCATTGATGCTCCTCTTGCTATTGTCTTACCAGCAGAAACTGGCGTTGTTACCAAAGAAGCGTACGACCAGTTTGATATGTCGCCAATTGCGTCGGAATCCTACGAGAATTTGTCCGCGCTTTTGCGTGACGCTGGCAATTCTGGTGCTGCCTCCGATCACGATACAAGTAAGCAATTCATCCAGCAGGTAGCAGGCCTTCTCTTCAACAATCTTGCACCAGCAGCAAAATCGCTAAAGCCACAGGTGGCCGAGGTAGAGGAGTGGCTAAAAGCGCAACCTGGAGTTCTTGGCGCTCAGGTTTCCGGCTCAGGTAGCAGCTCTTTTGCGCTTTGCGAATCACAGGATGCTGCCGACGCAATTGCAGCCGCAGCTCAAGCAAAAGGTTGGCGAGGCTTCTCCACCACCTGCAAGTTGTAGTGGTAACATAGAGCGGCAAATGTTTGATGGATTTATCCCGTCGGACAAGGTAAAACATAACGGGTTGTGGCTCAGCTTGGTAGAGCGCTCGGTTCGGGACCGAGAGGTCGCTGGTTCAAATCCAGTCAACCCGACCATTTTTCCTGATAATCAGTGAACTTTCGTCATTTTGTATCGTGAAATAGGCGTTTTGGAACCCAAAGTGGTAAAAAATGCGTTTAGTTGGAATATACAAAATCAAACGAATTCTATGCAGAGCATCTACCAGCGTAAATCCGCGGGCAAATTTGATTGAAACTTTTATAAGAAAATTCAACTGGGAAAACGTAAGTGCCAAAACGTCGAACTAGAAAATTTATTTCCAACTAAACGGGATTTTTACCCAAATCAGACCCTGCTTTCCATTACATTAATTTCTTGATTAGTTTTCGTGCATATCAGAGGCTGTTTATACGGTTTCTGATACAAGTGACAAGCGGGCTATTTCCAAAATCTACGAAGACGGCCAATAGCGTACAGCAGGATTTTTTGAACTCTCCACCTCTATTGTATGAATAATATGAATGTTATGAACGTTTAACCTCAGCAAAACATAAATAATTTTGCACAAAATAAACACAAATGGATTACAATCAGTTAAAAGTTCTGGGCTCGTACCGTCGTGCTGCAGGACCGCACGAACTCGCAGTTTGTTGTGTCAGTTTGTTGTATCGCGTTTTGTTGAAAGGAGTTTGTATGCCTGTTGTTGAGTTTTTTGTAAACGTGTTATCAACACCAGCCATCCTAGTTGGTCTTGTTGCCTTGCTGGGTTTGGCGCTTCAGGGAAAGCCAGTTGAGGATCTCATCAGAGGCACCCTCAAGACTATCGTTGGCTTCCTCGTTCTTTCTGCAGGCGCAGGTTTCTTGCAGACTGGTTCCCTCCTTGCCTTTGGCGAGATTTTCAACTTTGCCTTTGACATGCAGGGGGTCGTCCCAAACAACGAGGCCGTCGTCTCGCTGGCACTTGGCGAGTTTGGTCAAGCAACCGCAATCATCATGTGCATCGGCATGGTCCTGAACATTGTCCTCGCACGTTTTTCTCGCTTTAACTACATCTTCCTCACCGGCCACCACACTCTCTACATGGCAGCTATGCTCGCCATCATCCTGCACGTCGGCGGCCTTTCCGGTTGGATGCTCTACATCTCCGGCGCATGCCTACTTGCTTTGATTATGGTTCTGTCTCCTGCATACTGCCAGCCAACCATGCGCAAGGTTACCGGCAGCGATTCCGTTGCACTTGGCCACTTCGGTGGCGCTGGTTACTGGCTTGCCGGTATGGTCGGTAGGCTCTTTGCTTCCGATCGTGAGAATAGCACCGAGAATATCAAGTTCTCCAAGCGCCTCATCTTCCTGCGCGACAACACCGTTTCCATTGGTCTGACCATGATCATCATGTTTTTGGTCATCACCGGCGTCGCTGTCAGCCGTGGCCTTCTAACCCTGGTACCTGCAGGAACTACCGCTGCAGAGTTTGCTTCTAACCCACAGTATGCTGGGCTTCAGCACCTCGGCGACCTGCTGAATATTGGTACCGAGACCACCACTAACTGGATTGTTTGGGCATTTACCCGCGGCCTCTCCTTCGCTGGCGGCGTTTACATCATTCTGTCCGGTGTCCGTCTGATCATTGGCGAGATTGTTCCTGCATTCAAGGGTATTGCTCAGAAGCTTGTCCCTGGTGCAAAGCCTGCAATCGACTGCCCAATCGCATTCACCTATGCTCCAAACGCCGTTATCATCGGCTTCCTGAGCTCCTTCGTTGGCGGCATCCTAGGCCTGCTTATTCTGGGTGTCATTAACGCACAGGTTGCAGCAATTGCCCTAATCCTCCCAGGCGTTGTTCCTCACTTCTTCTGCGGCGCAACCGCAGGCGTCTTTGGTAACGCAGAGGGCGGCATCAAGGGCTGCATTGCTGGCTCTTTTGTCCACGGCCTGCTCATTACCTTCCTGCCTGCACTGTGCATGCCAGTCTTCACCCTTATGGGCTTCACCTCCGCTACCTTCTCCGATGCCGACTTCTCCATCATGGCTCTGATCTTTGGTAACGTTGCTCTGAATGTCCAGGGTGCAGTCCTCACCGGCATCTGCGTTGTCTGCTTCTGCCTCCCAATCCTCTTTAACCTTGTTGCTCCTAAGAAGGCAGAAGAGAAGAAGGCCGAGTAGCATCCGCTCACAGAATTGCAGTTAAATATCGTAGTTGCTGTAGAAAATGCGAGTAGAATCTAGGTATCTAGGTCGGGCTTCGTCCTTGGATGGGGCCCGATTTTTTAACCCACGTAACCCACGTAACCCACATATCACACGTGGTGAATTGAAAGGGGCTCTTATGGCTATCCAGAAGATTCTTTGCTGTTGCGGAAGTGGACTTGGCTCCAGCCTTATGGTTGAGATGCAGATCCAGGACGTCCTGAACGAGCTGGGCGTGAGCGGCGTTGAGGTTGAGCACTCAACCGTTTCCGACGTTACTCCTGGCGCAGCTGACCTCTTTATTGTTGCTCGTGACCTTGAGGATTTTATCGCCGGCATTCCAGAAGACGAGAAGATCGTTCTCTCCAACATCCTTGATAAGGATGAAATGAAGGAAAAGCTTACCGAGAAGTTCGGTCTGTAAGCGCTGACTCGCGCGCAGCTCCGGCTCGCGCGTGGCGCCGATCTGCTGCGTTTCTCGTACGCAATACGTGAAAGGAAATTACATGGACGTCGACCTTAAACAGGTTGCTCGTGAGGTGCGCAAAAGCATCCTCACGCAGGTCTTTACGGCCAAATCCGGCCATCCCGGTGGCTCGCTTTCTGCAACAGAAATCCTGACGTATCTCTACTTCAAGGAGATGCACGTAGACCCTACCAAGCCAAACTGCCCCTGCAGAGATCGCTTTGTGCTCTCAAAGGGACACGTTACTCCTGCGCTTTACGGCGTTTTGGCTGAGCGCGGCTTCTTCCCCAAGGAGGAGCTCAAGACTTTCCGCGCGCTTGACTCACGCCTTCAGGGTCACCCCAACATGAACGATACTCCTGGCGTTGATATGAGCACCGGCTCTCTGGGCCAGGGCGTATCCACCGCCGTTGGTATGGCGCTGGCCGGCAAGAAGTTCAACAAGGACTACCGCGTCTATGCACTGCTGGGCGACGGCGAGATTGAGGAGGGTCAGGTCTGGGAGGCTGCCATGTTTGCCGGCAACCACCAGCTTGATAACCTCACGCTTATTGTTGATAACAACAATCTGCAGCTTGACGGTTCGCTTGATCAGATCAACACACCAAAACCAATTGACGAGAAGTTCAAGGCGTTCAAATTCCACGTCATTGAGGTGGCTGATGGACACGACTTTGAACAGCTTGCTGCTGCATTTGCTGAGGCTCGTACGGTTAAGGGTCAGCCAACCGTCATCATTGCTCACACCGTAAAGGGCAAGGGCGTCTCCTTCATGGAGAACCAGGTAGGCTGGCACGGCAAGGCACCTAACCAGGAGCAATACGAGCAGGCTATGAAAGAGCTTGAAGGAGAGGTGGCATAACATGGCAGACGTACAGAAGATTGCCACCAGAGAGGCATACGGAAAAGCCCTGATAGAGCTTGGTAAAGAGCACGATGACCTTCTGGTCTTTGATGCCGATTTGGCAGAAGCTACTCGCTCCGGCAAGTACGGCGAGGAGTATCCTGATCGCTTTGTGGACTGCGGCATTGCTGAGGCCAACATGATTGGCATGGCAGCTGGCGTTGCAGCTACTGGTCACAAGGTCTTTGCAACCTCGTTTGCAATGTTTACGTCTGGTCGTGCGTTTGAGCAGATCAGAAACTCGGTGGGTTATCCTCACCTAAACGTCAAGATTGGCGCTACCCACGGAGGCCTCTCGGTAGGAGAGGACGGCGCCACTCACCAGTGCAATGAGGATATTGCTGTTATGCGCACTATTCCTGGCATGACGGTCATTATTCCATCTGACGCTGTTGAGGCTGAGGCTGCTGTTAAGGCCGCTTACGACCACGACGGCCCTGTCTACATGCGCTTTGGCCGCCTCCCTGTTCCTGTGTTCAATACCAACCCTGACTACCACTTTGAGCTGGGCAAGGGCATTGTCCTTAAAGAGGGTACTGACGTTACGCTGGTAGCTTGTGGCCTTATGGTTCCTGTGGCTCTTGAGGTTGCAGAGCAGCTAGCAGCAGAGGGTGTCAGCGCTGAGGTTATCAACATTCACACTATTAAGCCTTTGGACTCTGAGCTGATTACCGCTTCTGCAGCAAAGACCGGCAAGGTTGTGACTATTGAGGAGCATTCCGTCATCGGTGGTCTGGGCAGTGCCGTCTGCCAGGCTCTTGCAGAGAACGCTCCTGTTCCCGTTAAGGTTATCGGTGTTCAGGACACCTATGGCGAGTCCGGACCAGCTCTTCAGGTTCTTGCTAAGTACGGCCTGGATACCCCAAGCGTCCTTGCATCTGTTAAGGATTTCTTGAAGTAATCGTTTGCGTTCTCGACGCACGTTCGCAACGCGTTCCCTCAGTACAAACAAAGCCCTTCTCGTCATCTGGCGAGAAGGGCTTTTTGTTGCAGACGTTTGCCTGCGGAGTGGGTTGTGTTAGTGCGTTACGACGTTATGTCCGCGTGCGAGTTCTGAGCTTACTTGTACTCGTAGAAGCCCTTACCAGCAGCAACGCCGGTCTCGCCCTTGTCAATCTTCTCTTTGAGCAGGGCAACAATGCGACCCTGTACGGACTCAGGATCCTTAGCTGCAGGATTCATCAGAGCAACGTTGTATGCAGTGACCAGACCAATGATGTCCAAGATCTGGAACGGACCCTTTGGCGAGCCGGTGCCAATGCGCCAAGCCCTGTCGATGTCCTCGACGTTGCCAACGCCGTTAGCCCAGAGCTGCTCAGCGGAGACCAGAAGAGGCACCAGCATGGAGTTCAGCAGGTAGCCAGGCTGCTCCTTCAGAACCTTGACCGGAATCATGCGAATGCTTGCTGCAAAAGCGACGACCATGTCAAAGTTCTCCTGAGCGGTACCTGCGTGACCCATGACCTCGCCGATTGGGTTGCGCCAAATCTCGTTAGCAAAGTGGAGTGCCAGGTACTTCTCGGGACGACCAGTAGCTGCAGCGAACATGCTTGGAATCATGGTTGAGCTGTTAGTTGCCACAATAGTCTTCTCGGGCAGGTGCTTGGCCAGCTCGGTGTAGAACTCAATCTTCTGCTCTGGATTCTCAGCGACAGACTCGATAACAAAGTCAGCGTCACCAAAAGCCTCGTCCCAATCGGAAGTGAGCTTGAGGTTGCTGTATGCGCGCTCTACCTGCTCCTTAAGCTGGTCGAGCTTCTCTGGAGTAATCTCGTCCTGAGCAATGAGACCGTAAGCGTACGCCTTAGGATCGCTCTTCATAGCCTCGAGGGTGTTCAAATACACCTCTCTGAGATGCTCAATCTTTGGACGAGCGCGCTCAATTGAAGCCTCGGACCTTAGCCAAATAGTGGTCTCGTAGCCGCGATAAGCGGTCTGAAATGCAATCTGGCTGCCCAAAACGCCGCCGCCAGCAACTACAACTTTCTTAACCTGTGAAATGTCCATAGGACGTTCCTTTCTACAAGCGTGGCAAGAAGTGCCGCGCGATTTATCTACCGTCCCTATACCCCAGAAACTCCCCGTCAAACATTCGTTCGCAATATTTTCGACTTTCATTTAATTCCTACAAATTATCCCTTGGCGAGAAACCACATCTATCCCTCACCGTTCTTGGGTAGAATAGAGGCGTACAAGTAGCAGTTGGTTTTAATGCAGACCATCGGCTGCAACCCAATAAAACACCAGGTATAACGTCTGGACAGAATAGAGGCATCATGATCGACGGAACATACAAGATTCAAATGGACTCTCCCGTTGGAGCCAAAGAGGGAAATGCTGTTCTCATTACCTCTGGCGAGAAACTCACTGGCTCTCTGACTGCCATGGGTGTCCAGATTGATATTGAGAACGGCAAGGTTACCGACAACTCGTTTACCTTTGGCGGCAAGCTTGAGTCTTTTGTGGGTCCCGTTATCTTTGCTGTTGGCGGCTCCGTTGAGGGTGACACTATTCAAGGCATTGCCCACATCGCTAACCGAGACTTTGTGTTTACGGGCACAAGGGAGAGTTAAGGTAGCTGCATCATCCCTGTTAGCAGTACAATCAATTTATAAGCTTATAGGTTAATAGTTTTATATGATTTACTAAATTACAGAAAATAGAGTTCTTATTTCTATAAATTTTAAAGGAATGAGGAATGATGGATTTAGATCTTCAGGTAAATGATGATGATCGTAAAAAGGTCGTAAGAGAGCAACTTTCAACAACACAATTCCATCTTTCTTCGACTGAACAGTCTGTAGACATTACGAATGCAATTAAGATTCCTTTGGATTATCTTCCATCCCTAGGAGTAGCTTTTGGTTCCATTCCTACTATGTTTCGTTCGATCACAACGACAGTAAATATACCCACTTTACTGACCGTAACAGACAAACTTGGAAATCCTTTGGATCCAAACGTATTACAATCTTTTAAAGATGGATCAGGTTTACTGGGCTCATTCAGAGACGCTGCAACAGGATTTGGTCAAGCCAGATTTCATGTTCAACAGGGGATGTCTCTAACAAGTGTTACAACGATGCCCTATAATCCGGCGTTTTTAGCTATGGCTATTACACTTTCTCAAATTAATAAGAAATTGGATTCAATTCAGTCTTCTGTTGATCAAATATTTAAATATATGCGACAGCGTGATAAGGCTGACATGCAAGGAAATTTAAAAACACTTGCTAATATTCTTAATGAGTATGGGTTTAACTATGGTA
>CALLVW010000009.1:0-3292 GCA_938015835.1 uncultured Atopobium sp. | reverse complement strand
TGCGACCAGCTATCGGTCTCCTCAAGCATCTGCGCAACCGCGTCGCCCAGGCCCGAGAGGTCCTTTGGATCAAAGCTGCGGCCAATCTCGTTTCTGAGCGTAATGTCACATGGATCCGAATGAATCTTGCTCCAGTCAGGGTTGTTCTCCTTCATTGCGGTGTCAATGAAGACCGACGGCTTGAGCGTGGTAAACGAGAACTCCTCAGCAACACTCGACCAGTCAGTAAACAGCAGGTCAGCCGAGAGAACCGAAGTATTAGAGCTGAAGTCGGTCTCAAAGGAGAGCTCCTCTGGGTCTGCGTCAGCGTAGCGAGCAAGAATCTCCTCCATACGGGCAGGATAGCGCTTCAAATACTCTGGGTGTGGGCGAACCACAATTCGCCAGCCGCGACCCATGAGCTGCTCAAGCAGGCCGTCAAGGCAGCTGTCCATCAAGTTATCGTACTGCCACGAAGGACCAATCAGCAACAGGGGTTTCTCGCCAGGTTTACGCTGGCCCAGATTCTGTTTCTGGTAGTTCTTGATTGACCTGTCGAGAAGATCGTAGCCAATAGCAGGCTTTCTCTTGGATGGCGTACCGTAGTACTTCTCGACCAACTCAAGATCATGCTGCTGATGAGGGCCAACGCAGAGGACGTCGTCGTAGTAGGTGTACTCGTTACGCGTTGAGGTGACCGTCATGGAAGTCATGTGGTGGCACATGTACATGTACTCAGCATCTTTGCGCACGTAAGAGCGCTTCATGTAGGAACTCTCCAGGTCACCGAGGGAAGTTACCACAACATCAGCGTCGAGCTTCATGAAAAGCGTGATAAGGCGACGCTGACCCAAGTAATACGGAATCAGGCGAGGCTGCTGTTTTGCCAGTTCAAAGACCTGATCGTTAGGGTCAGAGGTGACATAGTGGATACGAATGTCAGAGTTTGTCAGCAGCCACTCGATGGCGCCCTGGAAGTACTTGTAGAAACCGCTTGATTCGGAGTAAAAGACCAGGTGCTTGCCGATGGTGTCAAAGAAGCGCTTGTAGTCCTCTTTTTCGCGAGCGGCATGAGGATCGCGCTGGAACCACTTGTGAGTGGACTTGGTTGCTGCGTCCATTGCCTCAAACTCGTCGCGAGCAGCATTGAGATCGTCGTAATCAACCTGCTTACGAGGGTCGATGATGATGTTGCAGACAATTTGGACCAGGATTGAGAGAAGGTTTGAGCAAACCCAGTAGAATGCCATGCCACAGACAACGTAGACTGCAAGTACCAGCGACATTGCAATAGAAAGGCCGTTTGTGGTGTTCTTCTCTGCACGAGACTGCTCGCGCTGAAGCGGATTCAGCTTGTTGGAAGCAAGACCAAGAGCAACCGAGGACAAAGCTGCTGCCAGTGGCATAATCCAGGTGATACCGCCATCGATGATTGGGGTCATGCCCAAAAACTCTGTGCCAGGCGCACCAGAATCGGTGATGCCATGGATAACGTCAACTAGGCCGAACAGGATGACTACCTGGATTGCCAGAGGAATAAGACTCAATAGCGGGTGATAGCCTGCCTTTTTGTTGAGCTCGTTGGAGCGCTCCTCGATGGTCTCCCTGTCGCCGAAGTAGCGAGTCTTTAAGCGGAAGGTCTCGGGCATAAGGCGCACCATAACAATAGAATTTTGTTGCGTCCAAAGTGCCAGGGGCATCAGGATGATTTTAGTCGCAAGAGTAAAAAGGAAGATTGCCGCCCACCAACTGCCGGTTAAATCATATGCGGGCTGAACAATAAGTGAAAATACGTGCGCAAGTTGCTCCATAAACAAACCTTCTACGAGAAAACTCAACAGAAGCCAACAAAACCTAAAAACCTAAAACCTAAAAACCTAAAAATCTAAAACCTGCAAAACCAATGGAATTCATGGCAAACTAAAAGAAAGCTACGACATCTCAACGAAGTTTGCAGTATCTAAAGTTAACCTGAAGAAACCATTTGTGCATAACTATTTCATGGTATCAAAAAACGCTATTTATCGGCAGTTTAAAGCGAACAATCAAAATGTAAAATCTTTAATTTGAATGGACAAAATTTATTCATAAATTGTTCTTTTTAAAATCATTCTATAAAAGTTACGTAGGCAATTGTCTTTCTCGTTAATCAAAAATTAACCCCTGAAATGGCATTTTATTTGATTTTGGGGTTGCAATCGCGGTTCTGCTGGCTAAAATACTCTCCATGTTATTTTTAATATTCGGCGCATTAGAGCGCTTTTGAAATGAGGAGATTCTATGCAGGCTAATCTGCAGGAGCTAAAAGAGACCTATTCGCGGCAGACGTATAGTGTGTTTTCGATCAACCGCCAACAGAAGATTGCTGACTCCCAAGTTACCTTTTCGCTTGCTCATTCTGTTTTCATCATTCCTGTTTTTGGAGCTGCCGAGATTACTATTGGTGGAAATGAATTTGTCTGCGAAGGAACCACGGTTGTACATGTTCCTGCAGGTCAGACCGTAACGTATCGAACCCTTTACGGACGCTCGTTTGACCATGTAAACATCTACTATGATGGCATTCAGGGCGATGTCACCAGCCCAATCTTCAATGCCTATGCATTTGATCCTCAGGGATTCGACCGCATTCTTGATAAGGTGCTTGACCTGGAAAAACTTAACACTACCCCATCGCTGGACAATCGTGTTGCTCAGATTGTCAATGGCACCGAGCTCATCAAGTCTATGTTCCTACTCACCAACAGCCAAAAGGTTCAGGAGAGCATGGCCGAGGCTCGCACGTATATTGAGCTCCACTTTGCAGATCCAATTACCATCCCTGGCCTGGCTAAACGTTGCGGAATGAGCACTCAGCGCTTCTCCAACAATTTTGTCCAAACATTTGGCGTTCGCCCAATGACATTCATTATCGCAAAGCGTCTTGATCATGCTCAACAGCTGCTTCAATCTGGCCTTTCTGTGCGCGAGACTTCCGAGGCGGTTGGCTATAGCGATCCGTTTTATTTCAGCCGACTATATAAGAAGCACATGGGCGTCACGCCTCAAGACGTTCATGACAGCTATGAAGGAAACGTCCTGATTAAGTAGCTGTCGTTTAAGACTGCCTGTTGCTACTTGCAGAAATTACTTGCCCAATTACTTGTGGCAAAGCTGGTCGCAGGTTTTATTGCAAATCAAAGGGTTAGAACGTTTTGTTCTGACTTTTTTGCATAATCAAGTTGTTATATTCATTTCTATGAATACGTAATTTTTGAGCTCAAAATTATGTGCCGAAAAAGGTAAAAAACCCGTTTAGTTGGAAATGAAAATT
>CALLVW010000008.1:0-10830 GCA_938015835.1 uncultured Atopobium sp. | reverse complement strand
ATAAACCAGGCTGGGCCTTAAAGCGATAGGCACCCTTCCGAGGGTTGCTTTGATGTCATTTATGCTGCTTTTAATTAATAAAAACTTCATATTCACCCTTATTGATGTAATCCGTTATGTTTTCGGATATGTACCTATAGAACATAGTTTCAAGTACATAGTTTTTGAAATCCCATCCATCAACGGCGCCTCTTAACGTAAGCTAAGCGGCTTACGCAAGCGGCTTATATGCGTCATCAACATTGATGTGGCAATAACCACCTGGGTTCTTCTTCAAGTAGTCCTGATGATATTCCTCAGCAAGTACGTAATTGTCCAGTGGCTCAACCTCCACGGCAAGCTTCTGACCAAAGAGAGACTCTTGCTCGGCCATAATGCGGTCAATGACAAGCAGGTCAGCATCGTTTGTGTAATAGATACCTGTGCGATACTGTCTACCAACGTCGTTGCCTTGTTTATTGACTGAGAGGGGATCAATAACCCTAAAGTAATAACGCAAAATGTCATAGAGGCTTACAACGCTCTGATCATAGGTTACATGCACTGTTTCTGCATGATCTGTAGCCTTAACCTCCTGATAGTTGGTGTCCAAGGCCTTTCCGTTTGCGTAGCCAACCGTAGTTGCACTAACACCATTTATTCTGGAGAAGTACTCTTCAAGTCCCCAGAAGCATCCACCTGCTAAATAAATCTCTGCCATAAAAGCCTCCTTAGGCCGAAATGCTGTTATAAAAGTTTGAAGTGACTGCGTTTAACTTCAAAAACACCTTCTTTGCTTAAAGAAGATATTACAGCGCTTAGAGCGCTTCTATCTACACCAAGATAATCCGCAAGTTGCTGTCGGTTGAAGGGGATATCAAACTCTGTAGAACCTGCAGCTTGAGAGCGTGTATGCAAGTACGCTATCAGTTTGCCACGAATGCTTTTTGGTGCGGCGTCTTGAATGCGTCGACTCAGCATAATGTTCTTTTGAGCAATTGAAGCCATAAGATTTCTGATGATAATGTCCACGCCACCGCAGATGTCGCACGTTCTGGCAGTAATTTGACGCACGTCCAGCAGCAGAATTTCCGATTTCTCGGTAGCAACGACCGAGGTCAAAAGCGGTACGTTTCCAAGGGCCGCATACGCCTCTCCAAAGGTGTCTCCGGTATGGAAAGCTCCCATCACAGAAATATTGCCCTGAGCATCAGATCCCTCAACGTGGATAGCGCCAGAGATAACAATGCCAAATTGATGCGCCTTGTCGCCAGCGCACAAAATGATTTCTCCAGACTCATAGGTGTGAACAACAGCACGTAAATGCTTTAAAAGAGCATCTAGTAGCTCTGGTTTTACTCCTTTAAACACAATTGTGTTTAGCAAAAACGAGGGCTTGATGTCTTGTACGTTCATATGCTCTCCAAAAAATTCCTGGATAGAAATCGTTTTGTTGTAATTACAACATACCTTATTCCACATTCCTGTAATCATGAAACCCAGAAGAGCAAATCTCTTCTCGCTATATGGTTTTATGGAGAGGAAAAATAGTGGATAACAAGATGTTCTGTTTCCAGTGCGAGCAGACTGCTGCTTGTACTGCATGTACCGGCGCCGCTGGCGTTTGTGGCAAGCCTTTTGACGTCGCATTTGCTCAGGACGAGCTTACCGGCGCTCTGGTTGGCCTTTCTCGCACCGAGCTTGCTGCTGGCAAGCGTTCTAACCGTGCTGACCAGCTGATTGTCGATGGTCTGTTTACCTGCATCACCAACGTCAACTTTGACAAGGACGCTGTTGACGCAATTACTGCTCAGGTTCGTGACGAGAAGAACCGTCTAGCTGCAGAGGCTGGCGTA
This sequence comes from uncultured Atopobium sp., assembly GCA_938015835.1. Lineage (GTDB taxonomy): Bacteria > Actinomycetota > Coriobacteriia > Coriobacteriales > Atopobiaceae > Lancefieldella. Next base: position 8,995 of record CALLVW010000008.1, on the reverse strand, counting down.
GAGCCTGTTGAGGATCTTCCACTTGGCGGCGTTTGGTCCGACAACGAGGACATTAGGTCCCTCAAGTCCCTCATTCTCTTTGGTATCCGTGGTATGGCTGCTTATGCTTATCACGCTCGCGTTCTTGGCAAGACTGATGACGCAGTTGATGCTTTCTTTGTAAAGGCACTTGCTGCTCTTGCTACCGAGTCCTCCGTTGACGTTTTGCTGCCTCTTACCCTTGAGGTAGGCGAGGTCAACCTCAAGTGCATGGCTCTTCTCGACAGCGCAAATACCGGCGCTTATGGCACCCCAGTTCCAACTGAGGTTCCTCTGACTATTGAGCCTGGTCCTTTCATTGTTGTTTCCGGCCACGACCTTCTTGACCTCAAGATGATCCTTGAGCAGACCGAGGGCACTGGCGTTAACGTTTACACCCACGGCGAGATGCTCCCAGCTCACGGTTACCCAGAGCTCAAAAAGTATCCACAGCTCAAGGGTAACTTTGGTACCGCATGGCAGAACCAGCAGAAGGAGTTCAAGGACATTCCTGCTCCTGTTGTCTTCACCACTAACTGCCTTATGCCACCTCGTCCTAGCTACAAGGACCGCGTCTACACTACTGAGCTTGTTGCATTCCCAGAGCTCGTCCACATTGACGAGGACGCTAACGGTAAGAAGGACTTCAGCGCTGTTATCAAGCAGGCTCAGGAGCTTGGTGGATACGCTGAGGCTCAGGAGCTCACCGGTATCAACGGTGGCCACAAGGTAACCACCGGCTTTAGCCATGGCGCCGTTCTTGGCATTGCCGATAAGATCATCGACGCTGTTAAGCAGGGCGCAATCAAGCACTTCTTTGTTGTTGGTGGCTGCGACGGCGCTCGCCCTGGTCGTAACTACTACACCGAGTTTGTTGAGCAGACTCCTGCAGACTCTGTTGTCCTCACCGTTGCTTGCGGCAAGTTCCGCTTCAATGACCTTGACCTGGGCACCATTGGTGGCATCCCTCGTATTCTTGACGTTGGTCAGTGCAACGACGCTTACGGCGCTGTTCAGATTGCAACCGCTCTTGCAAATGCATTTGACTGCGGTGTTAACGACCTGCCACTGAGCTTTGTTCTGTCCTGGTACGAGCAGAAGGCAGTTTGCGTCCTTCTGACCCTGCTGCACCTTGGAATCAAGAACATCAAGCTTGGACCAACCCTTCCTGCATTTGTCAGCCCTAATGTCCTTAACATTCTTGTTGAGAACTACGGTATTGGCCCAATCGGCGATGCTTCCGAGGATCTTGCTCAGATGCTTGCCTAATTGGCGAGAAACCCCTCTAGTCCTTTCCTTAAAACGCCTCCTAGCTGTGCGCTTGGAGGCGTTTTTTGATGTGAAAAATACTTGAAAGACAAATTGGTATGGCTATTTCTGAAGGGTAATAGCACAATATTTTTATGTTGATTGGGGGAGTATGAATAACTCAAATATTGATTACGATATCTCTGATGAGCAATCTATTATTGAATATGCCTCTAAGCTTGTTGGGCACTCTCTTCGTGAAGTCACCGACGTTAACTCTCTTGCAGACCATAAAAAACGTCGTGGTGCTTTTGGCAATGCAGTAGAAGAGCTTTATTTTAAGTATCCAATCAACAGTGATTCAAATCCTGATTTTGCTGAAGTGGGACTTGAATTAAAAACAACCCCCATGAAAGAGAATAAAAAAGGTGATTTAGTAGCCAAAGAACGCCTTGTCATCACCATGATTGACTACAACAAAGTAGTTAATGAGACATTTGAAGATAGCCATTTTCTAGGGAAGTCTTCAAATATTTTATTGATGGCTTACAAATATGAAAAAGGCATCAATCCTATTGATTACAAGGTAATTTTGGCAAGCAAATGGAATATTCCTGTTGAGGATTATGCTCAAATTAAACAAGACTGGGAAACAGTTGTTACCAAGATTCAGTCTGGTCATGCGGAAGATATTTCTGGCTTGGACACTCTATATCTAGAAGCGTGTACTAAAGCTGCAAATAGCTCTATAAGAACAACACAGCCTTATTCTAATGTTCCAGCTAAGCCTCGTGCCTGGGCATTTAAAGCGTCTTATATGACTACTATAGAAAAACAGATGCTGGGTAACGGTGCATCTCAGATTAAAAGGAACGAATCTGAGCAAAAACTTTCGCTTATTGAACTTTTGTATAAAAGGTTTAAACCATATTTTGGAAAAACTGAAGATCAGCTTGCAGCCAAGTTTAATATAAGCAGATCAAAAGATAAATGTGCACGTATCACTAAACATATTTTAGGTATTGCTGAAGACCAAAAAATTGAAGAGTTTGAAAAGGCTGGTATTAAGCCTAAAACGATGAGGCTTAAATCAAATGGAGTACCAAAAGAATCTGTAAGCTTTAAAGTCTTTGATTACTTTAAAGTTGCTGAGGAACCATTTGAAGAATCTGATTTATATCATGACCTCTTATGTAAATATTTATTTGTAATTTATAGAGAAAACTCAGCGGGTGAGTTTGTTCTCTCAAATATTTTGCTCTGGCAGATGCCAGACCCTGATTTACTGATTGCGGAACAATGCTACCTTCAGATGCAAAAGAATATTAAAGCTGGACGCGCTGATATAAGTGTCAAGGCGTCTGAAAATAAATGTTGTCATGTAAGACCTCATGCCAGAAACAAGCTTGATACAAAGCCTCAACCATATGGAAAACCTGAGGTTAAAAAGTGTTTTTGGTTGAATAGCTCTTATCTTGCAGAAGAAATATCTGAAAGGTTATCCCTTAAAGATTAAGTTGATCTTCTTGGCTATCTGAATTAGACTGACTTTTTGTCCGGTTGATCGGTTAGTATAGTAAACACAAAATTGGTCCACAGCAGCGATAGGAGAAACGTGGCCAAAGCAATTACTGTAGCCGAGCTCTTTGCGGGAGTCGGTGGATTTAGACTTGGCTTAGAGGGTTATAAAGACTCTTCTAATAAAGCTAATAACCTGCCAAAAGCGGGAACGTTTAAAACTATATGGGCAAATCAGTGGGAACCACCAGGATCTCCTACAAGACAGTTTGCCGCAAATTGTTATAGAACTCATTTTGGCAACGATTCAGTCGTAAATGAGGACATTAATAAAGTTCTTAATGATTATGAGCAGGGTCTACGCGATATTCCTTCGGTCGATATGGTCGTAGGCGGATTTCCTTGTCAGGATTATTCGGTTGCTAAACCTTTATCTCAGTCGGGAGGTATTGAAGGAAAAAAGGGTGTTCTATGGTGGGACATTTACAAATTCCTAAAAATTCAACTAGATAAATCTCCTAAAAATGCGGAGTGGTGTCTTTTAGAAAACGTTGATCGTCTCCTTAAAAGCCCAGCATCTCAGCGTGGTAGAGATTTTGCAATTATTCTTAGCTGTCTTGCTAGCCTTGGGTATTGCGTTGAATGGCGTGTGGTAAATAGTGCGGCATACGGCTTTTCACAAAGAAGAAAACGTGTATATATTCTCGCACGTAGAAATGCTAATTGGGAGCTTTCAGAACGCTTAACTTCAGGAATTATGTCTCGAGCATTTCCTTTTAATCCTGTGGGTAATATCTCTTATGTTGATATTCCTAAAGATCCGTTTGTTGCTACAAAAGACTTTAATTCTGAGGGATCTAAAACATCTCCGTTTTTAGATGCCGGTGTGATGGTAGATAACCGTGTTATTACCTGTAAAGTTGAAGAGGTTTATAAGGGTCAATTTAAAACACTGGGGGATGTTCTTTCTCCAGAGAATGAAGTTCCAGAGAACTACTTTATTGATAACTCACAGCTTTCTCGTTGGGAATACCTTAAAGGGTCAAAACGTGAAGAGCGTGTCAATAAGTACACAGGTCAAACCTATTTTTACTCTGAAGGCTCCATGGCATTCCCAGACCTTCTCACTAATCCTTCAAGAACAATTCTTACAGGAGAGGGAGGAGCAAGTCCTTCTCGCTTTAAACACATCATTAAAGTAGGCGAGAGGTATCGTAGACTTGTCCCAGATGAGCTTGATCAACTACAGGGTTTTCCTAAAGGTTGGACTAATACAGGAATGAGCGACAATAATCGTGCATTTTGTATGGGAAATGCTCTTGTTGTAGGTGTGGTAAATCGCATCGGAAAAGAAATCTACAAAGAATTGTAAGGTCAGGGCGTCTTTCAGGATTTGATAGACGCCTTTCTTTTAGCCAAATTGCTTCACGAACTCCAAATATTCGATTTATTAAAGAACGTTCAAGAATGACGCTCTTCTCGATAACAGAATGTGGCATAATGCCACTGTCAAAGTAACAATTAATGTTAGTCATTAGTAGCATTTAACAGAGGGGTTTCTATGGCTAAAGTTGCAGTTATCGGTTGTACCCACGCAGGCGTTTTTGCCACTTCTTCAATCCTGGGTGCACACCCAGATTGGGAGGTCCACGTCTTTGAGCGCAATAACACGGTTTCCTTCCTGTCTTGCGGCATTGCTCTTTGGGTAGGTGACCACGTAAGCGATCCTAACAAGATGTTCTACAGCTCTCCAGAAGCCCTTGCAGAGGCTGGCGCTCACGTTCACATGACCACCAACGTCACTTCCGCAGATGTAAAGACCAAGCACGTTGCTTGGGAGGATCTCAAGACGGGCGAGACTTTTGAGGACGACTTCGACTATCTCGTAGTCACTACCGGCTCTAAGCCAATTGTTCCTCCACTGCCTGGCATCGACGGACCTCGTGTTCTTCAGTGCAAGAACTGGGCTGATGGCCGTCGTATTCACGACACCATGGCAGAGTCCAAGTCCGCTATTGTCATCGGCGCTGGCTACATTGGTGCCGAGCTTGCAGAGCAGCTCTCCGAGCGTCAGAAGGCAGTCACGCTCATTGACATGCTTCCTCGCGTTCTTGCAAAGAACTTTGACAAGGCAATTACCGATCAGGTTGAGGCTGCATACAAACAGCACGGCGTCACCCTTGCACTTGGCGAGAAGGTCATGAGCTTTGAGGACAATGGCGATTCCGTCATCGTTGTTACCGACAAGGGCTCCTATACTGCAGATTACGCAATTCTGGGCATTGGCTTCCTACCTCGTACTGACCTCTTTAACGGTCAGCTTGATATGCTTCCTAACGGCGCTATCAAGGTTGACGAGTACATGCGCACCAGCGAACCTGGCGTCTTCGCAGCTGGTGACTCCGCTTCCATCATCTTTAACGTCACTGGTAAAGAGGACTACATTCCTCTGGCAACCAACGCTGTCCGTCAGGGTCTGCACGTTGGTCCTAACATGCTTGAGCCAACCGCTGCTTATGCAGGTACTCAGGCTTCCAGTGCAGTTCAGCTCTACAACTACTCCATGGCAGCAGCAGGCCTCACCGTTGAGGGTGGCAAGGTTCGTGGCTACGAGTACGATTCCGTTTCCATCACCGAGAACTACCGTCCTGAGTTCATGCTGACCACCGAGCCAGTTACTGCTACGCTGGTCTGGGATCCAGAGACTCGCCTCATCAAGGGTGCACAGTTCTTCTCGACACATGACGATGTTGCTCAGGCAGCAAACGTTGTCTCCGTGGCCATTGCTGCTGGTATGACCATTGATAACCTTGCAGCTGTTGACCTTCTGTTCCAGCCAAACTTTACCAACCCAGTCAACTACATTGGCTCCGTTGCTATGGCTGCCTGCGCAAAGGCCAAGTAAGTTCTGCACATAACACGCAAAAGAGAAGGAAGCTGGTGGAAGTGCCAGCTTCCTTCTTTGCTATCGAGCTCGAGTCTAGCTCAATTGATGTCTGTTTTGGGCGACTGTGCGTCAATCTTGAGACGACGACTTGCTTGAAACGTCGGCTATCTTGACTTTCTGCTCACTACGGCGATGTAGTTGAGGTCGTCAGCGTGATCGTTGAAGAACGTAAACATGCTGGTAAACATCTTAGTGTTCTCGGGTTTAAGGCCGTTTCTAATAACCCTCAGAGCACCATCGGCGCCTTCGTCCGCAATAAGTCCCGCCGGATTCATAAGCGTCATCTTGCCGTTCTTAGTTTCTGTGCAGAAACCCGCCGACTCAAAGAGGTTCTTCCAACCTACAAGAGTCAGAGGCTTTACGTTGACGTTAATGGTTCTTGAGAGCTCGTGAACAAGTTCATCGTCTTCTTTGAGCAGAAGCACGTCATGAGTAAGCAGCACGCCACCGGTCTTAAGCACGCGTGCATACTCTTTTACCGCAGATGCCTTCTGCTGATCAGAGAGCATAGTGAGCATTGCTTCGTTGATTACAACATCAAAGCTATTATCGGGGTAGGAGAGGTTTGTAGCGTCTCCTTGTTCCACTGTCACGTACTCCTCGATATTGTTTCTCGCGATATTTTCTTTTGTTTTAGGGAGCACATCTGCATTTAGGTCAATTGCGGTTACGTGGCAGTGGAAACGTTTTACCAGCTCAACCGTAGTGGTTCCAATATTGCATGCTACCTCTAGAATCTGAGTTTCTGGCGTAATCTCTACGGAATTAAGCAGCCAATTGGTTGCTTCAATACCTCCGGGACGCAGTCTTGTCTTGCCCATACGGAGTAAAAACTCGTGACCAGCTTCCATACTAAGACCCCCTTCATACTATGAAAGAATAAAGTTAGCTTTATCTAACTGATACAAGTTAAGCACATCGTTACCTGCGAAAAAAGCCAAATTAATTGCTATTTTTGAAACAATTTAGCAGGTAGATTGCGAAAAAAAATAACCTATATGTCCAATCGTTCTTTTTGTGCATTTTCTTTAGCAGTTTATAAGTTTATAGTGGACGCAAGGTAAGGGCGACTTACTAATTTCCGCAGGTAATTGATGCGGAATACTAAGGAGGAAGTTATGTATTACTCTGCTGGAACGTATGAATCGTTCGCTAAACCAGAAAAGCCCAAAGATGCCGACAGAAAATCAGCCTATATCATCGGAACAGGTCTTGCAGGCCTCGCTGCTGCTTTTTATCTTGTTCGTGATGGCCAGGTTAAGGGTTCCAGGATTCACCTGCTAGAGAAACTTGAGCTTGCAGGCGGAAGCTGCGACGGCCGCAAAGATGTAAGCAAGGGTTTCTACATGCGCGGTGGCCGAGAGATGGACAACCACTTTGAGTGCATGTGGGATATGTTTAGAGACGTTCCATCTATCGAAACACCTGGTGTCTCGGTACTTGATGAGTACTACTGGCTCAACAAGCATGATCCAAACTACTCGCTCTGCAGAGCTTCCGAGAAGTGCGGCAAAGACGCTCACACAGACAAGAAGTTCAATCTTGATAAAGAGTCTTCTCTTGCGCTTGCTAAGCTGTTTATGACTCCCGAGAAGGACCTTGAGGGCAAGAAGATTAGCGACGTGCTCCCTGATTCTTTCTGGAACACTAACTTCTGGCTTTATTGGCAGACCATGTTTGCATTCCAAAGGTGGTCCTCAGCACTAGAGATGAAGCGCTATCTTTGCAGGTTCTGCCATCATATTGACGGTCTTCCTGACTTTACGGCTTTGCGCTTTACCAAGTACAACCAGTACGAGAGCATGATTTTGCCGCTGGTCAGGTATCTTGAGAATCACGGCGTAAGCGTTGATTACGGTATGGATGTCAAGAACGTCATCATCAACGACACCAATGGTATAAAGGTAGCTACTCAGATTGTTTACGAGAAGAACGGCTCACAGCAAACCATTGATCTAACCGAAGACGATTTGGTGTTTATCACCAATGGCTGCTGCACCGATACCTCTTGCTATGGCGATCAAAATACTGCTCCTGACATCAGTAACGTCAGAAATGGCGTAGGGGAGTCCTGGGATTTGTGGAAGAACATTGCAGCTCAGGCCAAGCATGGTGAGTACGGCAATCCTGATAATTTCTGCAGTGACTTTGAGGCAACTAACTGGATGAGCGCCACCATCCAGACAAAAGACGAAGAGATTATCAAGAAGATTATTGGCGTCTGCAAGAGAGATCCAAGAGAAGGTAAGGTCACAACCGGCGGTATTGTAACCGTCAAAGATAGTACCGATAACTGGTACCTCTCGTGGACCATTAACCGTCAGCCACAGTTCAGGGCACAGGATAAGGACACCGTACTTATCTGGGTCTATGCACTGAGCACCAACAAGCCAGGTAACTTTGTTAAGAAGGCTATGCGTAACTGCACCGGCGAGGAAGTGTGCCAGGAGTGGCTCTATCACATTGGTGTTCCAACCAAGAAGATTGAGGACTGGGCCAAGAACCGCTGCAACACAACTACGTGCTTCATGCCTTACATCAACGCATTCTTCCAGCCAAGAAAGGCTGAGGACAGGCCTCTGGTTGTTCCTGAGGGTTCCGTTAACTTTGCCTTTATTGGACAGTTTGCCGAGACTCCTCGTGACACCATCTTTACTACGGAGTACTCAATCCGCACTGGTATGGAGTCTGTCTACACGTTGATGGATGTTGATAGAGGCGTACCAGAGGTTTGGGGTTCTCAGTACGACATCAGAGAGCTTCTAAGGGCAACCTACTATGCTCTGGACAAGAAAACGCTTGATAAGGCGCCACTCTCGTTCAAGGAGAAGATGCTCTTAAAGGTAGCTCTCAAGGCTGTCAAGGGCACTGATATTGAGCTGCTGCTAAGGAACAGCGGTCTGATCAAGTAGAAGTGCGGAGAAAACCGCAGAGTCAAAACGATTGGCAACACGCGATTAAACACGTGTGAGTAACATAAAAGTGGCTGCATTTGACGTGTCATCTGCAGCCACTTTTTTACGATTCAGACATAACACTTAGAAATAAGACTATGTGTACTAGGTTGCATGCTCTGTAGACCTGTATCAATTAGCTAAAAATGTATGTGGCACAAACAGCGAGAAAACAAATTATAATTTGTAGCGACAAGAAAAATGTAATGGTTCTACATGCGACTTAAATCAAAATACAACACTATTTTGAGGAGATTATAAGATGAATGACTACTTAAAATTAAATCAAGATAGATGGAATAAGGTAAAC
>CALLVW010000007.1:0-16230 GCA_938015835.1 uncultured Atopobium sp. | reverse complement strand
AATCTTGTTTAATTGTTCTAAAGTTCCGGTCGGTGAACATGCGAGTTCATCCGATGCAAAACCGCTGTCTCTCCAAAGATTGCACAGGGTGTTCCCCGGGCCTACTTCCAAGAGGCGGCAGGGTTTTAAGCTTCCGCTTAAAGAAGCGATTTCCTTTTCTTCGCTCGTCCATAGGACGGGGTGGGTAAGGTGGAGAACTGCGTTTGCTTTTGCTTCTTCTCCCGATTTTACTTGCTTGAGATATTCATACATAGGGGCAGCATACTTACCTAATTGTTCTAATACTCTAAGTTGGTTTTGTATCTTACACTCTATGGTTTGCTTCCATAATTGTTTCTTTAAGGGTTCGCTTATCTCCATTTGGACTTTTACACGTTCTGAAAAGAGGGAGTTTCCACTAAAGGGGAGCATTCCCGCCAAGGGGAGATGCCGCTCATCACAGCTGATAAGGATTACATTATTCTTCATGAGTTCCTGTATTAGCTGGTGGGATAGAGTGATTTGGTAATGGTCAAGCATCAATAGCCCTATATCTTCTATAGGGATAGAGATAATTCCTTCTTCATGTTTATCGATTTGAAGCTGAGAATGCTTACAGGATAAATATGCCGCTGACCGAATTGCTATTGAGTATTGCACGATTCACCTCTTAATAAGAAGCTTTCTGATACAATATGCATATGTTTTGATTCATACTTTCTGGGAGATCGTACGGATCTAGACAAGGCCAAGCATTTTTATGCTTGAGCCGCAAACGAAGCCCGGGGTAACCCGGGCTAGTTTTTCTAAATTATGTCAACTATAGTGAATTTTTTGGAGAAGTTTGTATAGTTTTCAAAATACTAAGCCCTTGAATTCCCTGGTAAACAAGGAAAACAAGGGCTTGGTATTTTACTACCTGGGAGATCGTATGGTAATCAAGACACCGCAGAAATGGTTTTATCTCACAAGCCAATTTTAATACCCGGGAGATCGTACGGTAATCAAGACTTTGGATTCTTTGCATCCGCGATGATACAGATTTTACTACCTGGGAGATCGTACGGTAATCAAGACGAAAAGGGCATCTTCGCCTATGGCCTGTACATTTTACTACCTGGGAGATCGTACGGTAATCAAGACGTAGCCAATCTCGCACGCAATACCTCTAAGATTTTACTACCTGGGAGATCGTACGGTAATCAAGACTGCCCACTTAATGACGTGCTCCATTGAGCTATTTTACTACCTGGGAGATCGTACGGTAATCAAGACAATGCCACAGCAGTAACTAACAATCTTCGAATTTTACTACCTGGGAGATCGTACGGTAATCAAGACAGAGGTGAGCGCATAATGCGTACAGACATTATTTTACTACCTGGGAGATCGTACGGTAATCAAGACACTACTACGGCGCACTAAACATGTGCCTTGATTTTACTACCTGGGAGATCGTACGGTAATCAAGACACCGCAGAAATGGTTTTATCTCACAAGCTAATTTTACTACCTGGAAGATCGTACGGTAATCAAGACCCAGCCAGGGCAATATCGACTAACGGGTCAATTTTACTACCTGGGAGATCGTACGGTAATCAAGACATCGGCGGTTGCGTTAGTTGGCAATGTAGGATTTTACTACCTGGGAGATCGCACGGTAATCAAGACACAAACACGGTGCTTGCAGTTCGCGGTTTGATTTTATTACTTGGGAGATCATATGGTAATCAAAGTAGAATACTAAAGTTATTTGAATTTTAAAAAACAATCTGATTAAAAAATATCAGTATCATTTTTAAAGCGCTGATCGTATTTACAGTTGAATGAAGTATAAATAAAGAAATTTATTTTACGATTATTTCGAATTTAAAATTAAAGATGATACAAATTTTAATAACACTGTTGAGATTCAAGGTTACTATAGACGCAGTATATTATTTTAGTAAGAAAGGCATCCATTATGGCTACTAGTGAAGCACAGAAAAGAGCCAGCGCTAAATATCGGAAGAATAACGTAAAAGCAATTATGTTTAATTTATATCCAAGTGATAGCGATTTAATAGAGTTCTTGGAAGGTAAAGAGAACCGTTCAAGCTATATCAAAGAGCTTATCCGCAAGGATATGAACAATTCAAAAAATTAGTTTGATTTAGCCTCTATAATAAATGCTCAATTTACTGATGACATAGCATATAGTTGCGTAAACGGATTTGGAACAGACTTAACTCAACTGATGTAAATGCAATAGTGAGAGCTTGTATCGCACAGTCCTTTGACTTATATCAGGACTCGGGATAAGGCTTATCTTGTGTCGAATGCAATTATCAATATGTTTTCACTGTAGGGGTAATAGCTAAGAGTAATTGCTGTAATGCATTTAATATCTGAAGACTGAAATCGGATAGGTGTTCATGTTGGCCTTCAGCAAGTTTTCATTTGGATAGCATGACTGCAGCGACGAGGTATTTTTCTTTATGCTGTTGAAGTTGTGAAAGAGTAAATGGGATGTCTTAGCGATTGCAAAGCAAACTAAATGGAATTACAAGATGGCGTCTGAACACTTCTCTGAGAATTGATTGTTGACCTATCACATTATTTTTCAAGCCGTTTAAGGATATAAATCGAGTGAAAACGTCTCTTTAGCTTCGCATATGAGATAATGTGTTAGAGATATTTACATGCTGTGAGGCGGTCAATCTTATGAAAAATTATGGTTCTTTTGCCACTTGGTTTGTTGAAAGAGTCCACACCTTAACGTCCCAGTATCAGGAATCGAAAACTGCTTTGTTCTTTCTTGGATTAAGTTCCTATCAGGCAAAACTGCTTGCAGAATGTGAGATTGCCGCACCATCTCTCGCCACAATATTGGACGACAATGGGTGTCTTGATTATACAAGTCTTGATTCGCTGAAACGTGAAACCTTCAAATTACTTAATTCCACAGACGGACCCAGCGCACTTCTTTACGAACAACTAGGTTTAATCAAGGGCTCACTTAATGAGCTGTATGAGGGAAAAATTGTCATTGTAAGAAATAATCTCTTCCTTGAGTCCGAGGGTTACCCCTGCCCTGGAGAGCAGTGTGAAATGGAGTCTCTCTCGTCATATCTCATGGGATCTTCCAAAAAGGAACCCCCTTCGGCTCGATATTATGGACAGGTTTCAACTGTTGAGGGTCATTATCTTGTTTCGCCGATTCGTTATGAGGACGAACTTCAGTGTGAAGTTATTGATCTTATTAATGGAGTTGACAAGGTGTATATTGGCGAGGAGATAGCTAATCCGATTAGTGTCCCTGGCCCACAATATCTTTCTGCTCGTCTTGATGTGGCTGATGGCAAGGTTTCAAATATGTCATTTGACCTTGGAGAATCTACAATCGAGGGTTTGGGGGCAGACGGACAGACGCTGCTCCAGCTAGCTGCTATTCTACTTGACAGTGGGGCTGATTGTTCTGTCATTAAGACTAACAATAAGGTTGTACAACAAGTTGATGGTGAACGTCTTATCCCTCTGTTAAAAAAATACTGGGGTGAGGGGGCAAATTTTCGTTCCCTCAGATTTTATAAGAATCCTGAAATAGACAATGAGATGATAGAAATATCTCAAGGTGCTATATCTGATTATGTTGTTTCCCAGGCTGAGCTTGCAATTAGGGGTTCAGAAAACTTCTCCAATACACTTATGACTGCGCCAACTGGCGCAGGAAAGTCGCTGCTTTTCCAACTTGCAGCGCTCTACCTTGCACAAAAATATGATGTGGTCACCATTGTTATTGAACCTCTTAAAGCGTTGATGAATGATCAAGTTGAAAACTTGAAAGCTCGCGGCGTAAGATCTGTTGCAGCCATAAATTCGGATATTTCATTTGACGAAAGAAATTACGAACTCAATCGAGTTAAGGAGGGAAAAGTCTCTCTTATTTACCTTTCACCTGAGCTGCTGCTTGCGTCAAATATTGATGATATTCTCGGCGGTCGACAGCTTGGCTTGGTCGTAGTGGATGAGGTCCACACTGTGACTTCCTGGGGTAAGGATTTTCGTCCTGATTATTGGTACTTGGGTCAATATCTCACAAAGCTCAGGAAGAAGGGAATGTTATTTCCGTTATTCTGTCTTACTGCGACTGCTGTGTTTGGCGGCAAAGACGATATCGTGAATCAGACCATTACTGACCTTGAGCTTGGGTCATGTAAGTTGTTCCTAGGAAATCCAAGAAGAGAAGACATATCTTTTTCCATTCGAACCCGCAATAAAAGTGATTTTCCTGGAAGGATAGATGAAGTTAAATTCGATCTTGCGGCTAAATGGATAAATGAGTCGGTTATAAAAAAAGAAAAATCTATTGTCTATTGTCCGTACCGCACGCATGTTGACAGCATTATGGATGTGATAGATAGAAGTGACGGAAAAGTTCTCGGCTATCATGCGGGGAAAGATAAGGAATTTCGTGAAATAGTTGTCAATTCATTTAAAGACGGATCGTGTAGAGTGCTCGTAAGCACAAAGGCATTTGGTATGGGTATTGATATCAGCGATATTACATCAATTTATCATTTTGCTCCTACAGGAAATCTTGCTGATTATATTCAGGAAATTGGACGAGCGGCACGCAAAGATACTCTTCGAGGAACAGCTGCTATTGACTTTTTCCATAGTGACAGCTCTTATGCTCGCAGATTATATGCTATGTCACGCTTCAATCAGTGGCAGCTTCGAGAAATTATGGGAAAGCTATATTCGATTTATGCATCAAAACCTCGTGGAGAGAGAAGCCAGAACATTCTGGTGTCACCTGAGTCCTTCTCCTATCTGTTTGCGAATGAAAAAGATGACCTTGCTAAAGCAAATAAGGTTAAAGCTGCGCTCATGATGATTTCTCAAGATTTGAAGAACACCTATAACTTCCCTGTTATTGTCGTAATGCCTAAGCCGACTTATACCACAGCATATATATGTCTAAATACTGACGCAGAGGCTGATTTCCTTTCAGAGTTTGGTAAATATTTGACGAAGATAAGTGATGCTCATACCCGTTATGAGACCGTATCAAACCAAAATACGGTTGAGATAAAGGGTATGGGTCCAATTTATTTGCTTAAGGCAGATAGGATGTGGGAAGAGAAGTTTTCCGATAGGACGTTTGCTCAGTTTAAGCATGATTTATTCAACGGAGTTATTGGTTCATCTAATGGAAATCTGGCGGTTGCTGCGCGACTTGTTCTCAGAATTAACTACGAAGAAGACTTTTCTGTTATTGAAAGTCGTTTCAATGCCTATATGAAGGCGTTTAGGGATACCCTTTTCTCTCTTGCTCGAAAAGGTGAATTCAATCGTTTTGAGTTCAATAAGACCTTCGGATCAAAACTTGGTGATGCAGCTCCGGCGATTAAAAACACGGATGCGTTGTTAACGGCATTCGTTAAACCCTCTGGTACCACACAAGAACTGGGTAGAAGTTTTAAGTTTATCTTCCGTAAAACCACCTCGGATGCATCTAGCGCTACGAAGCATAGCTATCAGTCAAATTCAAAGCATGCTGTTGCTTGTTACAACGAAGCTATAAGAACACTTCGATTTCTGAAACCAAGTAGTGGGAAGACTTGTGTTAGATATCTTGATCCAAAGGCTCTTGGAAGTAGATATGAACTGGCGGAGTTGCTTCAAACACTTGGTCTCGCGACGTACGAGGTAAGAGGTGGAGATAATCCAGAGATCTTCGTTCGTCTTAATGATCCGACTAAGATTAAAACACTATCCAATGATCAGCGCTATAACAACTCTGTGCTTAAGGAGCAGAACGATAGACACAACTACTCTGAGAAAGTGATTACAGCCTTTTTCATGGCCACCATGGATTCTAATGAAAGATGGGATTTGGTTGAAGAATATTTCTTGGGAAATGATGATTATGTCGCCAACCGCTTGGGGCTTATGGAGACATTGGCAGACGGCGTAAACGGAGAAGTCTTTAGAAAAGTAAAATATCGAGGAAAGAAAAAACTCTTTACTGGTTTGCACGCCACAGTTATTGACGAAGGATGCGGATTTTCTCAGCAGCCTTATTTCAAGATTTGGAGAAGTCTTGTTAACAAAGTTGAGACATCTGAAGAGATTACCGACTTAGACAGGCTTAAGGCTGAAACTAAGGGCGCACGTTACGAATATCCATGCCTAGGCGTTGAACTTCAGATTGAAAGCACGGGGGAAAAGTTACATCCACTTCTCGCATGGACAAATAGTAGGGTTTTATTGTTTAGACAGAAATCTGCAGCAGAGTATGACTTAGCAAAGAAAACTGACTGGACTCCATATTTGCTTGGTCAGGGTGATTCAATTGTTAAGTTGGTTGACGATATCATCACGCGAAAAAGGCAGGTGTCTGATGAATAGGCAATTCATGAATTGTAAATAATAGAATATATGATTAAGGCCGTGATAGATAAAAAAAGTTCTAGCTCATTGATATGCTCATAACTTTGACTGCATAAGTAAAAATCTTATATCAAAAGAAACTGATTATGGAACTTTCTTTCGGTCAATTTCTTCAGCTATAGCTTATTCGCAAGGATAAGAATACAAAAAATTAGTTTGAGCTAGCGTCTGTATTTGGCGTTTTCAAATGCAATCTTGAAGTCTTCAAGGAGCTCTCGGGGAACTTTCTCCTGATCTCCATGATGGAGCTCCTGCATAAAGACATTGCTTATGGCTCCAAAAATCAGGCGAGGAGCAATCTTATCTGCAAGAGGTACAAACTCTAGTGCATATCTTTTATCGTCGATAGTAAGCCAGGTACCTCTCCAACTGCCGACCGTTCCTTCAATATCTGAAGCATGGGCAGAAGCAAAGACATTTTGATTGTTATCAAAGAGGTACACGACACCATCTGCGTCAACACCAACAAAACCGTCTGTAGCGCATTGTTCAAAACCAGAAACAATATGCGCACCACTGGTCCAGAACACCCAGTTCTTCTCGCCAGCCATAGACAGACCTTTCTAAAACATCAAAAGTTTCTTGATTAAATGGTAGTTGGAGAATACTTTTAGGGCAAGTAAATTTCGGTCAAAAAGTATAGTTTACCTGCGAACTCAACCTGCTGTTGAGTAGCTGGAAACCGTTGCGATACCCAACTCAACTGATGCGTTCTTGTTGAACGTATTGTTACGACTCATAGTGAAATCAGCGGCCCGCATGCCATTTCAGCGATAATGAGTTGAGAAAAGGAGCAACTATGACTACTTCATCTGAGACCCTTGGTCGTCGTATTGCACGACTTCGTTTGGCTAAAACTGCAACGCAGGAGCGTCTGGCAAAGGAGCTGAACGTGAGCCCGCAGGCGGTGAGCAAATGGGAGAACGACATTAACTATCCGGACATCTCGCTGTTGCCAGATCTTGCACGCTTTCTTGGTGTGTCTGTTGACGAGCTTTTGAGTGGCGCAAGCGCTTCCGCTCAGGAGAGTGTTGCTGCCCAAGAGAGCGCTGCCGAGAAGAGCACTGCTGAGGTTGTTTCCGCCGCAGATGACGAGCCCGTAGAGATTGTAGAAGAACCCACAGAGCACGCCGACCAGGGTATTGCTACTCAGTCTTCAGGTTTTAGCTTTGGCAAGCTTTTTGGTAAGAGCATGGTCAAAGTCGAGAAGAACGACGAGGCAGACGACAACAAGAAGAAGGGCGTTCGTCTGGGCAACGGCTCTGCAAAGCACGGTTTGCACGTGTATGTAGTCTCCGACGATGGCGACGTTGTTGATATGTGCGTTCCTCTGGGCCTGGCAAAGTTTGTTTTGAACTCGGGAATTCAGATCAGTGGAAGCTATCTTAATCAGGAGACTCAGGAGCAGCTCTCTAACATCAATCTTGATGCACTTATGGATGCTGCAAAGACTGGCGAGAGTGGCACACTTGTGGATATTACTTCTGCAGATGGTGACGTTGTAAAGATCTGGTTTGACTAGACGCTACTAATTCCATAGACTGACTAAAAGCGAGACACGCCCGGGCAGTTGCTTGTCGGGAAACGGTCTCGTTTTTTTGTTGTGGATTTGATTAGGTTTACTATCTCGCGTTACTTCTCATTTGGTGTAAAATAGTGCTACTAAATTGCGTACTGGATAGTGCGGGCTCAAGAGAGCCAATTATCTTTTTTGGCATCTTCATATTGCATGGAGATGCCATTTTTTAAAGGAGAATGTAATGGAGCAAATTGCTCTGTTGTTCGAATCTTCTGCAGAGAACCCAAATGTTGTCGATACTGTTTGGCATAACGAATGGTTAGCGGCTAAAGAGTTGCCACAGTTTGATGTTCATCTTTTTAATTACGAGGCATACCTTAATGGAGAAGAGCTAATTTGTGATAAAGCTCCAAGACATGACATGCCAACGTTTCTTCGCTGTCATCCAACCTCTAAAGAAAATTACAAACGCCTAGAGCATGATCTTTTATCTTTGGGGTATAGGCTTTTGACTGATTCTTGGCGTGTAATCGGACCTGAAGAAAGAGGTTTGGGAGGACATTCTTCATCAGGGGATTATGCAATAGAGAGCATTAATGTTGGTGCATGTTTTGGTTCAAGCGGTCATGGTTCTTACCTTCCTTCTGTTTATGTTGTAAGAGATGCTGATGGTCCTCTTAGTGATTTGAATGAAAGCCTAGCTATAGGATATTTTTCTGGAGATGAGGGCAAAGAACTTGCTAAAAAATTTGAGAAAGAAAAAGGTACTTACTTTACTGGTGGGGCTTTCTTTGAGGAATATGTAACAAAAGCTACATGTAATGAGATTCCTGTGACTTGGAGAGTTTTTTATTTTGAAGGTAAGGCATTTTTTATAAGTCCATTAGAGCCTGATGCCTTAACAATTTGTCCCAATTTACCCAAACCACCTAAAACGCTTATTGGAGCATTTCAGGATGTTACCTGGAACTTATTTTATGCTTGCGATTTCATCTTATTAAAAGAGGGCGTTTGGAAATGTAATAGGTTTTTTGACGGACAGATGTCTCAGGTCCCGATTGGTGAAGACGTCGAGAAATTCTATACAACACTTGCTAGATGTATTAAAAAGGCACCTCGAATCCCAGAATGGGTATGGTGCCTTACGGCAGAAGTTAGAGATGAAAATAAGATTGGTAAGGATAAACGCGTAGTTCATGGAACACGTCATTTTCCTCCAGGCACAAAAGTTTTTCTTCACCCACCAAATTGGGACGAACGTGTTGCTGCAATAGGCATCCCTCGTTATACAGATAAATATATACGCGTTGTTATGGATGTCAGAAAACTTGAACATTTTGCATTAGAGAAAGTAAGTGATCCGGAAATTGTAACTGCACTTCAAAATCCTGGTAACATTTGGATGTTTACCCACATGGCGCCAACTTCAGTTGGACGCGGCTACTGGGATCAAAGCGAGGAATCAAGACAACAGATTCAGGATGAAATAAATTGGCTTTCTCATTTAGATCCAGACGGAAAGCGCTGGTCATAACTTATTTTGTTGACATTATATTGCAGGAATGTAGAATTACATTAACAACGCGTAGCATAGTAAGCAGTGCCCTTGTTGGAGATGACTCAGGTGCAATTCCTGGCCGTTGTTATTAGCCGCTTTAGAGCGGCTTTTTGTTTAGTGTGGATTTCGACGTAATGCTGCAACAGCACGTTCTTCTCGGCTGGTAGTGGAGATTCTTACATGAAGTCTTTGATTGTGTACTATTCGTATTCTGGCATCACAAGAAGGCTCGCGGAGGATATTGCGCTGATTACAGATGCTGAGTTGCTGGAGCTTAAGCCTCAAGAACCGTATTCTTTCTCGTATAACACGGCGGTAAAAGAGGTTAGGGCTCAGATAGAAAAGGGCGTTTGTCCTGCGCTGATGCAATACGATATAAACGTTGCTGAGTTTGAAACCGTCTTTATAGGATCTCCTAACTGGCTAAAAACATTTGCCCCTCCGGTGCTTTCGTTCTTACGGGCAACGGATTTGAGTGGAAAGATAGTCATTCCATTCTGCACGCACGGTGGCGGAGGATTTGGAAACATGATTGAGGAGTACCAGGGGGAGTGTGGTGCTTCTCGTGTAATACCCGGACTGGCGGTAAAGGGCACGTATACTTTTAGTGAAGTGCAAAGATGGCTGGATTCGATAGGGTAAACGATGCGAGTGCTTCTAGCTGAAGACGAGAAAAGAATGACCGCAGCTATCGTGGCTCTATAAAGCGGATGGCGTGCCCTCCCTCTATGCAGAGCGAGGCTGCGCGCCATCGGCATATGTAATATATCACATTATTTCTTGGATAAAAGTACTCTACACAGTCGTCTTTCTCGACAAGACGTCTTTTTTATTTATGCAGGTAGATGGGTGTATTACAAAATATGCGAAAATCGCATATTTATGGATTAACGTGCGGTTTTATAAATATTCTAAAATCGCATATTTTAGATTTTATCTGGGGCTACTCGGATTCCGTATCATCATGTACAAGCAGGGAGTTGAACAGCTCGTCGATATCGGTGTGTCGCTGAGCGGTTTCTTCCTCGGCGAGAGTCCATGAGCCGTCTTGGTAGTAAAGAACGTCACCCTGACAAGCGTTGCTTGGAAGCTCATCAACAGAAACGGTAAACATATTGCCTGGCTGATCGTTTAGTTCAAGCACGGCAAGATTGTTGTCTTCAAATCGATCAATGATTGCTTTCATTACTTGGTCCTCGATTTTGACGACGTGCCAGATTTATCTTGTGAGGTTGGAGCTACCACTGTGCCGGGTTTCTCGCCAGATATATCAATGTTTGTACCATCGCAGGTAATGGTAATGGTTCCATTGGCGCCCGTTCCCCAGACTTCAACGGAATGTTTGCGGAGGGCGTTCAGGACCGACTGCATGGGGTGGCCGTAGGGGTTGTCCACGGCGTACGAGAGAACGGCGTAGGTGGGCGAGAGCTTGTGAATCAGCACCTCGGTAGTGCCTGTTCGGGAGCCGTGATGCGAAAGTTTGAGCACGTCAATGTGACCTGGATTGGAGTTCAAGATGGCATTTGTGGGCGCGTCTCCCGTGAAGAGGAACGTTTTGTTGCCAACGGTCAGCTTGATGATTATCGAGTAATCGTTGGTTTCGGGGAAATTTGCGTCTTTTTTGGGCCAGAGAATTTCTAGCTTGTAGCTGTCAATTTGGTCGATGATGGTGCCCGCCTCGGCAAGGGTTATCTGCAGGTTATTGTTCTGGATAGCGGCCAGAAACTTTCTGTATGTTGCCGTGTTGTTTGTTTTATTTGGTGCGTAAATGGTCCCAATTTGGGTGTTGGAAATGACGTCCGCCATGCCGCCGATGTGATCTTCGTCGGGATGGGTGGCTACCAGGTAATCAATCTTGTTTCGACCAAGTTCTTGGAGCACCTGGGCAATTTTTGGAGCAGACCCTGTGGGGCCGGCGTCGATAAGCACGGTTTTCTCGGGAAGTGCAATGAGAATTGCTTCTCCCTGGCCCACGTCGATGAACTTGATGGTTACGTTTGTGCTGGTCTGAGCGGTGGCGGATGGTGCACCGGTGTCTGATTGGGACGACGCGGCGGAGCCTTGCTGCGACAAATCCGCAGGTGAGAGGACAGTTGGAAGCGGTTGTGTCAGAGCGGCGCTAAAGTAGAGCGCCACGCTCAGTGCGGCAAGCACGACTCCAGCTTTCTGTTTTTCGGCGTATCGCTTGCGCGTCTTGAGCTTGCCTTTTACGAGTTGTTTGGAAGCGTTGGGGTCTTCAAAAATAAGGTTGAGCGCACTCTCGATAACCGGGAGCGAAAAAATTGCTGGTAGAAGGTAAGAAAGCAGCGACGGCAACGCAAGTATTTGAGCCAGAACAAATGCGCCAGCGATTAGTGCTGCGTTTACAACAAGCCTGGTAAGCCCCGCCTTCCATCCCTTGAGATAGAACTGCGGAATGCCAAAAATGCCAAAGATGAGTGAAAGAATAAGCGCAAATAAGTAGTCAGATTGCTTGCCAGAAGCTGTATTGGGCGATTCAGTTTTGCTGTCAAATTGCTTTTGGTTGGGCATAAAACCTCTCTGGACACGTGTGTTCTGAAGAATCTTACCCTATTTGACCAGCCAGTTCAGGGCTTTCTGCATTCTTCCTTCAACGTTTTGGAAGTGGTTTCCGCGGTTGAGCTCAAACGTCGAGGTTATCCCCGCGTTCTGCAGCTTGCTGGCGAGAAGTTCAGCGTTTTCTCGCACGTGCATTATTTGTGGATTGGGGGTTCGTGCTTCTCGGTCACCCAGCGAAAGATAGGCGTGTGTGAGGCCGACCACCCCTCCACTGAGCTGCTGGTCAACGTAGTCCAGAAGGCCTGGGAACCAGAACGACCCCGAGACAGCTCCGATGCGCTGGAAGGTTGGGATAGGCGTGATGCAAGCCTGTGATAAGCCGGCCCAGAGGCTGAATAGGCCTGCAAGCGAGTATCCCACAAGCACCCTATATGCCGGTGGCTCAGTAAGATCCGACTCCGTCCAGGGGATGACCTGGTCGATAAGGGTATCGAGCGTTTTCTGGGCGCCGTCGCCAAAGTTGGGTCCCTTGGCAAAAACGCGCGGAGCACACCAGGGAGAGAAGTTCTCTTCCCACAGGTCAACACAAACGTTCACTAGGCTGACGCCTGCAGGTACCTGAACGGGGGAGTTGTCGGCTCTGTCTCCCAAGAGGTAGACAACAGGCGCTCCTGCTACAGAGGACATCTGCGTGTGGATGGAAATTCCGGACATGATTGTTTTTCTCGCCGTGTGGTTGGCGGGGTGCGCAGCAGTGTTGGCGGGGTGTGTAGCCGTGTCGGCGCTGGGGTGCGTGTCTGGTGTAGCGCTCATGCTACTCACTCAACGTCATTTGCAGGTAGTAGACGTTTTCGCGCAGGTGAGAGGCAACCTCGCGGTCGATGACACCCTCAAACTGCAGGCGCGAAATCTGGTCCAGCTCAATGCGCAGGGCGTTTTCTGCCACGTCGTCGGCGTACTTTCGAGCGTCCGCAATCTGCTGCCTAAAGTGAGGCGACATCTTGTGTGAGCTCAGGTTGTAAGGCAGCAGGTAGGAGACTTGGGTGGTGCTGGAGTCATGCTCATCATTGATGTTGATGCGGCCCCAGATGGACTCAATTGCTGATTCGTGGTCAATCATCAGATTAGATGCGATGACCGCCAGCTCCTCATCGTCACCGTTAGCAATGCGTTCCAGGTCATCAAGCTCAGCGTATTCCATCTCAAGAGCGTATAAACACGCCTGGTAGTAAGACTGGTCTGCGTCCTCAAGGTGCCTGATTTCGTCGTCGATGATGCGTTGCGCTGCCAGCTTAAGCTCGTGAAGGGCAACGGCAATCCGCGAGCGGTGGTTTGTTGTTGCAGCAATGTTTGCGATGGGTCCGTAATAGCCTACTGACCTGCGGATTGAAGTAATATCGTCGACAATTTGGTCCCACGGAATGGGATTTTTTGTTTTGATGTGGCGCTCGCGCAGTTGCTCAAGGCACTCCTGCTGAACCTCGGTTCCGTGAAGTACCAACTCTTTTATCAGCTTGCTTGAGTTAGGAGCCGTAAAGTGAGACGCAAATAGGCGATTGGTGTAGCGCGCAATATTCAAACGAAGTGCAGGTAAATACTTTGCATTGGCGTTTTCCGACTGCAGCAAACTCCTGAGCTCTGCAAGCGTTGCTTCCAAAACAGCAATCTCTCCCTTGTGGAGGCGTTCGGGCAGGTCAGAGTCTGCTTCAGGGGACTTTGATAGCACGGGCAACAGATTGTCCGCCAAAAGCAATGTGGCGAGAATAACGCCGGCAGCGATGGTGATCAGCAGATCCCTCTGCGGAAACGCTGCTCCAGACTGAGTTACCAGCGGCAAGGTGAGGATAATCGACAACGTTACTGCACCTTTTGCGCCCGCAATGGTGGTGACCAGCACGTTCTTGATGAGCTCGGTCGACGTGATGGAGATGGGTTTTGGAGTGCACGTGGGTTTGGGCTGCTCGTCAGTTTTCTCGCCATTCGTGTCTTCGGAGTCGCTGACGTCGTCTTTCCCGGTGCAGAGATGGCCACCTTTGTGGAGTTTGTGAGTTTCCAGCGCGTAGAGCCATGCAAAGCGGACACCGTGCATGAACAGGGTAATCACGACAACAATTCCTAGAATCTGCAGGATATTGAGGCCGCCGTTGGTGCCAGGAAGCACGGCAAGGGGGAGCTGCATTCCCAGGAAGACAAAGATGGTACCGTTGATGAGGAAGTTAATGACTTTCCAGGTAGAATTCGAGACTAATTTTTGCCTTGCAAACAGCGCTTCATTGTTCTGCCTTCGAGGGAGCGCAATCACCAAGCCTGTTGCTACAACAGCAAGTACGCCAGAAACGTGGAAGGTTTCGGCAAGAAGATAGACAAGAAACGGCGTCAGTACTTCATAGAGAACGTTTGCAACGGTGTCCTCGTAACCCAACCTACCAAGCATTGCGTTGATGGCAGAGAAGGCAAAGCCAGTGACAATTCCCATTACCACGCCGCCTACAAAGAGCACCGTAAAAGATCCCGCCGCATCTATCAGGGAAAACGTTCCCGTAACGGCTGCTGCAACAGAGAACTGAAACGCGACAACGCCAGATGCGTCGTTAATCAGAGACTCTCCGGAGAGAAGCATCTCCTGGCGATGAGTCAGGTGGATGTTGGACTTGAGTGCGGTAACCGTGGCTGCATCAGTTGGTCCTAACGCTGAGGCTAGCGCAAACGCCGCAGCTAGAGGGATTGAGGGGACCATCAGATGGAGGGCGTAGCCGACCGAAAGAACGCTGACAACCACCAGTGCAATTGCCAGTGACAAAATGCTGTTCAGGTTAAGGAGAAGTGCACGAATGTTGGTTTCTCTCGTCTCGTTGAAGAGGAGTGGGGCAATGAAGAGCAGCATAAAGAGCTCGGACTCTAGGTGAATCTCTTGGACACTGGGCAAAATGAGCGCAACTAACAGGCCGATAATCACCTGGATAACCGGGATGGAGACGTTGACAAATTTGTCTATAACCGAGGAAGCTACGACGCAGGTCAAAACGATGAGCACAAATTCAAATGTCTCCAATATGCTTCCTTCCTAATCGTAGGGGGCAATGAAGTGTACCTCGCAGCTACAAAACCCCTAGGTAGAAGAATGCGTAGTCGAGGACGTTAATCAATATATAAATGCCAGCAAAAACTAGATACGGCCAGAGGTGCGCTTTAGTGATTGCAATAAACTCGCGGATAAATGCTGTAGGCCAGTACCAGCCTTTTGTATGAGATCCAATACCGTCTGCTTTAAGGCCTAGATTGTGAGCGTATTCAGCGCAACGGAAAACATGGAAATCGCTGGTAACAACCGCGGTAGTGAAGTCGGCGCTTATGGTAGAAGCTGCGTAAGAACCTCTGGACGAGTTTGCGTCAACGCTGATGGCACTGGCAGCTTCTGTGCGGTCATTGTTGATAACGCCTATCGAGTATTTAATATTTTCCCAGGTAGTGGTGGACTTGTCTTCCATGAGGATTGCATCGAGTGGAACGTCCTTTTCTAGAAGGTAGTCACGCATGGCTTGGGCTTCGGAGACAATTTCATCAGCACCTTGGCCCCCGGAAACAACAAACTTTCCGTGTTGATGCTGCTTGTTCCACAGCTCAAGTGCCTTATCGATTCTACCCGCAAGCAGCGGAGTTGGTCGCGAGCCATTAAGTCCGGCTCCATGAATAATGATGTAATCATAAGTGCGGCAGCGGGGAAGGATTCGGTATATCCACGAATAGAACAGCAAAGCTACAAAGGTAAACGAGAACCATAGGCCCTCAAGCACAAAGAGCCCCAGTAAAAAGACAACAATGCGGTGAGTATTTGGGTCCAAATAATTCACAATAGAGGGAGAAGCAATGAGCAGGATAAGAAATCCAGCCATCAAAAACGGCAACATTGATGTCAGCGAAAATCCATTATTTTTTACAACAACTACAGTATTAATCAGTAAGAAAATAATGGTCAAAAAGGGTGTTAACAGCACAAGAGCAATTAAAATTAATCCAAGAATAACGTTGTTAAACCTCAATACTAGAAGAACCGAGGACCATGCAAGAGCTGCAAACAGGAAAAGTGCATTGCGGAATTGTCGAGGCTCTTTGATAAATGAGTAAATAAATAACACTCCTGGAACGACCGCCGGAGCCAGTAGAAGGGCGTATGAAACTATATACTGCCAGTCAAGATGAACGCCAGCGTCTCTGA
>CALLVW010000006.1:0-33015 GCA_938015835.1 uncultured Atopobium sp. | reverse complement strand
AACCTCGCCGCGTGCAAAGGCAATAAAATACTCTTTCAAAGAGTTGAACTGCTCAGAGGCAATGTTAAAGATCTCCGAAACGCCGTTTACCGCAACAACGGTCTCTGCGTCTTCAGATGGAAGCGGTGGACGCATAAAATCGTCATCGCCAGCAACAACTACCCAAGCAGTTACTGTCTGAGGGTTGTTGTGTGTGTCAAATGCATCAATGTAAAGATGATAGCGACCAGGCTCTGGGAAGGTATATGTCCACGACGTATTAGGAATTGAATCACCAAATTGATGCTCTGTGGTATCCCAAAAACCCTCATCCCAACGGTCATTCAAACTCCACACATAGTGGAATTTAAAGCCCTCAGGGTCTGCACCAATAATCTTAGGAGTAGCAGTTACAGTCTCTCCTGCACGAATCTCGTGCGTATCCAAGGAAACCTGAACTGACCAGCCTAACTCTTTATTTGGTGACTCAGACATACAACTCCTCTAATCAACTATTGCCTGAACAGTATAGCTGATTATGGCGAGAAACCCGACTTTTTAAGAGACTTCTCTACTTCTGTGGTGCCGCTGTGGTGGTACGAACAATAAGCTTTGGAGCAATTCTAATTGCTTCAGGCTCATACCCCGCCTCAGATGCACGAATTGCATGCTCAAGGGCTACGCGGCCACGCTCCAGCAGGTTAAAGCGAACGGTTGTCAGCGAGAAGTTTGGTAGATAGTCTTCAAGAGAGTCGTCAACACCAACAACGCTCACGTCTTCCGGTACGCTCAGTCCCACTTCTTCAAATGCCGCAATGATACCTAGCGCCATCTGGTCATTTGCTGCATACACTGCAGTAAAATCACGGTCTTCTCGCAGTTTTTTACCAATTTCATAGCCACTATTGGCGGTCCAATCGCCAGCTAAAGGCTCAACAGTTTCTAGCCCATATTCAGACATGGCATCTCGCCAGCCCTTCTCGCGAAATTGCGAGTCAATAGAGTATGAAGGGCCTGCTACAAAACGGATCTTGCGATGACCAAGCTCATAGAGGTGATCAATGACAAGCTTTGAGCAGCCGTACTGATCTGAGTCAACGGTTGTGCAGTAAGGGTGCTCGTGCATGGTAAGAAGCACTGTTCCAAGGCCTGGCTGCGGCACAAATGATTCAAAGTCTGATGCCATAAGGCTCATGCTGATAATCATGCCGTCAACAGGAAGATTGGACATACGATGAGAAATATCCTGCAGGCACAAGCCGTCGTCGGAGCCTTTCTCAATCATCGTAATTGCATATTCATGCTCACGAGCTGCAGAAACAATGCCATCAAGCGTGGCTAAGTTACCAAACTCGCGAATGTCGTACAAGCAAAGTCCCACCGATTGATACGAGCCAGACCTCAGCGATCTACCTGCAAAGCTTGGTCTAAAGCCCATAGACTCCATTGCGGCCTGGACTTTTTCTCGCGTGGCCTTACTGACGTTCTGAGCGCCATTAGCAACACGAGAAACGGTCTGCTGAGAAACACCAGCAACCTGTGCAACATCAGCCATTGAAACAGAGCGCTTATTTGAGCTAGAACTATGCGAGCGAGTCACGAATTCCTCCGATTATCTGCTTGTTTACGTACTCATACTAACAGGCAGATTGGCATAACGCGATAAAATTGCATATATAGCAGCAAATTAAACGCTCACGGTAAAAAAATAACCGTTCGGCGAGAAGGACTTTTGACCTGCGCTCTAACCGTTTGCCCCCGCAAAGATACCACTGACTGAAAACTTAATAATTTCCTGTTAGTTCGTTATGAGTACGTTAACATAGTATGTGTAATGCACTATGAGTAGTATCTCGGAGGTATCCGATGATTGATGTTCGACCCTTTGATAGCTTTGTTAACTCCCCTGCTGCGCTTACGTATACTATTCGCGGCGCCCATTCATCAATTAAATTAAGCAATTTTGGTGCCACCATTTTGGGCATTTCAGTTCCAGATGTTTATGGGACGCAGGCTGATGTAGTTCTTGGATATAGCCTGTTTGACCTGTATTTAGATAACCCCGCCTGCTTTGGTGCCTCCATTGGACCTTCTGCTAATCGCGCAGATAAAGCAGAGATTCCGCTTAATGGTGTTATCTATCATCTTCCTAAAAACAACGGTCCAGACAACCAAAATAACCTGCATACTGATCTGGTTGCTGGCATCCATAAGCGCATTTGGCAGGCAGAAATTGATGAAGCTCAAAATACGGTAACCTTCAGCATTGACTTGGTAGATGGAGAATATGGACTACCAGGAAACCGCCACATTACCGCAACCTATAAGCTTGTTGAAGAGGGTGCGCAGTCAACGGTAAATCTTACGTATACCTGCACAACCGATGCTGCAACATTTGTAAACATGACTAACCACGTATACTTCAACCTTAATGGTCATGATTCTGGAGATGTCTGCGGTCATAGTCTGACCATTCATGCAGATTCGTATCTGCCTTTGAGAGAAGACTCGGTTTCCGCGGGAACGATTGATTCTATTGCAGGAACTCCCTTTGATTTCCGCACACCTAAGACCATTGGTAAAGATCTTAGTGTAGAAAACAAGCAGCTCAGCATTGCTCGTGGCTATGATCACTGCTTTGCTATTAACAACTATGAAAACGGTCAGTTGCGCCCCGCTCTTCTCGCCACATCAGAAAGCGGACGCTCGCTTGAGATTCAAATTACCGCTCCAGGTGCTCATCTTTATACCGGCAACTGGCTTGATGAGGCACGTGCAAAAGACGGCGCTATTTACAAGCCTCAGGCTGGTTTTGCATTTGAGAGCGAGTTTTATCCAGATTGTGCTCACCATGCAGAGTGGCCTCAGCCCACATGCACGCCTGAGCAGCCATACAGCTCACAGATTGTTTATCGATTCTTTTAAGATACCTGGCTTCACAGCACTAAAGGGAAAGGAACACCATGGCTCACACGTTTGACGAGAAAACCACAGCTCAGCTCAATCGCGCAAAAGAGCACTTTGAGCAAATGTTCGGAAAAGCTGACCGCTATCTTGCGGTACACGCGCCTGGTCGCTCCGAGATTGCTGGTAATCACACTGATCACGAGGGTGGTCATGTTATTGCCGGCGCCCTAGATGTTGCTATTGACGCTATTTGCGCGCCTAATAACCTGGGCGTTATTCGTGTTGCCAGCGTTGGATACGATCCTTTTGAGGTAGATTACAAAAAACTAGAGCCTTCAGAGGATGAGTTCCTTACCACTAAGGCCATTGTTCGCGGCATGGCTGCAAACCTGGTCAAACTTGGCTTTGAGCCAACTGGTTTTGACATGGCAGTAGTAAGCGACGTACCTGGTGGCGGTGGACTTTCTTCCTCTGCTGCTTTTGAGGCT
This sequence comes from uncultured Atopobium sp., assembly GCA_938015835.1. Taxonomy (GTDB): domain Bacteria; phylum Actinomycetota; class Coriobacteriia; order Coriobacteriales; family Atopobiaceae; genus Lancefieldella. The sequence goes on along the minus strand of CALLVW010000006.1, from coordinate 29,641 downwards.
GCATCAGGTCGCGCAATGGAAGCACTCTGGGAAGATGGCAGCGAAATTTCTGCGGTTAAGCTCGCTCAGATGAGCCAGAACACTGAAAACGTTTACTTTGGTAAGCCTTGCGGTCTTATGGACCAGCTGGCTGTTTGCCTTGGCGGCCTTGCTTTCATGAACTTTGAAGACCCCGCAGAGCCCAAGGCAGAAAAGCTGGATCTTAACTTTGAGGATTACGGCTACGCCCTCTGCCTTGTTGATGTTGGCTGCGACCACGTTGCCTTCACAGATGAATACGCAGCGGTACCTGTTGAGATGCAGAAAGTTGCCGCGGCTTTTGGCAAGACTCGCCTCTCTGAGGTTCCCGTTGAAGACTTCCAAGCTCGCGTCAATGAGCTGCGAGAAGATCTTGGAGACCGCGCTCTTCTCCGCGCTATTCACTACTGGTACGAGAATGACCTGGTAGACAAACGCTGGGCAGATCTTCAGAACTCTGATATTGAGTCCTTTATTGCACTCACCAACGCTTCCGGTGCAAGCTCCGGTATGTACCTGCAGAACGTTTCTACTTCTGGCTCATATCAGCCGGCTATGCTTGCCCTTGGCTTGGCCGAGAGCATCTTAAAAGGTTCTGGCGCCGTTCGCATTCACGGCGGCGGTTTTGGCGGCTCTATCCAGTGCTTTGTTCCTCTCGCCCTTGTCGAGACCTTCATTGCACAGATGAACCAGTGGTTTGGCGAAGGTGCATGCCGCCACTACGCCATCTCTGACCAGGGAGCTTGTGCACAATGGCTGTAGCAGATAACGAAAGCGCACTGTGCATTCAGCAGCTTGTTGCGTATGCATGCGAGCGCGGACTTATTCAAACTGAGGATCTGACCTGGTGTTATAACGCTCTGCTGGATATGCTCTCGTACGAAGGTCCAGCTCCCGTTAAGTCTTGGGAGAAGATTGACCTGACGGCGTTTAATCTTGATCAGACGCTGGCCGAGCTTGCTCGTCTAGCTGTTTCTCATGGACTTGTCGAGAACACCCAGAGTGGCGAGGACTCTTTTGCCATGCGTGTTATGGGCCTTCTGCTGCCAAAGCCTTCCGAGGTCGCACGCCATTTCAACGAGTTGTACGCTTCTGAGGGACCTCGCGCTGCAACTGACTGGTTCTACACACTCTGCTGTGATGCTGGCTACGTCAGAAGAAGCGCCATTGCCAGAAACATTACCTGGACTACGCCAACTACCTGGGGAGACCTTGAGATCACCATCAACCTCTCCAAGCCAGAAAAAGACCCTCGTGAGATTGCAGCAGCTAAAACAGCTCAAAACACTTCTGGCGAGAAGTACCCCGCATGCCAACTCTGCCTGGATAACGAGGGCTACTCCGGACGCGGCGCTTCGTCTGGCGCGGGTGCTCATCCTGCTAGGCAAAACCTGCGCATCATCCCCATTGAACTCAATCAGCATCGTTGGGGATTCCAGTACAGTCCATACGCGTACTTCAATGAGCATTGCATTGCTATGAACTCGGATCACATTCCTATGCACATTGATCACGAGGCGCTCGTCAATCTCTTTGACTTTGTGGATAGATTCCCCCACTACTTTATTGGCTCTAATGCCGACCTGCCTATTGTGGGTGGATCGATCCTCTCGCACGATCACTACCAGGGCGGATGTTACGAGTTCCCTATGATGCGCGCGGAAGTTGCGGAAGAGTTTGAACTCAGGCAGTTCCCCGAGGTAGCGGGCGCGATCCTCAAGTGGCCGCTCTCTGTTCTCCGCCTCTCCTCCACCAGTCGAGAAGAAGCGCTCAAAGCAGCGGAATTTATCATCACTGCATGGCGCTCCTATACCGACGAGTCCGTCTCTGTTTATGCAGAAACTAACGGCGAGCCCCACAACACGGTTACCCCTGTTGTTCGCAAGCTGGAAGATGGCATCTACGAGGTCTTCCTTGCATTGCGCTGCAACATTACCAGCGTAAAACATCCGCTTGGCATCTTCCATCCACATGCCGAGTATCACCACATCAAGAAAGAGAATATCGGCCTCATCGAGGTTATGGGCCTTGCCGTACTTCCTCCTCGCCTTGTGCCAGAACTCAACAAAGTTCAGTCAGTTATGGAGCAGTGCCTGGCAAATGACAAGAAAGCCAATGCCGTCTACGGTCAGTTGACCACGGACTCTACTACAATCTCCCACGCCGACTGGGCGCGCCAGATTTACGCCAAGTTGCTTGAACAGGGTGACGGATCCAGCAAGGGCAACGCTTTCCTCTCGTCCGAACAGCTCAAAAAGTATATCTATGACGAGGTTGGTATTGTCTTCTCGCACGTCCTTGAAGACGCCGGTGTATTCAAATGGGACGAAGAAGGACGAGCCGCGCAACATCGCTTCCTCGAGTCTCTGTAGCTGCTGCCGTCCACAGGTTCGCGCGCAGCTCACGATGCTTCACGAGCAAAAACGTCTGCGATACACGTAGTTCCACGAGCTTCAACGTACTATACAATCGCAAAATCACCCAGCAAGAGGGCCGAGAAAATCGGCTCTCTTGTTTTTTACCGCCAAACCATCAGCCACGACAGTTAAACAACGCGCAAGCACAGCAAAGTCAGATATTCTGTTGGATGTGGGGTCTGATTTGACCCTTCTAACACACCTATGTCGGATAATCTGTCGCAGATAGCTCTACTCAACGCCCTGACCACGCCTACGTCAGATAATCTGCATGTATCGAGAAGCCCGACCACAGTAAAGTCGGATAATCTGCATGTATCGAGAAGCCCGACCACAGTAAAGTCAGATAATCTGTCGATAGTTAACATATTTTTTGACATTGGTGTGTTATTTCTCTCTGAAACTGCAGAATATCAGCCATAGGTGTGCTCTCAGGGACAAAAATTGCAGATTATCCGACTTAGGTGTGTTGCGAAAATTCTAAACAGACATATGTCTAAATTGATACAGCATTTTACCAGGTAGTTTGCAAATTTCCCGTAAAGCCACTTTTCCTTAACGTGCAAGCGCTATCTTTCGCCAAAAAAGAGGCGTCTACGTGAGTAGACGCCTCGAAACTTGCACGTAATAGCACGCTTTCCGCACTTGCGCTGCGTTTCCGCACTCGCGGTATTCGGCGCCGCTGCGTTTCCGCACTTGCGACGCATGTCCGCGCTGTACGCCGTGCGGCGCGGGAGTGCCAGCTACTTCTTCTGGACGTACTTCAAGCAGTCAAGGGTAACTGCAGTCAGGATAATGACGCCCGAGAAGACAAACTGAAGGTTGGTGTCGATACCAAGAATGGTCAGTGCGTAAGTCAGTGCGGTGAAGATAAGAACACCCACGGTAACGCCGGAGATCTTACCAATACCACCGGTAAACGAGACGCCACCAACAACGCAGGCTGCGATTGCGTCCATGTCCCAACCCTGTCCGTAAGCTGCAGAGCCAGAGCCGACCATACGCATGCACTCAAGCCATGAACCAAATCCATAGAGGATACCAGCCATAACAAAGGCGCCAACCATAACTCTAAAGACTGAAATACCAGAAACAGCTGCTGCCTCAGGGTTTCCACCTACAGCGTAGAGGTTCTTGCCAAAGGTTGTCTTGTTCCAGATGAACCAAACAATGGCGATAGCTGCGATTGCCCACAAAATGATGGATGGGAATTTACCAATTCGTGGAATAACCATGTCTGGAATGGATGGCTCGATAGCGCCAAACGAAACACCCTTTGTTGCATAGGTAACAATACCAAAGATGATCAGCATGTTAGCCATGGTCGAGATGAATGGGTGCATCTTAAACTTAGCGGTAAAGAAGCCAGCGATACTGGTAAAGCAGGTGCACAGGACAATACAGGTAACCAGAGCCATGATGATTCTGACAGGAATTGGAATACCAGTAAGATCAAACGTGATACCAAAGACCTGACCAGTATTGATGCCCTGGTGCATGATGATGGTTGAAGCGGTCATGCCCATACCAACCATACGACCAATGGAAAGGTCAGTACCAGTAAGCAGAATCAATCCAGCTACACCAAGAGCTAGGAACATTCGAGGCGATGCCTGCTGAAGAATGTTGATGACGTTGGAGTATGTCAGGAGCTGAGTGCCCTTGACTGCTGGGGTAATGATACAAAGGGCAATGAATACCAGGAGAATAACAATGTATAGACCGTTCTGAAGCAAGAATGAACGGGTGTTGAAGGTGTACTTGTAGTTCTCCCACTTCTGAGCCTGAGACTCCAGTGGAGTGAACTTAGACATCCTGAGAAGGTCGATGAGGTGATACTCATGACTAAACGCATTGTGAGCGCGATCTTTGATGCGCTGAAGATCCTTCTGATAGTTGACCTTAGCGTCAAACTGACGGTTCTTATAGACGTATTTCTCGTCCTTGATTTCCTGAGCATCAGAAGTCTTGCTGACAGCTTCTTCGTGCTCTTTCTTGAGGCGCTCAAGAGCAGCAGCGTAATTCTGCTTAGCCTGCTCCTTCTCTACGGCACAGCTTGCCTTAACTGGCTCAAGATACTCGCTCTTGTAGTGCTCCTTGAGATACGCTTCAGCCTCTGCAATAAGCTTGGAGACCTGAGCGCTGTTCTCGGACTCAACCTTCTTTGCAAGCTCCAGCTCAGCCTTGTAGCCCTCAATAAGCGTGTTGCGCTCTTCAGCAGAGATAGACTTATCGCGCTTTGTTGACTCAATAGCGCTCAGTGTTGAAATTACTTTGTTGGTACCATTTGCGCGAAGCTCATCAATCTGAGCCTGAATGGAACCAATCTTCTGATCAATAGGCTTTAGCAGCTCTTTTTCCTGCTCGGCCGTCAGAACAGATCCACCTGTTTTTGGCATTTGTATCATCCTCTCCTACAGGTACTTTGCGCTGAGGCGCAGGAGTTCTTCTTGATTTGTCTCGTTGGTATTTACGATGCCCGAGAGTCTGCCGTTGGACATAACGCCAATACGGTTGGTAATTCCCAAAATCTCTGGCATCTCCGAAGAGACTACGATAATAGTGGTACCGCTCTTAGCCATATCAATAATGAGCTGGTAGATCTCATATTTAGCACCAACATCAATACCACGAGTAGGCTCGTCCATCAGGAAAACCTGTGGATAGCGCTCGAGCCATTTACCAAAAATGACCTTCTGCTGGTTGCCGCCAGAAAGACTTGAAATCAAATCTGATGGACCTTGAGCCTTGGTATTCATAACCTTGAGCTCGTTGACGGTAGCCTTAGTCATCTTAGGATCAGAAAGGATTGGACCAGACTTGTACTGGTTCAAGTTTGCAATGGTTGTGTTAAACGTCAGGTCGCCCTTAAGGAATAGGCCGTTTGCTTTACGCTCCTCGGTAATCATGGCAAAGCCGTGATCCATTGCCTCTGCAGCTGTCGAGAAGTTCATAAGGTGCCCGTTGACATAGACACGACCTGCAGCTCTGGTTCTTACACCAAAGATTGTCTCAAGAAGCTCTGTTCTACCAGCGCCGACAAGACCATACAGACCAAAGATCTCGCCCTTCCTTACGTCAAAAGTGACGTCTTGAAGGTATGGCTCGTATTTAGTTGAAAGGTGCTGAATAGAAAGATACGTCTTACCAGGTGTATTAGTAACATCTGGGAAGCGATTTTCAAGTGAGCGGCCAACCATTGCAGAGATAAGTTCATTCATGTTGGTCTCATCAGAGCGCTTGGTCATAACAAGCTTACCGTCACGAAGAACTGAAATGTCGTCGCAAATCTCAAAGATCTCATCCATCTTGTGAGAGATGTAGACCAGTGAAATTCCCTGCTCTTTGAGCATACGAATCATCTCAAAGAGTTTCTCGACCTCTTGAGTCATAAGCGAAGAAGTAGGCTCATCAAGAACAATAATCTTAGCGTTGTAAGAAATTGCCTTTGCAATCTCGCACATCTGACGCTGAGATACTGACATGTTCTTCATAGGCTGAGTTAGATCAACCGTCATGCCCAGACGCCTAAAGAGCTCGTTTGCTTCTTTTTTCATGCGTCCCTCGTCGACAACACCCATTGCATTAACGGGATAGCGACCAAGGAACAAGTTATCTACAACATTTCTATCAAGGCACTGGTTAAGCTCCTGGTGAACCATTGCGACGCCATTCTCAAGTGCGTCTTTTGGTCCAGAGAAATTAACCTCTTTGCCGTCAAGAAATATCTTGCCTTCATCTTTTTGATACGTACCAAACAGGCACTTCATCATGGTAGATTTGCCTGCGCCGTTCTCTCCCATAAGACCCATAACGGTTCCACGGCGTACGTTCATTGAAATGTGATCCAGAACGCGGTTACGTCCAAAGGACTTGCTCATTCCATCAATTGTTAGAACGATATCGTTTTCTGTATCTGCCATGTAATCACCCCTTATCTCGCTAAGTTATTGCGCTTATTCGCGAGAACACCGGAGGAGAGCAGGTGTCTCCCCTCCGGTATTGTTTCGTGCTATCGACTACTTAATTACTTAAGCAGCTGGGTATAGGAAGAACCGTTGTCGGTCTTAACCATGTTGAATGCAAATGCATCGTACTCGTCAGGGTTGCCAAGACGGTTGGTAATGTTGGACTCAGTCTGGCCATCGCCTGCGATGAACTCAACGTTGAGGTTGAGCAGTGGAGCATACTTCTTGAGCAGTGGTACATAGGTTGAACCAAGGAAGTTGTCGCCAGAGTTGTAGGTGTTGAGCCAAACCTTCTTCTCTGGGTGCTTGTCTGCGCTCAGCTGAGCAGAAGCATCCTTGTAAGGAGTGGTTGCGTCAAGGTTGTCCTTGTAGTTCTCAGCGGTAACTGCAAGGTTGAGAGCGTAGTAAGAACGCTGCTCTGCAACATACTTGTAGTCCTTGGAGTCAATCTTGTCGCCAGCTTCGTCTGCAGTCTCAATGCCGGTGTTGATGTCAACACCGTCAAGAGCGTTGCGGAGCAGACGGAGAGTCAGGTAAGCCTGAACATCTGGGTGCTGGGAAATGGTGCCTGCATAGCCGTCAGCAATAGCTGCAACAGCGTCAGAGTTAGCGTCGTAACCAAAGGTTGGGACCTTCTGAGCCTTGGACCATGCGTTGAAGATGGACATGCCCATACCGTCGTTGTTGGAAACAACAACATCAATCTGATCGCCGAAGGAAGAAGACCAAGCAGCAATTGCGTTACCAGCGGTTGCAGCATCCCATGTTGCACCAGCGGTGTTCTTCATCTCCTGAGAAGCAAGCTCACGGATGGTGTAGGACTTGCCGCCAACCTCAAGCTTACCGTCCTGAACAACAGATGCGGAGCCGTCAGTGTTGGTGCCTACTGGATCAGAAATAATCTTGCCGTCCTTCTCAACACCAGTACCAAGTGCCTTACGGACACCACGAGTACGAGCGATAGAGTCGTTGTGACCGATGTCACCAATTGCAAGAACGTAACCAATGATGCCATCCTTGTTACGATCAAGCTCAGCTGCGTGAGCCTTGATGTAATCAAGAACCATCTGGCCCTGGAGCTCTGCGCCCTGAACTGCATCAAAGCCAACGTAATAGGTGTCCTTGTTGAAGTTAAGGGTGTTGGTATCAAGCTCACCGGTTGAGCTGTTGGAAGGCTGACGGTTGAAGAAGACAACAGGCTTATCCTTGTTCTCTACCTTTGCACCTTTAGCGCCTTCCTCTTTTTTCTCGCTAGGAGCGCAAGCTGCAAGAACGCTAGATCCACCAACGCTAAGAACGCCTAGACCACAGAACTTTAGAAAACTGCGACGAGACACATCCATAGTAGTGACCTTTCTCATTTGTTATGCCTTTTGCATAACACTGACCTTAATGAGTACGTTAACAAATCTCATCACAGCTCTTTGTGAGATGTCGCTCAACGGTTGTAGAAATACCGTAAGCGTTATGTTTTGTACCTTTTACGGTATCAATTTTGAAGTTTTTGAGGATAAATAAAGAAAAAGCGGTCAAATGGCCAAGTTATCGAGAAAATCGTCCGCTTCAAATCTGTGAATAAAAATCTGCTGGCAATGCGAGAAAAGCAGGACAGCTTTTCTTACAAAAAAAGACCAGGCATTGCCTGGTCTTGAAAATTCTGGCTCCCCGAGCAGGATTTGAACCTGCGACACGCTGATTAACAGTCAGCTGCGCTACCGCTGCGCCATCGGGGAATATGTGTGCTTCTCAGCGGTGTTTAAGTATAGAGAGACATTCCAAACCATGCAAGCATTTTTTAGAAAAAATTTAGTCAAATTCTTCTTGCACAATCTCTTGCATACCTAAACCAAGAAGCTACTCCTCCATATAGTCCTTAAGACGGCCGGACCTAGAAGGATGACGAAGCTTTGCCAAGGTCTTGGACTCAATCTGGCGAATACGCTCACGCGTAACTCCAAACTCCTTGCCCACCTCTTCAAGCGTGCGAGGGTGGCCATCCTCAAGACCAAAGCGGAACTTAATAACCTTACGCTCACGATCAGCAAGACCGTCAAGAACCTGCTCCAGCTGCTCACGAAGCATTGAATCAGAAGCTGCATCTGGTGGAGCAACAGCTGAAGAGTCCTCAATAAAGTCTCCAAGCTGTGAATCTTCTTCTTCACCAATTGGCGTCTCAAGAGAGACAGGCTCCTGGCTAATCTTCTGGATTTCGCGAACGCGATCAGGAGACATACCCATTTCTGCACCAATCTCTTCTGGGGTAGGATCTCTACCAAGATCTTGCAGAAGCTGACGCTGAACACGGATGAGCTTGTTGATTGTCTCTACCATGTGGACAGGAATACGAATGGTACGTGCCTGGTCTGCAATAGCGCGGGTAATTGCCTGACGAATCCACCAGGTTGCATACGTTGAGAACTTAAAGCCCTTGGTGTAATCGAACTTCTCGACAGCGCGAATAAGGCCCAGGTTACCTTCCTGGATAAGGTCAAGGAACAGCATACCGCGGCCAACATAGCGCTTTGCAATTGAGACAACAAGACGAAGGTTTGCCGAAATAAGCTGCTGCTTAGCATCAAGTCCTACAGACTCAATACGCATAAGGCGGCGCTGCTCTGCGCGGTTAAGCTCGATGAGGCCATCCTCAAAATCCTCCAACTTCTGAGAAGCTGCAGTACCCGCCTCAATCTTCATAGCAAGGTGAACCTCTTCTGATGCAGTAAGCAGGTCAACCTTACCAATCTCTTTAAGATACATGCGGACAGGATCGCCGGTAAGCATAACCGTAGTGGTGTCTGAACGGCGAGCACGAGCGCGAGAAGAACGTTTTGGCTTGGAGACTTTTGCCTTAGAAACAGAGCGGAGAGCCTCTTTGACCTCGCGAGCCTCATTTACGGCATCAAAATCTTCATCATCTTCATCTTCAAAATCAGATGAATCATCCAAGTCATCATCGGATGAAAAATCGTCCTCTACGGCGTCATCTTCAATGGCGAAAGAAACGGTTGCTTCAGATGCGGTAGTAATCTCAACACCTTTAACGCGCAGCGAATCATACAGGTCAGAAAGCTCATCATCGTTAACGTCAACGTCACGAATGGCAACCTGAATATCGTCTTCGCTGATACTACCGTTAGACTTTGAAGAACTTACCAGATCATCAACAATTTTAGTAAGCTCATCTGAGAGTTTGACCTCTTCATTTGCCTTTTTTGCAGCCACAAATATCCTTTCGATAGATTAGCGCAAATCTTTATACCCAAAAGTTTCTCTACCTAATCAAACTACTCATTTTAATTTATAAAAAGTCAGATGAGTAGCATCCCCATAAAATGAGTATTTTCTACTGCCCTGAAGTTAGCCTCTTGCCTAACTCAAGCGCTCGTGTCTGAAGCTCCTGTGCAGCAGCAAGTTGCTCTTCAGCAAGTGGTCCGCTTGAAGACTCCCCTGCATAAGAACTGGAGCGTAAATTTGAACGAATTTCTCGCAATTTGCGCTGCACTGAGTAGTAGTCAACGGTATCAACAATAAACTCAAGTGAGCGGCGTGTATCGGAGTTGCCCTCAGATATCACGCGTCCAGACGAAAGAATAGCTGCCGCATTTGGCTCAACAGCTGCAGCTGCAGCAACTACCTGCGCTGGTGTAGCTCCCTCTGGAGTAGCAAGCATTGCCCATGCCATAGTTTGGTGGCGAGCATCGGCCCACACAAAGTCTGCAATACGGTCTTGATACTCTCGCACCAAGGACAGATTTGTTGCCATAGCGCTTAAAAGTTCAAGTTCTGAGTTGACCTGTCTGCGGTCTTCTGCGGAAAGTCCCTGCGAACCGTGTGATGCATAAGCATCAGTAGAGACACCATACGAAGATGGATCGTCATATGGCGGAACCTCATCATACGGTGGGACATCATCGTATGAAGGACCGTCAGTATACGTTGAAGTCTTGGAAGTTGAGTTGTACGAAGAGTTGGCCGCACTCTTCTGAGGCTGTTTGCGTGCTGCCTTTGAAGTGCGAGAATCCAACGAATCATCTTGAATAGGTGCAGCTTTAATTGCGCGCTTTGCTTCCTCAACATCAATATGAAGCAGGTCAGACACACGAAGTGCATACTCGCTCAGAAGTACCGATGTCTTGAGTGGAGCCAATAAGGATGCTAGAGCCTCAAGCGCCTTGACTCGACCACCAGGCACGGATAAGTCAAACTGCGCGGTTGTGGCATCAAAGACAAAGTCCATAAGCGGGCGAGCTGCATCTAAGATAGGACGCAGCTTATCTGCACCTGATTCGGCGAGAAACTCCATGGGGTCCTGATTATTGGGCAAAACAACGCAAAGAAAAGCAGCAGTTGTTTTATCGATAAATTTAATAGCACGCGCGGCAGCGTGTTGACCTGCGGCGTCGCCATCAAACATGCAAATAATTTTGCGTGCACGCTGGCGATCGATGAGTTTGACGTGCTCAGACGTAAATGCAGTGCCTAAAGCTGCCACAGTGTTGGTAAAACCTGCCTCATGCATGGCAATAACGTCAGTGTAGCCCTCGCAAATAATGGCCTCAGACTGAGCGGCAATAGTCTCTTTTGCCACGTCGTAGGCAAAGAGGTGTTTACCTTTATTAAAGACAGAAGTGTCCCTGGTATTAAGGTACTTAGGAGCGTTTTCTACCTTTTTAGTAATTCGGCCACCAAAAGCAATGGTTCTTCCCTGTTCATCATGAATTGGGAACATCACGCGGTCATAGAACCAGTCGCTAATGCGACCATTACGCTCAACGGCAAGGTTGGCAGCAATCATCTCTTGCGTGGTATAGCCACATTTACGCAGGTGCGCTACAAGCGCGCCTCTGCCAGGTGCATATCCCAGCTTCCAGCGCTTGCAGACAGCTGCTCCAAATCCACGACCAGAGAGATATGCACGCGCCGCCTCAGGACCTTCTCCCCTTCCACGCATAAGCATGGAGTGGAAGTAATTCTCGGCCTCGGTAAGGCACTCAATTAAGCGATTCTTGCGAGGGCCCTTAGAAACATGAGCCTCTTCTGAAAGTGTAATGCCTGCTTTATCAGCAAGGTATCTAATGGCATCAGGAAAATCCAGGTTTTCTCGCTTCATGACATAACTGAAGACGTCTCCGCCCTCGGAGCAAGCGCCAAAGCAGTGCCAAAGACCCGTGGACGGGTTTATCTTAAATGAGGGGCTTTTTTCTTGGTGGAAGGGACAACATCCCCAATAGTCCTGACCTCGGGGTTTAAGCTCAACTGTCTCTGAAACAAGCGTGACAAAGTCTGTTGCTTGTCTTACACGCTCTTTATCTTCGTCAGTTATCATCTTCCACCTCCCCGCTTTCTAAGTTATATGAAGTCGTACCCAGATTCTGGGCTACCCAATCTATATTTCCACGAACGGCTTGCTTGAGGTCTTCCAGCGAATCAAATTTTTTAGATTCCCTCAGTCTCTTCACAAATACCGTCTGAACCTCTAAATCATATAAGTTACCGCTAAAACCTAGAAGATTAGCCTCAAGCAAAGGCCCTGTTTGAGACTCAAATGAAGGAGCTTTTCCCACATTAACCGCAGCGGGCCAAGCTGTTGCGCCATGGACCACATAGCACGCATACACGCCGTCTTGAGGAATGCAATCATGCAGGTCAAGCGCAACGTTTGCCGTAGGAAAACCAAAGCCAGTGCCCTGACCACGACCATGCTTGACCACACCGCTTAAAAAGTGCCAGCAGCCGAGCAGGCTTGCTGCCTCCTCAACTTTGCCTTGCTCAAGCAAGCCCCTAATACGAGTAGCAGAGATTTTCTGTCCACCTGAGCAAAAGAGCTCGTGGGCATGAACTTCAAAGCCATGCTTATGCCCAAGCGAGGTGAGCAACGCGCTTCCTTCAGCGCCTTGTGCGCCCAGGCCAAAGTCAGAACCTACATGAACGGACACAGCTGAGACGCTTGGAAGCAGCTTGTCCTCAACGTATTGCGTAGCACTCAATGCCGCAAACTCGCGGGTAAAGTGATGCACCAGAATGCCATCCACTCCCCATGCAGCAAGCGCGCGAAGCCTGTCTACTCCCAAGAGCAAACGTCGAGGAGAGCCATCAAACAGCACCTCAACAGGATCGGGCAGAAATGTCACAGCAACAAGTGGCACATTGCGAGCCTCAGCGTCTTTCTTTGCGCTGGCGAGAAGACCCTGGTGGCCCTCATGGAGGCCGTCAAAGACACCAAGCACGCACACGCAAGGTTGCTTGTAGCAGTCAGAACGCAGTGTATAGAAGTCAGCATCACCAAGCTCACGTGGAGCCGGCAACTCACTTCCATACAAAACGGATTGTACTATGCGTTCTACCTTGTTCAACGTGCATCCTTACTTACACAAAATACCTTGAGAGAAGTTGGTCTGGCAGACTAGACAGGAGCCCTGCCTTGTCCAAATTCCCACAAGAGCATCGTTCCACACAAGGCTGACCAGCGAGTTATGAGCAACCTCAGAGAGATCTTCTGGAATACCAAAACGCTTTCCAACCTCAACACATTTGTATTCCGCTCCAGTCAGCCCGTGCACAGGATAGCCAAGGACCTCAGTTGGATTGAGGTGTTTGGCTTCAAGCACTTGAGCTGGGCTTTGTTCAAGCTCTTCTAATGAAGCGCAGCTACCAAGCGTAATGGGACCAGAGAACGTCCTTCTTAGGCCACTAATGTGAGCCTCTGTGCCAAGAGATTGACCCAGGTCACGAGCAATACTTCTGATATAGGTGCCTTTAGAAACATCAAAAGCAACCGTCCATACCAGTGAGTCATCCTCAACAGAAGGCACATGCACCGCCAAAAGCGTGGCGTCATAAATAGAAACTCTACGTGCCGTTAGTTCTGGCATTTTGCCTTCACGAACAAGCTGATAGGCACGTTTGCCATCAACAGAGATTGCGGAAACTGCTGGTGGCAGCTGATCTATGGTGCCCACCAACTTTGCGCACGCAGCGCGGGCAAACGCTTCCTCACGCAACTCTGCAGGTACTGGTGACGTGGCCACCACCTCACCGTCTGCATCATCAGTTGAGGTGCGAGCTCCAAACGAAATGTCGGCTACATACCCCTTGCGGTCAAGCGTCAGAAGGCCCAAAAGCTTTGTAGCAAGTCCAATGCCCACTACCAGCACGCCACTTGCATTAGGATCCAAAGTGCCTGCGTGTCCCACGCGTTTCTCGCCAAATGCACAGCGAACACGAGAAATCACGTCATGGCTGGTCAGCCCAAGCTGTTTATCAACAGCAATAAGTGCGTTAATTCCACTAGCTCCTCGCTTCACCTATGACTCCTTGTTAAGGGCGAGAAGATCAATGAGTAGAGGGACTATCTGGGTAAACACGTCATCAATGGTACCCTTAGCGGTAAAGCCTGCTGCAGCAGTGTGTCCACCGCCACCCATTTGACGAGCTACGCCAGAAATATCTAGCTGAGATTTGGAACGCAAATTGCCACGAACTTTTCCGCCGTCAACCTCTTTGAGGAAGAGAGCAATTTCAGTTCCCTCAACACAGCGCACAATATCTACCAGGCCATCCATCTCTGCTAAAGGAACACCTGATGCAGAAAGATCTGCAGTAGTAACGTAGCTGTAGGCAACGCGACCCTCACCAAAGGTGAGAATACGACCCATAACCTTTGCGGCAAGATGAAGATAGGCCAAGCGATCACTCTGGTAGACATGAAGCGCAATCTGAGATGGAGAAGCACCTGCTTCTACCAGCAAACTTGCTACCTCAAAAGCCTCGCCGTCAGCGTTTTGGTACTGGAAACGACCAGTATCAGTTACCAGCGCACACATAAGACATTGTGCCTCAGATGGAATAAGTTCTGCGCCTAAATGACAGGCAAACTCGGTGATAATGACGCCAGTTGCCGCCGCATCAGGACGCACAAGTCCTGCATTCCAATACACATTGTTATAAGGGTGATGGTCAAGAACTGCTACCGTCTTAGAGCGCTCCATCAGCGTTTCTGCATCAGCCAAACGACCTGCAGTAGAAAGATCTACGCAGATAAAAAGATCTGGAGTTCCCTCGTACTTATTTGCAGGTACAAAGCTCTCGGTACCATCAAGAAACTTGTAAATGCGTGGTACTTCTCCATCAGCATCTGCCAAAAGATTGGTGACAGTTTTGCTAGGCCATCTTCTCTGAATAATGGAAGAAAGTGCTAATCCAGAGCCAATCGCGTCTCCATCAGGAGAAGTATGCGCGCAAACAACGATTGACGAGGCCTGCTCAATCAGAGCTATAACCTCGTCAAATTCTGGACGACTGACTTTTGTATTCAGTGACGTCACTTACTTACGCCTCCTCGTCAGATTTCTCTTCATCAGAAGCTAGAGGGTATCCAAACTCGTCTTTCGCAACACCAAGCGTTGGTGGAACAACCTCAAGTGCCTGAGCAATACGCTCAGCCTCATCGGTAGTGGTATCAATTTTGAAATCTAGCTCAGGGGTTACACGCCAGTTCAGCGCGTGGCCCAAAAGCGAGCGAATCCTACCCTTAGCACGCTTAAGAGCTGCAAGGACCTTATCGTAGCGATCAGGCTCACAGCTTACATAGGCGCGCATAAAGGACTTATCAACCGAGACCTCGCAGCTTGTGACAGTCACAAGCTGGAGATCAGGGTCGGAAATTTCAAACAAAAGGATCCAGCTGAGCTTTTCTCGAGCAATCTCATTAGTACGACGAGAAAACTGATTCTGTTTCATGCTGTCCTTTCTTACTCGGTACGAGCCACCTGCTCAATGCGATAGCCCTCGAGCTGGTCGCCAGGCTTGATGTCCTGGAAGTTCTCAAGGCCAATACCGCATTCGTAGCCGGATTTAACGCTCTTAACGTCGTCTTTGAAGCGCCTGAGCGATGCAATCTTTCCATCGTAGACAACAAAGCCGTCACGGATGAGGCGGATGTTATCGTCGCGGGAAATCTCACCCTCAGAAATCATGCAGCCGGCAGCAATACCAACCTTAGGTACCTTGAAGGTATCGCGAACTTCAGCAACGCCGGTCTGGACTTCCTGCTCAGTTGGCTTAAGCATACCAATACGAGCAGCGTCAATCTCTTCGATTGCCTTGTAGATGACGCTATACGTTCTAATCTCAACGCCTACGCGCTCTGCAGCAAGCTTAGCCTTTGCATCTGGACGGACGCCAAAGCCAATGATAATTGCGTTGGATGCGTCAGCGAGAACAACGTCTGTCTCGGTAATGCCACCAACAGCAGAGTGGATGGTACTGATACGAACCTCGGACTGGTCCATCTTGTCCAGGGAATCCTGAAGAGCCTCGATGGAGCCCTGAACGTCAGCCTTGATGATGAGGTTGAGTTCCTTGACGTCACGGTCAGCCATGGTGTCAAAGAGGTTCTCAAGGGTAACGTGCTTAACACGGTTCTGCTCTTCAATACGAGCCTTAAGGGCGCGCTGATCAGCAAGCTCACGAGCGTCGCGCTCCTCCTGGAAGACGCGGAACTCATCACCTGCGCCAGGAACGGTTTGCAGACCAAGAATCTCAACTGCGTCAGAAGGACCAGCGGTAGTAACTGCGTTGCCCTTAGGATCAAGCATTGCGCGGACGCGTCCAAATGCCATACCAGCAACAAGAGCGTCACCGATGTGGAGTGTACCGCGTGTGACCAGAACAGTAGCAACAGAGCCGCGACCACGGTCAAGCTTAGCCTCAAGAACGTTACCAGACGCAAAGGTGTCTGGATTGGCCTTCAGCTCAAGAACATCTGCCTGCAAAAGAATAGTCTCGAGAAGATCATCGATGCCCAAATTCTGCTTAGCTGAGATATCAACAAACATGTTCTGTCCGCCCCACTCCTCAGGAATAACACCGTACTCGGTGAGCTCCTGACGAACACGGGTAGGATCTGCGCCTGGCTTATCAATCTTGTTGACTGCAACAACAATTGGAACACCAGCAGCCTTTGCGTGGTTGATAGACTCAATGGTCTGAGGCATAACACCGTCGTCTGCAGCAACAATCAGGATGACAATATCGGTGACCTTTGCACCACGAGCACGCATTGCGGTAAAGGTCTCGTGGCCTGGGGTATCAATGAAGGTAATCTCACGGCCATTAATGGTGACCTGAGAAGCACCGATTGCCTGAGTAATGCCGCCAGCCTCGCCAGCTGCAACGCCAGTGTGACGGATTGCGTCCAGAAGCGATGTCTTACCGTGGTCAACGTGACCCATGACGGTAACTACTGGAGGACGTGGCTTCAAATCCTTAGGATCATCGTAGAAGGTGAAGGAATTCTCCTCCTCCTTGGACATAATCTTAATCTGGCGGCCAAGGTCATCAGCAACAATCTCAATAAGCTCATCAGACATGGTCTCGGTAAGCGTCAGAGGATTGCCAAGCAGGAACAGGCGCTTAATAATGTCATTTGCAGGAACACCAAGAAGTTCAGCAAGTTCAGAGACAGTAGAACCCTGAGGGACCTTTACCGTATCAAGCTGGGAAATATCCTGGTCATTTGCAAGTGCCTCTTCGATACGCTGCTCCATAGCAGCCTCTGCAGCCTGCTTCTGACGACGCTCTTTACGCTTTTTACGGCGGCCAGTGGACTCACGACTTGCCTCTTCAATAGCAACGCGAGCCTCATCTAAAACGCGGCTTCTGTTGTAAGCCTCGGCCTCACGTGCCATGCGGCTATAACGGTCTTCTCCATCATCTCCACCGCGACGATTCTTCTTGCGCTTGCCGTTTGGACGCTCTTCTGACATGGAAGCGTCATCGCGCTCATTCTTGAAGTTATGGCGAGTGGAAGCGCCACTTGCCTCGCTTGCATTGGCGCGAGCGTGATTTCTTGGTCCCTTCTCAGCCTTCTTCTGGGCAGCGGACTCTGCTGCCTGTTGCTTCAATACCTCTTCCTGCTGAGCAATCTGGTCAAGCAGGTTATTGAAAGAAGGAGCAGCCTTAGGAGCGGTATCCTTTACGCGGTTACGCTCGGCCTCTTCAGCCTCAAGACGCTTCTTCTCTTCCTCAGCGCGGCGGCGCTCCTCTTCTTTCTTGCGAGCAGCCTCCTCTTTTGCGCGCTTCTTCTCTTCCTCTGCACGCTCAGCCTCACGCCTTGCCTCTGCAGCAAGTCGCTCAGCCTCTGCTGCCTCTGCAGCAGCCTTTGCCTCTTTGGCAGCAGCCTCTTCCTCAGCAGCCTTCTGAGCTGCGATTTCAGCGGCACGAGCCTCCATAATAGGCTGGAGTTTCTTACGAACAATAGAGATATATGCATCTTCAAGCGTAGAAGAAGCGGACTTTGCAGGAATCTTCATGTCCGCAAGGTGCTCGAGCAATTCCTTGCTCTGCATACCATATTCTTTGGCAAGGTCATGTACACGCATTTTTGCCATATATGAAAACCTTCCGGTTGACGGGATAGTTACAGGTAGTTGACTAGATCAGTGAGTCTGGATCAGAAGAAATCTCTGCATTCTCCATGTCATCATGAATGCCACAGAAGTCAGAACCAGGTCTTGCCATGTTGCGACAAGGAGTTCCATTAGGGCTCACATACTTGCAACGATGAGCAATCTCTTCCTCGTCAACAGTCTCTTCAACAACCTCAGGAAGGTTGTTCAGAATGCTTGCAGCAAGGGATTCGTTCTTGATGTCAATGTGAAGACCAGTTAGGCGAGCAGCAAGGCGAGCATTCTGGCCCTCTTTACCAATTGCCAAAGACAGCTGATCATCAGGAACAATAACAGTTGCGTGTCCCGTAGCGCCATCAACAATAACGCGAGAAACGCGTGCAGGTGAAAGTGCAGACGCAACACAACGAGCAGCATCGTCAAACCAAGGCACAACGTCAACGCGCTCTCCACGGAGCTCAGAAACTACGGTGCGAACACGGCTGCCCTTAGGACCAACGCAAGCACCAACTGGATCAAGGCGCTCGTCAACGGAAGAAACGGCAATCTTGGAACGGACGCCAGCCTCACGAGCAATAGAGCGGATGCTTACAACACCGTCATAAACCTCTGGAACCTCAAGCTCAAAGAGCCGGCGGATAAGATCTGGATGGGTACGAGAAACAACAATTGGTGGACGCTGACGCTCACCACGAACTGCTGGCTGAGTTGCATTAGGATCGCGAACGTCTACGATAATTGCCTTAATGCGCTGGTTGTGAAGGTAACGCTCGCCTGCTGGACGCTCATCGCGCTCATCAGGGAAACGACGCTGGTCAAAGTGTGGAAGCTCTGCCTCAACACCCTCACGAATCTTAATGATGGTGAAATCAGGAGTGGACTGAAGAACAGTACCTGTGATGATGTCACCAATGCGGCCACGGAACTCATCATAAATCTGAGCACGGGCGGCATTGCGCACAAGGGTCTTAATCTCTGCCTTAGCATGCTGTGCAGCAATACGGCTGGTATCTGGAGGAGTTACGTCTACCTCGTCAAACTCAGTGTACTCACCAGTCTCCTCATCTGGCTCACCCTTAGGGACAAGCTCATAGACGTAGACACGACCAGTAGCCCTATCAATGGTGACACGGGCGCCAAAATCAAGATGGAGGACGTCAGCATAGCTTTTTGCCAGAGACTGCTCCAAACGGTCCAGAAGATACAACTCATCGATGTGCTTCTCCTGGCAAAGCAACATCAAAGCTTCCATCATTTCAGATGCCATGAATAATCCTCTCTATCTACTTCTTGGCTGAGGCCGAGAAATCAAAAACTGGTTTAATAACGCACTTCTTTAACTCAGACAAATCAACAGTACAGACCTCATCTTCTGTCTGGATTGAGATAGTTGTACCCTCAATGCCCAAGAGTTTGCCGGTAAATTTACGGCGTCCCTCTGTGGCGGTAGTCTGAAGCTGAATCTCTTCTCCTGCAAAGCGCTCAAAATCTTTTGCGCGGCGAAGCGGACGAGCCATTCCTGGAGAAGAAACCTCCAAGGTAAATGATGCTGGGAATGGATCAAGCTCATCTATGGTCTCTGAGATCCATGATGTTTCTTGAGCAACTTCATCAAGAGAAATGGTCTCTGCTGTCTCATCATCATGGTCAATTCTTACTCTGACCACAGGATTCTTGGAAGAACCAACAATCTCAACATCAACAATATCAATGTGGTGATTGAGTGCAGCCTGCTCTAGTGCGGACAAGATTTTCTGTGTTGCACCTTCGTTTTGCATTTGACCTCCTCATCTACATACAGAAAGGAAGCGGGGTCAAAACTCAACCCCACTTCCAACTAATAACAACTACGTTTAGAGATATCTTACGAGATAAAGGGCTTCTCGTCAAGTGTTTTTGCTGTTAGGCAACGATATTCACAAGTCGACCCTTAACAACAATGACTTTTCTAATCTCTTTACCCTCAAGCTGATCGGCAATTGCCTCAGTTGCAGCTGCAGTGAGCTCTTCCTCAGAAGCATCTGCAGCAACCTCAATGCGAGCGCGGACCTTGCCCTTAAGCTGAACAGCAATTTCAACGGTATTGCTCTTTGCCTGCTCTGGGTCAAACTCTGGCCAAGGCTGGTGATAAACAGGTGTGTCTTTACCCAGAGCCTCGTGGCTGAGCTCCTCAGCCCAGTGAGGAATGATTGGAGCCAGCATGGCAACAACATCATTTGCAACCTTGTAGCAAAGTGCAGCATCTCTAGACTCTGCAGGAACCTCGTTGATATAGGCGCTTGCTGCATTAACCAGCTCCATGACTGCAGAAATAGCAGTGTTGAACTGACCCTTGTCAAACTCGGTGGTGCAGCGGATTCCCATAGCGTTGAGGACCCGGTTGAGCTCAAGCGACTTTGCATCCAAAGCTGTGTGGTCGAGTACGGCAGAAGCGTCAGCAGTGCGAGAGAGTTCCCAAACCACACGCCATGCACGCTTGATAAAGCGGTTTGCGCCTGCAACGACCTTCTCGTCCCAGTCAAAATCCTTCTCTGGTGGAGCAACAAAGAGAATGGCAAGACGCATCGTATCTGCACCATAAGGCTCAATGACAGAGCTTGGAGGTACAACGTTACCCTTTGACTTTGACATGGTGTCGCCGTGCTCATCCTTGACCATGCCCTGAGTCATCAGGTTCTTAAATGGCTCGTCAATAGCAATCATGCCCAGGTCACGAAGGACCTTAGTAAAGAATCGAGAATACAGAAGGTGCAGAATTGCGTGCTCAATGCCGCCAATGTAGTTATCTACCGGCATCCAGCGATCCACTGATTCTTTAGAGAAAGGAAGTTCGGTGTTGTGTGGATCGCAGTAGCGCAGATAATACCAGCTAGAGCAGGTGAAAGTGTCCATGGTATCAGTGATACGCTTGGCGGGCTTGCCGCACTGAGGACAGGTGGTCTCTACAAACTCCTTGCACTCAGCAAGGGTATCTCCTGCTGCCAGGTCAAGATTGTCTGGAAGCGTAACAGGGAGCTGATCATAAGGAACTGGGACGTCACCGCAGCAATCGCAATGAATCATTGGAATTGGATTGCCCCAGTAACGCTGCCTTGAGATGAGCCAGTCACGAAGGCGGAACTGAACAGTTCTACGTCCAACGTTGTGCTCAGTAAGATAGGCAACAACTGCCTCTTCTGCCTCGGAATGCTTACCGCCACGAAGTCCAGTGAAAGGACCAGACTGAACAAGAATACCAACGGTATCCATTGGACCGTCCCAGTCAACGGAAGTTACCTTGTACTCGGAAACTCCCTTGAGCTCCTCGTAAATATCAGTTCCTTCTTCGCAAATAATAGGAACAATAGGGAGGTCATACTTCTTAGCAAAGTCAAAGTCGCGCTTATCGCCTGATGGAACACCCATAACGGCGCCAGTACCATAGTCAAGAAGGACGTAGTCAGCAACCCAAATTGGTACGGTCTGTCCGGTGACGGGGTTAATTGCGTAACGGCCTGTGAATACACCGTGTTTCTCGCGGTCTGTGCCCTGGCGATCAATGGAAGAAACCTTTACAGCCTCCTCGTGAAGAGCGTCAAAGGCAGCCTTATACTCTGAATCCCCTACCAGCTCAGCAGCAAGCTTAGACTCTGGTGGAAGCAGCATGAAGGTGCAGCCGTAGATGGTATCTGCACGAGTAGTAAAGACGGTCATCTTAGTATCAGTTGGCGTGACGCCATCAGTGTCTGCCAGGATGAAGTCAATTTCTGCGCCCTCGGAGCGACCAATCCAGTTTGCCTGCATGGCACGAACACGCTCTGGCCAGCCCTCAAGCTGGTCAAGGTCGTCGAGGAGCTCCTGAGCGTAATCAGTGATGCGCAGGTACCACTGAGAGAGCTCGCGTTTCTCTGGAACCGCGCCACAGCGCCAGCACTTACCGTTAACTACCTGCTCGTTTGCAAGAACAGTTTTGTCGTTAGGACACCAGTTAACGGGACTTGTTGCACGATATACCAGGCCCTTCTCAAGCATCTTGAGGAAGATCCACTGACCCCATTTGTAGTACTCAGGGTCACATGTGTTAAACATGCGGTCTTTGTCGTAAGCAAAGCCCATGCGGAACATGGTCTTTACAGCCTGGTCAATATTTTTATGAGTCCACACAGAAGGCTGAGTATTGTGCTTAATAGCGGCGTTTTCTGCAGGAAGACCAAAAGCGTCAAAGCCCATTGGATGCAAAACGTCAAAGCCACGCATACGAGCCTGACGAGCCATAGCGTCGCCAATGGTGTAGTTACGAGCGTGACCCATATGAAGATCGCCCGAAGGATAAGGGAACATCTCTAGAACGTATTTTTTAGGCCTTGAGCTGTCTTCTTCTGTCTTGTAAAGATTCTGCTCTTCCCAGACACGCTGCCACTTAGTTTCAATAGCCTCAGCATCGTAGGCAGGAAAATCACCTGTATCGGATACGTTCTGTACTTCCTCGTTTTCCACGAGTTCCCCTTTCTTATAGCGATGCGTCACCAAGCAAAATACTTGGTGACGCTCGTAGTCCATAAATCCTGTGAGTTATGAACGGAAATTATAGCTGACCTGCTGGTTTGAATCTTTCAGCAAGACGTCGTGTGCGCCGCCCTCAACAATTGAAGTTGAAGAGACAAGCGTAATCTTTGCCTTATCGCGAAGCTCAGGAATATCAAGAGCACCGCAGTTGCACATGGTGGACTTGACCTTCAGAAGTGATGCCTCAACGCCATCCTTCAAAGGACCTGCGTATGGAACGTAGGAATCAACACCCTCAACAAAGGAAAGACCGCGCTTGTTGCCGCCAAGGTCATAGCGTTGCCAGTTACGAGCACGTGCAGAACCCTCGCCCCAGTATTCCTTCATGTAAGAGCCGTTAACAATAACGCGGTCAGAAGGGCTCTCATCAAAGCGAGCAAAGTAACGACCAAGCATCATGAAGTCAGAACCCATAGCAAGGGCCAAAGTCATGTGATAGTCGTAGACAATTCCACCGTCAGAGCAGATTGGAATATAGATGCCAGTCTCCTCAAAGTACTCATCACGAGCGCGAGCAACATCAATGACAGAGGTTGCCTGACCACGACCAATACCCTTCTGCTCACGAGTGATGCAGATAGAACCGCCACCGATACCAATCTTGATAAAGTCAGCGCCAGCCTCTGCCAAGAAGCGGAAGCCCTCAGCATCTACAACGTTACCTGCGCCAATCTTGACGGAATCACCGTAAGTTGCACGAACCCACTCAAGCGTGCGCTTCTGCCACTCGGAATAACCCTCAGAAGAGTCAATGCATAAAACATCAGCGCCTGCATCAACAAGCAGAGGAACGCGGGTTTCATAGTCACGAGTATTAATACCAGCGCCAACCATATAGCGCTTAGAGTCATCAAGAAGCTCATCTGGAGCCGACTTGTGGGAATCATAATCCTTGCGGAATACAAGGCTGACCAGATGACCGTTCTTATCGACAATAGGAAGGGTGTTGAGCTTATTGTCCCAGATAAGATCATTTGCCTCTTTAAGGGTGGTATCCTCAGCTGCGGTAATAAGCTTATCAGCTGGAGTCATAAACTCAGATACCAGCTTAGAGCGATCATCGCGAGAAGGACGATAGTCACGAGAGGTAACAATACCTACGAGCTTTCCGCGAGAAGTGCCGTCATCAGTGACAGGCATGGTGGAGTGACCAGTCTTCGCTTTAAGATCAAGCACGTCACCAAGGGTCATTTCTGGAGTGAGCGTAGAGTCGGAAACAACAAAGCCTGCCTTGTAGCTCTTAACCTCACGAACCATCTGAGCCTCATCCTCAGCGGACTGAGAGCCATAAATAAAGGCAATGCCGCCCTGCTGGGCCAAGGCAATTGCCAAACGAGGACCAGATACTGACTGCATTACTGCAGATACCATAGGAATGTTGAGCTCAATTGCGCTTTCCTCGCCACGCTTAAACTTTACCAGAGGAGTCTTCAAAGAAACATTTGCGGGGATGTTCTCAGCTGATGAATAGCCAGGGACCAAAAGATACTCAGAAAATGTATGCGATTCGCCTTCGAAGAACTTTGCCATTGTTTTTGGCTCCCTCCTGACCTACCGGTCATGCTCAACGTGTTTTGGCATTGTACCACCAGTGGAGCTAATTATTTAATTTGAACTCCCACTTGAAGCAATAACATCCTCAAAGTTAACAGCAATGTCATGTTTAGTAGGAACCCACTCAACCTTTTTGAACAAAGCCGCAACGGTAATAGGGATATACGTCATCATAAAAATAGGGAACGTAAAGAGATTAGTAAAAATACGCCACTTCTTCTTTACATGAAAATGCTTGTACTCCGAGATAGTGGTAATAAGCGCCAAAACAAAGAAAACCGCATACATCGAGAAAACTGTCATGGCCAAAGAGCCAACACTCATAGCAATCTCTGCGTCAGTAGCAACAAAGCCGTGACTCAAATAACCAACCAGCAGGTAGGTGCCATTAATAAAGGCTGAAAGCAGCGTCAAAATCATGCCTGGAGCAATAGTCATCAGCATATCGTATGAGGCAAACTGACCCTTAAAAATACCCTTAATTAAATCAAAGCCATACGAGAAGAACACCTGGTAGAAGCCTTTTGTCCAACGCATACGCTGTGTCCAGGATGCCTTAAATGTTAAAGGCTGCTCATCAAAGAACTCTGCAGGCGCATAGCCAATTTGGATGTTATGAGCGCTGCAGAAGGTAGAGAACTGAATATCCTCAGTGAGGGTATGGAAATCCCATCCATGCATACCTTTAATAATGCGAGAAGAAACCATCCAGCCGGAACCAGAAACAGCGCAGCTAGTACCCATCATCATACGGGCGTTATTCAAGAACTTTGCCTCACGCATAAACCAAGTAGCATAGGCAGAACTTACCCAGCTAGAATCAAAATTCTTTGAGTTTCTGTAACTGGTGCAGACAAGATATCCTGCGTCAAAAGCCTGATTCATAATCTTCAAGTAGCTTGGAGAAACCAGGTTATCGGCGTCCATAATAATGAAAGCCTCGTATTTGTCACCGTACTCATTAAGAATACGGTCAAAACCGTAATCCATAACCCAGCTCTTACCTTTACGAGCAAGGTCATTTCTCTCCCAAGTAATTGCCCCAGCTTTTCTTGCCTCTTCAGCTGTTTTATCGGTACAAGCGTCTGCAACAACAAAAACATCCATCAGCTCTCGAGGATAATCCTGAGAAAGAATAGACCTGACAAGATTGCCAATAACTGGCTCTTCGTTGTGAGCAGCAATAAAGAAAGCGTAGCGGTGCTGCTTATTTGCCTTTGGAAGCTTTACCTCACCCTTAACTAAAACACGAAGGATATACACAATCTGGTAGAAGTATGCGAGTGTAAAGAAAAGCCAGATAATAAAGTTAAAAACGACGATTGGAGTGATACCGAGTCTGTTAAATTGCAATGGCATATATCCCTACGCTCCAAACTTAAGACAAATATGTTTTATCAGCAAAATCTCTCAATAAACAATTACTTTACAATCTTAGCGTAATGGAAGGGACAAAGCGCCCATGCCTTTGAATCTATTTTTTCCACATCAACACACATGCAATTGGCCATCTTGGATATCGAGAAGAACGTCTGCTTCTTGATCTAGTTCATCGGAGTGCATAATCACCACGACAGTCCGATCACCTTTGAGGTTGGCGAGATATCTACAAAGCCTCTGAGCTGTTGGCGCATCTAAATTCTGTAGAGGTTCATCCAAAACAAGTGCCCCTTGTTTTCTGGATAGAGCTCTCAAAAGACCAATTTTTTGTCGCTCACCCAAAGAAACGGACTCCTCTTTTCCGTCAAAAGCATGCGTCTCAAGAGAGGAAAAATCGAGCAAGTTGTAAACCGTACGATCAATCTTTTCTCCAAACATATTGTCAGCAAGGCTTCCTTCTACAAGAGGTACCGGACGAGCAAAACGAGAACAGTCTTTAAGATCATCCGAAAGCTCTATATCGCCACTGAATAGTGATGGATCAGAGCAGCCTGCCAAAAGATCCACGAAAGAAGACTTGCCTGAACCATTGGAACCTCTTACCACCACGAGAGATCTTTGTGGAATGCTGAGGGCTTGTGTATGGAAAAGTTCTGGTCCTTCTGGAGTAGCTAAAAGAGTTCCCTCTCCTATCTTTACAGCTGGTTTAAGTGAAGAATTCCAAAGCTTCTCATAACCTGAAGGCTCTTGGGATTCTTTGAAAGTATTTTGTAGGCGCTCAAGATGAACTTTATTTGCTTTTACAAACATGATTGACTGAAAAAGTTCCGCTAGAGGATTTTGAATCAACGCGCAAAGTTGATATGAGATAAAAATATCTCCTACAGACGCAACATGGATCTGATACATTTCAATGGTTAGGGCAAGCATAATGATCTGCAGCAGAGAGCACATACTGCTTGGAATCTTCTCATTCAATCCCTCATTAAACCGGTATCTTTTTATGGAATCCAAGTACCTTGAACCGATGTCATGATATCTCTCTTTGTAAAAGACGTCAGCTCGAGCAATATTGATAGCTCTTTTATTTTCTACGATGCGTTTTGATTCGTTCAAATATCTATCTTGAGCTGGAATAATATTTCGCTGTAAATCAGCAATCCGCTTGGCTGGAACCCTTGTCACAAGAAATAAGATAGGAATATAGGTAAGCACTACGATGAAATATACATAATTGGTAATAAGAAGCGCTAATAAAATCACTACGATACATCCGACAGAACTCAAAATGGCAATATTCACAGCACTATACACAGATCCATACATGGTCGCAGAACTACTTAAGAGGTTCATGTAGTAGCCTTTTTCATGTTTTTTGTAGACACGGGCCGGCATCGCAATAACCCTTTGTATAACCTGCGTAGTACAGCTCATTCTTTGGATAATCGCCGCACGCACAGGAAACCATCCTTTAAATGTAAGAACAAGGACTGCCGATACGAGAGAAAGAAATAGTACCCCCACAAAAATAATCGTTTTACCAGTCATCCAAGAGCCTTGAGAAACGGTGCTCACTATTGAGCCTAAGGCCAAGCTCGTAGCGACAGAAAGAGCAGTTGATAATACTGATCCTGCTATTAAAAAGATATTTTTCTTTGTAATGACAAGAGATGAAGGTACTTTAAACTTATATTTGGTTCGTGTATTCATTATTGTCTCCTCTCCCCCATCAATGCACATGTAATTGGCCATCTTGGATATCGAGAAGAACGTCTGCTTCTTGATCTAGTTCATCGGAGTGCATAATCACCACGACAGTCCGATCACCTTTGAGGTTGGCGAGATATCTACAAAGCCTCTGAGCTGTTGGCGCATCTAAATTCTGTAGAGGTTCATCCAAAACAAGTGCCCCTTGTTTTCTGGATAGAGCTCTCAAAAGACCAATTTTTTGTCGCTCACCCAAAGAAACGGACTCCTCTTTTCCGTCAAAAGCATGCGTCTCAAGAGAGGAAAAATCGAGCAAGTTGTAAACCGTACGATCAATCTTTTCTCCAAACATATTGTCAGCAAGGCTTCCTTCTACAAGAGGTACCGGACGAGCAAAACGAGAACAGTCTTTAAGATCATCCGAAAGCTCTATATCGCCACTGAATAGTGATGGATCAGAGCAGCCTGCCAAAAGATCCACGAAAGAAGACTTGCCTGAACCATTGGAACCTCTTACCACCACGAGAGATCTTTGTGGAATGCTGAGGGCTTGTGTATGGAAAAGCTCTGGTCCTTCAAGAGTAGCTAAAAGAGTTCCCTCTCCTATCTTTGCAGCTGGTTCAAGTGAAGAGTTCCAAAGCTTCTCATAACCTGAAGGCTCTTGGGATTCTTTCTCGTGCTCAAGATAAACATCAATATCCGCTTTTGCAGCAAGATATGAGCTTTTAACAGAACAAACCGTATCAAGCGGTTCGCTCAATACTGACAAAATCAGATAGGCGGCTAAAATCTCTCCAACACTCATCTGACCTATGGAAAGCAGCATAACACCTGTAATTATGGCTACGACTTGCGTGAAATTTGAAAGCGCTGATGGAAGGCTCTTTGATAAAGCACTGAAAAAACTACTTCTCTTTACATAGAGGAAATACTCATCATTAGCCGCCTCATAAGCATTTTCAAAATAGTTCTCTGCTCGCAGCACATTAATCGAGAGCTTTTCCTCAATTATGCGCGTACCGATATCCAGCCAGCCTTCTCGTTTTTTCATTGACTCGGTCAAAATCTCATTTGTTTTCTTGCTCGGATAATCAACAATCATTAAATAAAAAGGGATATAAAGTAAGACAAGTAAACCAATCCATGGATTTACCGTAAACGCCACAATTGCCAAAACAATAACTGCTAAAAGACCACCTAGAAATTCAACGCTTACTGCAATTTGAACACCACTGAAGACAAAAGCCGCCATAGTAACTACATTAAGATAGTGTCCGGTTTTCTTTTTTGAAAAAACACGAAGAGACATCTTTAAGAATTCCGATATCGCTACCTCGGAACTAGCAACCGCAGCTTCTAAATTGAGCTTTTGTGGAATCCAAACAGTGAGAAAAAAGCTTAAGCAAAGCGTTACAAGCGAAAGGAGCAACAACAGCCCTAGCTTTTGCCAAACACCGTCAACAGCTTGCACATTAAGCATACTATCAATTAAATCGCCTGTAAAAATGCCCAGCATTGCAACAGCAATATATCCAATTGCCAAACCAAGGGCAGATAGAAGCATATGTTTTCGTATAACAAATAAGTGAGAGAGACGTTTATTCATACTCATCGCCTCCAAAATATTGATTACCTGCACTTATAGAATAATCAGTTGATAAATTCTTTAAGGTTAAAGACGGGTTTCTCGTATAAAATTGCGTTATCACCCTATAATTTGACGCAGGAAAATACCGTTGAAAGGCTGATTATGAGCGAAAAGCGACTAACTCAAGCACTTCAAAATATACTTGCCAATGGGAATTCTCTTGCTCAAGGTGACGCTTCAAATGTCATTTTGAGTGCACACTACGAAACAGAAGAGTCTGTTAACCCTCATATCAGAGGATTTTTTACACTCACTTCTGCTTTTGATTTAGCAAATTTAGGCCAATTTTCTACAAAACCTTATGGAGACGACATTGTGAGTCTCTCAATACTTGCTCGTAAAAACTATTTTGGAAGTTTTCTTTTCTTTCTAATGCCTTCATCAGAAGATTTCTTTACTTTTACTACAAACCTTATATCAAATAAAAATACACTGCCGCAAAATATTCATCCAGCTGATATTGAACAAATTTATACACTTTATACTCAAATAATCATTACCTATTCCGAGAGAAAACCAAATTGGGAAGCTATTGTTACTTCCTTGCTTATAGCGCTTATTACCTGCCTTTCTCCCGATGCTCACTATACGTTCACTCCAGGTAACACTAATGAGACGGTTGCTCTTATCCTTAATGAAATTACTGCTCATTCAGAAAGTATTACACTTGCTAAACTTTCAGAAAAATACTCATATACACCAACTTATCTTTCTGAACTTCTCAGACAAAAATGTGGCAAGACTTTTTCTGAACTTGTTTTAGAGCAAAGAATGGAACGAGCAAAAACACTGTTAATTCATACCAAATTGCCTGTCTCTACTATTTCTTCAATGATCGGCTATGGTGGAACATCAGAGTTTTATAGGAAATTTAAGGACTACTTTTCTCTTACACCACGTGAAATGAGAAGCGAAACTTTTTAGTCATATTACAACTGTGGACAAATCTCTTCTCCTACAGAAGTTCTTCCCATAGACATAGTACTTTGAGAAAGT
>CALLVW010000005.1:0-12095 GCA_938015835.1 uncultured Atopobium sp. | reverse complement strand
ATTGAAAATTAGACGTTTTATCTCCAACTAAGACGATTTTTTACCGCCTCAAAAAATTTTATCTGGGCAAACGTTGTATGCAGAAAAATGAAATCTCCAACTAAACGCATTTTTTACCACTTTGGTGTGTATACGCTTTACATGGGCACCATTTTGGTTGCATTTTGGCATTGTGGGTACTGTTGGGGGATTGTTTTGCTGCTTAAAAGACAGCTTAAGCGTCTCTCAGGAAAGAAATTTCAAGAAATCTCACAGTGATAAAACGTTTTATCACTTAGAGTAGTATTTGAAACATAGCCGAAGCATCATACTGTTATGTATGTGTTGTTTTGCTCGCTTCAACGCGCCCGCAAGGCGCTTGCGTCGCAGCTCGCAGCCGCCCGCAGCCGAGTGCGAACAAAACAAACGCTCAGGTGATGGAAGCAACGAGGTTGCTCAACCTGCACAAACACGCAGGTAGCAGCCCAAGAAAAGGAGGAGCACATGGCTCAGCCCGTGTACGGCACACCTTGGCAGACCCTGAATCAGCCTGTATCTGAGGACGAGCTTGCCGGCGTCGATAGGTATTGGCGCGCAGCTAACTACCTGTCTGTTGGTCAGATTTATCTTCGTAGTAACCCACTTATGAAGGGTGACTTCTCTCGCGAGGACGTTAAGCATCGCCTGGTTGGCCACTGGGGAACCACCCCAGGCCTGAACTTCCTGTTCGGCCACGTCAACCGCTTCATCCGCGACCATAACCAGAACACCATCTTCCTCATGGGCCCTGGTCATGGTGGACCTGCAGGTACCGCACAGTCCCTGCTCGACGGCACTTATCGCGAGACCTACCCATTCATCACCGACGATGAAGAGGGCCTCCAGAAGTTCTTCCGCCGCTTCTCTTACCCAGGCGGAATTCCTTCCCACTACGCACCTGAGACTCCAGGCTCCATCCACGAGGGCGGCGAGCTGGGCTACACCCTGTCCCACGCATACGGCGCTGTCCTGGACAACCCATCCCTGCTGGCAGTCGCTGTTGTCGGCGACGGCGAGGCAGAGACCGGCCCACTTGCAACTTCTTGGC
This sequence comes from uncultured Atopobium sp., assembly GCA_938015835.1. GTDB lineage: Bacteria > Actinomycetota > Coriobacteriia > Coriobacteriales > Atopobiaceae > Lancefieldella. Next base: position 11,029 of record CALLVW010000005.1, on the reverse strand, counting down.
AGACCAACAAGTTCATGGACCCACTGACCGATGGTATCGTTCTCCCAATCCTGCACCTCAACGGCTACAAGATTGCTAACCCAACCATCCTTGCTCGTATTTCCGACGGTGAGCGCGACGAGTTCTTCCGCGGCATGGGCTACCACCCATACAACTTTGTTGCTGGCTTCGACGACGAGGATCACGCATCCATTCACCGTCGTTTCGCAGCTCTTCTCGAGGCTGTCTTCAACGAGATCTGCGCTATCAAGACTCGCGCAGCCGCAGGTGACGCATCCCGTCCTTACTACCCAATGATCATCTTCCGCACCCCTAAGGGTTGGACTTGCCCTCCTTACATCGACGGCAAGAAGACCGAGGGCTCTTGGCGCGCACACCAGGTTCCACTGGCATCCGCTCGCGACACCGAGGCTCACTTCCAGGTCCTTCGCGACTGGATGAGCTCCTACAAGCCAGAGACCCTCTTCACCGAGAAGGGCGCAATCCGTCCAGAGGTTACCGCTTTCATGCCTAAGGGCGACCTCCGCCTCGGCGCTAACCCTAACGCAAACGGTGGCGCAATCCGCCGCAACCTCGTCCTTCCTGACGCAAAGAAGTACGAGATCCCAGTTGCCGAGAAGGGCCACGGCTTTGGTGCTACTGAGGCAACGCGCGTCCTTGGCGAGTACACCGCTGAGCTCATCAACAGCAACCGCTCCGAGTTCCGTATCTTCGGACCTGACGAGACCGCTTCCAACCGTCTGCAGCCTTCCTTCCAGGTAACCGACAAGCAGTGGTTCGGCGGCTTCAACGATGACTTCGAGAACGACGAGCACATCTCCCCAGTTGGTAACGTTATCGAGCAGCTTTCCGAGCACCAGTGCGAGGGCCTGCTTGAGGGCTACACCCTGACCGGCCGCCACGGCATCTGGTCTAGCTACGAGTCATTCGTTCACATCGTTGACTCCATGATCAACCAGCACGCTAAGTGGCTTGAGGCTACCGTCCGCCACATTCCATGGCGCAAGCCTATCTCCGCTCTTAACCTGGTCCTTTCCAGCCACGTTTGGCGCCAGGACCACAACGGATTCTCTCACCAGGATCCTGGTTTTGTTGACATCATGCTCAACAAGAGCTTCAACAACGACCACATCACCAACATCTACTTCCCAGCAGATGCTAATCTCCTGCTTGCAGTTGGCGAGAAGTGCTACACCTCCACAAACTGCATCAACGCAATCTTCGCTGGTAAGCAGCCTGCTCCAACGTGGGTAACCCTCGACGAGGCTCGCGAGGAGCTTGCAGCTGGCGCTAAGGAGTGGAAGTGGGCTTCCAACGCTGAGGCTGGCGAGGAGGACATTGTCCTCGCATCCTGCGGCGATGTCCCAACCCAGGAGCTCCTTGCTGCTCTCGACATGCTTGGCAAGCTGGGCATCAAGGCTCGCTTCGTCAACGTTGTTGACCTGCTCAAGATCCAGAACGCTTCCGAGAACGATGAGGCGCTCTCCGACGAGGAGTTCACCAAGCTCTTCTCCGCAGACAAGCCAGTTCTCTTCGCATTCCATGCTTACGCCGGTTCTGTCCGCCGCCTGATCTGGAACCGTCCAAACCACGACAACTTCAACGTTCACGGCTACGAGGAGCAGGGTTCCACCACAACTCCTTACGACATGCTGCGCCTGAACAACATGGACCGTTGGGCACTTGCTGCTGACGCTCTCCGCATGATTGACGCTCAGAAGTGGGCAGATCAGATCGACGAGTGGGAGAAGTTCCGCACCGAGGCCTTCGAGTTTGCTGTCGAGAAGGGCTATGATCACCCAGCATTCACCGACTGGTCTTGGCCAGACGCTTCCGATGCTGATCAGGCAATCTCCGCAACTCAGGCAACCGCTGGCGACAACGAGTAACACGCTCGGGCTGCGCTGCGCACGCCGCACGCGTGTCGCGCGCTACCTGCACAAACGTGCTTTCCGCCCGGTATCCACTTCATGTGGGTACCGGGCTTTCTTGTGCGTAACCGCTGCTAGTGAACGGGTTTCTCGCCAGATGGGCGGTGCGTTCGGCGTGCGCCTGGACGCATTTGGTGCGCGACTGCCGCGCGCCTGATTTCTGCAAAGAATCTGTAAATTCTGCCTGAAAACGTAAAAGAAACTGTGGATTTGCCTGATTTCGTCAAAGAATCTGTATCTGAAATACAGATTCTTTGCACTTTTCAGGCGCGCTTTGAAGTATGTCCGAAGCTGATTTCGAAAGCCCCTTCATGAGAGCTCTCATGGAGCCTGATTCTCTCGCCTTGTTTGAGTAATTTGGGACGTAACTGCGCCCGCGCACCCAGGTGGTAAAAAATGCGTTTAGTTGGGGAATACAGGTTTCTGCATACAACGTTTCCCCAGATAAAAGTTTTTGAGGCGGTAAAAAATCGTCTTAGTTGGGGATAAATCGACCAATTTTAAGTTTTCATCCCCAACTAAACGCATTTTTTACCTTTTTCGGCACATAATTTTGAGGTCAAAAATTACGTATTCATAAGAATGCATTTTATTACACAAATATGCAGAAATCTGATTAGCGAACTAAAGAACGCACACTATTCTTCTCAATCATGCGCGGCTCAAGGATTATCTGGATCGAAGCACCATCGTCCACCAACTCACCTGCGCTTTTCTGACCCGCTCCGTCAACCTTTGCAGCGACACCCGCGCCCGCCGTGCTCCCCGCTACCTGCGACCGGCGCGCTCGTCCAGCTTGGCTCGGACAGCGGCCTTGAACGCGGCAGCGTCCGTCATCCATGGAACGTGCTTGCCGCCGATAATGTTGAACGGCTCGTCACCTTTAGCCAGCAAGTACACCAGCGACGGACGAGGGTCGTCGTAAGCTGCGGAAACTGCCTCGTAAATGGCGTCGTAGCGGTCAAGAATAATCTTGTGCGCGGCGCCCTCGGGCGTGGCCTCGGCCATTTGCGCGCAAATCACCGCAGGATCTTCCATGTTGCAGTCCTCGGTGGTGTAAATCATCAGGTCCGCCCACTTGGCCGCCTCTTCCGGCAGCTCCTGGCGACGGTTGTACGCCTTACCGCCAACGGCTCCCATGACCACATAGCGGCCATAACCAGGGAATTCCTTGGACGTTGACGAGAAAAGCTTCTGGTAGGAAAGCTTGTTGTGGGCGTAGTCGACCAAGCCCGTTACTTTGTTGTCAGGCGAGCTCAGCAGCTCCATTCGGCCTGGCACCTTAACGTTCATCAGCGGAAGCACAGCGTCCTTCTTGCGAATGCCCAGGTAGTCAGCAACGGTGATTGCTGCAAGAGCATTCTCCACGTTGAAGAGGCCGGACATAGGAAGCGCAGCGGCGCCGGTCCAGGTTGGCGTGTGCACGGTGAACGTGACCATGCCCTGGTGAGGGGTGATTTCGTCCGCCCAAACGGTGGCGTCGGAATCGGTTGTGGAGAAGGTCAGGACCTTCTCGCACCTCTGTGCACGCTCCATGACCTGGTCAAACATCATGGTGTTCTTGTTGATGACGGCCACGCGAGCAAGGTCAAAAATCTTCAGTTTGCTCTCAAAGTAATCTTCAAAAGTAGGGTGTTCAACAGGGGAAATGTGATCGGTTCCAATGTTTAGGAACACCGCCACGCTTAGGTTGAGGCCAACCGTGCGGTCGTACTTGAGGCCCTGGCTAGAAATCTCCATGTCAACGTAGGGGAGACCCGCCTCTGCGGCATGCTTGAGGTGGCGCCACAGCTCAGGAGCCTCGGGCGTGGTGTTGTGCGCGGGCTGCGTGTCCTTGCCGTCAAACACCTCGATGCCGCCAATCACGCCGCACTTAGAGTATGGCTCGTCGCCGTCAAGAATGGCGCGCAGCATATACGAGCAGGTAGACTTGCCCTTAGTGCCCGTGATGCCGATGGTGGTGAGCTTCTTGTCGGGATGTCCTGCAACGCCTGCGGCTGCGTAGGCCATGGCAAGGCGCACGTCATCCACGCAAATGGCGGCTACGTTTGGCGCCACTGCCTGCAACTCCTCCGCAAGCGTCTGCTGGCAGAGGTACGCAACAGCCCCAGCCTCCACCGCGCTTGCCAGATACGCTGGCGAGAAGTGTGTGCCCTTGCAGACAAACAGCGAGCCAGGGGTGACCTCACGAGAATCGCTTGCAACATCGGTAAGCTGTGCGTTTTGATCCACCGCGTCAAGATGCGCGGTAGTGTACTCGATGTTCTTGCTGGTAAAGAGCGCCAGGAGCTCGTGTAATGTCATCCTCAAAAGTCCTTCGATAGCTGTTTGGCGCAAGCACAGCGCCCCAAAGACAGTATCAATAGTTTAGCCGTCTGACCCCACTTGTGCTGGCGACAGTGCAACTTTCTTGGCTCTTGTACGCAAGCCTCATACCCTCATGGCGAGAAAATCGTCGATTTTGCTTGACGTAGAGAGTGCTGCGAGGTATAGTACTTGTTCGCGCAAGCGTTTACATTGCGGGGTGGAGCAGTCTGGTAGCTCGTCGGGCTCATAACCCGAAGGTCGTAGGTTCAAATCCTGCCCCCGCGACCATAAGAATTTCAAACCCGCCATCGGCGGGTTTTTTGTTAGCAATTATTAGAGGCTGGGAAAGCCGTTTCGGCCAGTTGTCGCAGCAGGGAAGACAGATCGTCTTCATGCATAAAATCGTCTCTCCTCAGAAAAACGGCTCTCTACGCATCAAATCCAAACTGCAGCAATCGCTGCAATCTCAGCTCAAGACCCTTGTGATGATCGTAAGAATCCAACATACGTTGATACTTCGGAGCAGCAGCCGCCAGCTTATCAACCAGTGCATCTGTTGTCTGCCTCACTGAGCGCAGGGGCTCAGGATGGTTTTTACCTTCGTTTTCTCCGCTTGCAATGCACCAGCGAATGTCCGAACGCACATGGCTCGTATCAAAAGTTTCAACAAAATCGGGAAACCACGTACTTGGGCTGGCAAGAAGATACTGGTCAAAGCGGCAGGTTGTCTGCATCTCAAAGAGGCTGCATAAACCCGATAATGAATAGCCCAGCAAGGTAAGAGGACACGTATCCTCTGCGGTATGAGTAGCTAGAGCAGCGTACTTCTTGACAGCTGGAAGTACGACATCAGAAAGAAACTCTCTTCCAAATCCTCCAAAATTTGGAGCTTCTGTTCGCGCGCTTGCCGCTGGCCAAGGGGAATAGCAGGCTTGATCAGATGGTGCGGTAATGGTGAGGCATTGGGGGAGCTTGGTCTCGTCAAGTTTCCCGGAAGTAAGAAGCGCAGCTATCTTGGGCATAAGCAGCGAGCCATGGAGAATAACAAGAAGACCAGGAACTTCGGAGCGTTCTCCGATTGCGATTGTATTGTCTGGCAGAGCTGATAAATCCATGAAAGTCCTCGTCTGACCTCGTCTGTTATTGCCTGTTGGTGCCGGCGTCGTCTCGCAGTAGTCGCCTCGCGGAGAGCATCCCACAGAGGGATGTAGGTATTTTAAGCATTTTTCAATTCGTTCAGCTTCTCATAACTCAAAAAGTAAGATATAGTTAACTTTCAAAAATTCCGCTGCTTCTGTGTAACGCGCATTGTACATTGTGCGTTGTGCGCAAAAACGCAGCGTCACTTTAGAGGGGTATTGTATGGTAAGAAAAGCCGGACCGTTCCGTCTTTTCATGGGAGTTCTCGTTGCAATTCTGGCAGCGAGCATTGTAATAACTTCGACGATGGGCGCCATCGGCGTGTCCTTGCAAGACGCATATGCCGTGTTGATGCATCATCTTTTTGGCATGCCGCTACCGGAGGCTCTAGCTGCAGGAGGACCTGTCGAGAAGGTCGTTTGGTCGTTGCGTTTTCCCCGCATCATCTTGGGTGTGGTAGCCGGAGCTGGCCTTGCGCTTGCGGGTGTTGTCATGCAGGCGTCAGTTCAAAACACCTTGGCTGAGCCGTATATTTTAGGCATTTCATCAGGAGCTTCGTGCGGAGCTACCTGTGCCATCATGCTTGGAGCCGGAGCGGTACACGTTGTGGGAATTTCTTCGGTGCCACTGTTCTCGTTTATTGGCTCAACAATTGCCACGATTGGCGTTTTGTTGCTGGCGTCTACCGGCGGACATATGACGTCGTCAAAGCTTGTTCTCTCGGGCATGATTTTGAACGCTCTGTTCACGGCGCTGTCTAATTTCATCATCACTATTGCTGCTAACGCTGAGGGCATGATGGATCTGAAGTTTTGGACCATGGGCTCTTTGGCACGAGCAAGCTGGGGAAACGTTGGCGTTTCCGTTGTTGTAGTACTTCTCGTCAGTGTGTTTTTCTTAACGCAGTTCCGCTCCCTCAACGTGCTTCTGATGGGAGACGAGGCTGCTACAACGCTTGGCCTCAATACCAATTTGTGCAGATGGGCATATTTGACCATTTCTGCGCTCATGGTTGGCACGCTTGTTTCATCAGTGGGAACCATCGGTTTTGTTGGTCTTATCATTCCACATATTGCGCGCTCGTTTGTTGGGTCTGATCACCGAAGACTGGTGCCAACGGCGCTGGTACTTGGAGCCATTTTCATTCTGTGGGCAGATGCCTGTGCTCGTACCGTCCTAGGCAACGCCGAAGTTCCTATTGGCATTCTGACCGCTGTTGTTGGTGCGCCGTTCTTTGTCTACATCATGGTTGCACGTAACTACAGCTTTAGGGATGGTGAGTAGCATGCGCCTTGAAGTGCAAAATGTTTCGGTCACCATTCACAACAAGCCGATTGTAAAGGACGTCTCACTAAACGTGGAAGATGGCGAGTTTGTGGGTATCCTTGGCCCTAATGGATCCGGCAAGTCTACGCTTTTGCGGGCAATTTATGGCCTTGGTCATCGCTATGACGGCCAGATTTTGTGGGACGATCGCGACGCCACTGAGATATCACGACGTGACTTTGCGCGTAAGGTTGCGGTTGTAAGCCAGTTTAACTCGCTGTCCTTTGACTTTACCGTTCGCGAGATTGTGTCGTTGGGACGCAGTCCTCATCAGTCGGCGCTGTCAAAAGAAACCGATCACGACGAGGCAATCGTTTCTGACGTCATTCAGAAAGTTGGCCTTTCTCGCTTTGAAGACCGCTCGTTTGCCACGCTTTCAGGTGGCGAGAAACAACGTGTCATGTTGGCTCGTGCGTTGGCTCAGGAACCAGAGTTTCTGGTGCTTGATGAGCCTACTAATCACCTTGATATTACGTACCAGATTGATATTTTGCGACTTGTTCGCAATCTTGGTATCAGCTGCCTGGCTGTTTTGCATGACATTGTGATGGCAGCTCATTATGTCGACCGCCTGTATTTCTTAAAAGAGGGGACTATTGTTTCCGAGGGAACACCTGAGGACATTGTGACCCCTGAGTTACTTGCTGATGTTTATGGCGTTGAGGGTGCGGTGAGGCCATCAACTGCTGGAAACGGTATCAGCATTGATTACGTGTATTAATCGCCTGTTGAGTATCAACAGATGAATGAAAGGATATCCGATGGATCCTCGTGTAAGTTCAAATCTCTTTACGAGAAGGAATTTTTTGAGCATTGCGGCAGGGTTTGCTGCAACTGCTGCTGGATTGGGTCTTACTGCGTGCAACAATGCACCGTCTAGCCCATCTACCCCTGCTACAGAAGAAAAGAAATCAGCCAATACGAGCTATCCCGTATCGTTCAAGCTCTATGACGGTGATGGCAATGAGTTTGAGGCAAAGTTTGACAAGGCTCCTGAGAGTGTTGTTACCCTGACAGATTCTGCAGCCGAGATTCTGCTGCGTCTGGGCCTTGGTTCCAAGATTATTGGCACTATCAAGCCTGATGCGCCAATGCCTTCAGACATTGCTGACGAGTATGCGAACATCAAGCAGCTGGGCGATAAGAAGAGTCTTTCTCGCGAGGTTGTTGTTGCCGCTAATCCAAACCTTATTGTGGGACGTTCCCGTCTCTTCACTTCAAAGGACCAGACTTCTCCAAAGGACTACGCTGACCTGGGAATTTCTGTCTATACACAGCTGGCATCTTCTGAGCAGGGCGATCCAACGCTTGCCGGAATTATCTCTGATATTAAGAACCTCGGATCTATTTTTGACGTTCAGAGCAATGCCGACACCTATACCGCTGACCTGCAGAAGCGCCTTGATGCCATTAACGAGCGCGTTAAAGCACACGAGAAAGACGCAAAGAAGACCGTGCTGGTTATGACCAACCTCAAGGACGGCACGTTTGGTCTCTTTGGTGGTAACGAGAAGAGCCTTGAGTTTACTATCATTGACCAGCTTGGAGCTACTCCTGCTACAACCCAGTCTGCAAATGGCCTGACGTATGAGAATCTGATTAAGTTCAACCCTGACGTCATTATTTACGTCACCGCAGAGCGCAATAAAGCAACTGACGCTGTAGCTAAAGACACTCTTCTGGGCGAGAGCTCCCTGCAGAACGTCCCCGCTATTGCCAACAAGAGCATCGTAGAGATTCCATATTCTGAGTACATCGACTACTCTCCACGTGCATTTGATTCTGCCGAGAAGATCCTTGAGGTTCTGTATCCTCAGAAATAGAAGCGTTTGAACATACGCACCGTAAAGACCACGCAGGATTTTGTTTCCTGCGTGGTCTTATCTTTGGGATCCGGGCGGTTAGCGCTCCATCGAAATAGCAGCATGACGGATGCGGTTTTTGATGCTACAAACACTTGCTGCAAAAGGTAAATTTAGGTTTTTTGCTATTCACTAGAATTAGCCTCACAGCTAGGAAATATTCATTTAGTACGTTTAACATTTTTCCTATGCTTAAAAATATTTCGTATCTATGTCTCAAAATGTTCAAAAGGGTAATAGATATCGAAATGCATATAATATAAGTAACCGAAGACTTTGTATCAGAACGTTTGGTTGGTTGAAAATTGAGGGTATAAACTCATGAATCAGATGGGAACAGATGGCTTGAATGAAGACGAGCCGTTCTTTACTGCCTGGCTCGCAGCAGAGCAATGCGCCTTTCAAGATGGTACAGTGGTGTACTGCTGGCGTCTTGATTGGGCATGTAGTAACGACGTCTTAGATGAATGGGCTTTACATCTGCGCAGACATTATATAAGTGATGATGTGCTTGAACATAGAGTTGTGGCAAGGCAGACCACTCCTGATCAATACCTTCCATTACGAGTAGTTCCTGATATGCCCAGTATCAGAAGTGGCGATTTTGCTGAGATTCTTATTTCTGATGTTCTTCAATATTTATATGGGCTAGCGGTTCCCCGCTATAAACAGTGCAATCGCAAGGACAAGAATGCCTCCGAGCATGGTAGTGATGTTATTGCATATCAATTAAAAAACGTTAATAGTTCATCTACTTCAGACAAGCTTTTTGTTTTTGAAGTTAAATCAAACGCTTCAAAGACAAGCGACGCAGAACTTATAAAAACAGTGAAAAAGGCAACGAAAGACTCTGAAAAAGATCCAAATCGAGTGCCAATGACCTTGCAATACATGATTGATGAAGCAATTGATGTCAACGACCAGACTACACAGAATAATCTACAACGTTTTACAGATATGGGTGGCTCACCATGCCAAAAGATATTTGGCTCTGCAGTAGCTACGTCACATGGTAAACCGATTGATGCCCTTTCTTGTAAAGCACCTACCGATGTAGGCCTCAGTCCTTTTAGTCCACTTATTGTTGTTCATGCAAGCAAGCTGATGGATCTCGTTAACAGTCTCTATGGCAGGATGACGCAATGAATGACGGAGGTTTCTCAAGCGATAATGTATTGAGCGGCGAGGAGCTGATAAGGAGAAAGCTTCAGTACGCTAAAACAAAGGCAAAGCTTGTTGAGTTTTCTACCCCAAGAGAAGAATATCCTGAGTTTAAGTATGATTCTGACGATCTTTGTTTCAACGCTATGTACGCCCTGTCATCGTATGCTGATGCGAAGCTGCAGAGTACGATACCCGATAAGGACGTGCTACGAAAATTGAAGGAAGCTGCTTCTTTTTATGACGCGGCTTCATCTGAGCAAGATCACAAACAGTTCAGCGATGGCTTCTGGCTCCTTGCGATGGCTTCATACTTTTTATTAGAGAACTTTGGCTCCGCTGCAGTCGCTTCTGAACATGTGATAGACTCGCATTACTACGGTGAAATGGGAGCAAGATTCTATTCTCTCGTGCAGTATTTGCTTAAGGGAACCTCTCCAGGTGAGGGATTGAAGCTCCCAAATCTGATCAGATATATCGAAGGCGATGATATTCCTCTTAGCCTGGTGTACGAAGAAGCTTCCACATTGCTTAACCTTGATAATCCAGAAAGTCATCTATTTGGAAAAGTTTGTCGTGTTGCCATTGGAATAGCGATAAATTTTGCCGCCAGCAAACTGCTTCCAGAATTTAGCGCTTTGGATAAAGCCCGATGGAGCTCGTATCTCAAATCGGATGGTGCATGCCGTTTGCTTTGGCAAGCGCAAAAGAACATAGGACAAGCCGGAGCTTTTCGAGGGAAGAATCTCTTTGTTCAGCTGCCTACGGGTTCGGGAAAGACACACAGCATTCAACTTTTGATTAGATCAAGAGTGCTTGCGAGCGCATGTAAGCAAGTAGTTGTGATGGCTCCTTTGCGTGCACTTTGTTCTGAGATTGCAAGAGATTTGAAGAGGAGCCTCTCTGACATTGTTGAGATTAAGCAGGCCGCTGATACTCTTGAGTTAGATGCCTGGCTTGAGGTGCAAGGAGTAAAGCCTAGGGTACTTGTCTTTACGCCAGAGAAGTTTGCGTATGTTGAACGTCATGGAAGCAGTCTGATAGCATCGACTGATTTATTCATTCTCGATGAAGCTCACCTCATCGATGATCCATCACGTGGGGCTTCCTATGAGCTAACGATAGCGGAGATTAAACAGAAGAACTCTAAAGCACAGTTAGTCATGCTCTCTGCTGTAGTAAAGAATCCTGAGAAAATTGCAAAATGGGCAATGGAAGATTCGAATTCTTACGTCTCTGATAGTGATATTCCTAAAACTGAGAAGTCACTCGGGATTATGAGCCCCAGTCGTACTAAACTTA
>CALLVW010000004.1:0-49906 GCA_938015835.1 uncultured Atopobium sp. | reverse complement strand
CAGAATCATAATCACCCGCATATGAACTGCCTCCCATTTCTTATGTCCAAGAAATGGGAGGCAGTCAAATCAAATGGAATACAGAGGCTTTATTCTTACATTTCTGTGCTTGTAGTTTTACAGGTCAAGCTGCATCAGGCGAGCAATGCTGACAATGTAGATCTTAAGAGCACGCTTGAGCCATTCCTCAGAGATTCCCTCGTCAGGACCGTGCTCCATACCAACCCACTCAGGCAGATCTTTTGCAGCTTTGCTGTCATAAGGACCAAAGGCAACGGCACGCTTAAAGTGACGTGCATAGGTGCCGCCACCGATAACAAACGCCTGCTCTTTGCTTCCTGTGTACTCATGGAACGTATCAAGAAGGGTAGTAATCTCAGGAGAGCTTGGGTCAATGTAGAAAGGAACTGCATCGGAAAGAACCTCAAAGGTGCAACCATGCTCGGCGCCCAACTCAGTCATACGAGCAGTAATTGCCTCGCCGGTGGTAGAGGTTGGATAGCGGGAGTCAATAGTCTGTACGTACACATCACCCTTGGTACGGATGGTACCAGAGATGCAGGTCAGAGGACCAAACTTGTCGTCAGCGCTCTGGATGCCCGTACCAGTACCGTCAGTAGTTGAGCAAAGCTGCTGCGAGAAGGTCAAGAAGTCACGCTCTGCCTCTCCACAGAGGTTGTTATCAAGCAGGTAGGTTACAAGCAGGCCAATTGCGTTGACAGTTCCTTCAGGCATGGAAGCGTGTCCGCCCTTACCTGTTGCGTTAATGCGAGCAAGCTTGGTGCCATCATCTTCAACACCTGCGTCCTCAACCTTGATGGAATCAGTGTCAGCCAAGGTAGATGCGTCTGCGCGAATAAGTGCGCTTGCAAGACCTGGGATAGCGTTAGGTACGGTACCACCGTCAAGCTCAACGATCTTCTCGCTGTGTGTGCCAGCAATCTTTGGAGAAGTGAACTGAGCGTGGTACACGCCCTTCTCGCCGCAAATAAGAGGGAACTCAGCGTCTGGAGTAAAGCAGAATGCTGGCTCTGGATACTTGGAGAGATAGTAAGGGACGTCGCCCATGCCGGTCTCTTCGTTGTTACCAACAATGGCGCGCAAGGTGTAAGGAAGCTTCTTGCCAGTCTTTTTTACCTGCTCAACAAAGTAGTGTGCTGCCCAGAGTGAGAGTGCCAGAGGACCCTTGTCGTCCAGAACGCCGCGCCCCAGAATAAAGCCCTCACGGCGGGTAACGTCAAGCGGGTCTACCGTCCATCCCTTACCAAGAGGAACAATGTCGGAGTGAGCGATGGTAGCAAGGTACTTCTCGGACTCACCAGGAAGGTCACCAAAGCCCAGGTAGCCGTCTACGTCTGTGGTCTCAAGGCCTAGGCGCTCTGCAATCTCAAGACCGCGGCGAAGTGCCTCATAAGACTTAGGACCCCAAGGTTTACCTGGCTCTGCAAGAGACAGATCCTCAACGGACTCTACCTGCACAAGGTAGCGAATATCCTCAATAATCTCTTCCCAGTGCTCGTTAACAAACGCCTCAGCGCTTGCTTTGAGTTCTGCATCAGTCATGAAAAACTCCTTTAATTCAAACGTTTGACCCTGAAACATATGGAGAGCAGCGGTTTTAGCGACATCTCGCGTATGAAACAGCCAAGGTCGGGAACAAGGTACTAGTTACACTATACTTAATACCCCTTCTCAAAGGAGTTAACTATGACGAAAAAGACTTTTATTGGAAACGCATCATTTCTTGGCGTTTTAACGGTTTTGGGAATTGTACTGATGGTTCTTAGGCAAACGCTGCCTCAAGACCCTTCTACACCGCTGTTCTATTCCTATTTTGTTGCGCCAATCATGCTGTATTTTGGCATTGCTGGCCTGGTAGGTCTGCTTATTGCACGCAATACGGGTTTCTCGCTGACTAAGACAGTGGCAGTTGTACTTCGCACGCTTGCAGCAATTCTCTTTGTACTGCCATTCTTTTTCTTCCTAATTGTGGTGCTCCCTTGGACTCTTCTCCGAGGACTTTTTGCCCTCTTGATGGTTGTCATGCTCTATGCGCCATGGTTCTGGGTGCTCTTTGGCCTGCTCTATGGATTGAGCTGGGCTCAGCAGAAGGTTATTGAGGACGTCACTGCTGATCCATTTGCAGAGGACGCAGTAGCTCAGACAGCTGCTGGCGAGAAGACCGATGTAGCTGATACAGATACAGCTAACGAAGACGCAGCCAACTAACAGGAAAGTCCTGCGCTCCATACAGTCCAACAAGAAAGAAGCACCGCGTGCTTGAGCTCAAAGGTATTTCAAAGCGTTACAACACTGGTGGATTTGAACAAACTGCAATGGACCATATTTCCGTTGCGTTTAGAGATAACGAGTTTGTAGCAATCCTTGGCCCTTCAGGCTCGGGTAAGACTACTATGCTCAATGTCATTGGTGGTCTGGATCGCTTTGATTCTGGAGATTTGCTGGTAGATGGTATTTCTACTAAGAAGTTCAAAGAGCGAGACTGGGATACGTACAGAAACAATCGTATTGGCTTTGTATTCCAGGCCTATAACCTTATTCCTCATCAAAGCGTGGTAAGTAACGTTGAGCTTGCGTTGACGCTTTCTGGTGTCTCCAAGACAGAACGTCATGAACGTGCGCTTGAAGCCCTTGATAAGGTGGGCCTTAAAGCACACGCAAATAAGCGCCCAAATCAGCTTTCTGGTGGACAGATGCAGCGCGTGGCTATTGCTCGTGCGCTGGTAAACGATCCAGAGATTTTGCTAGCAGATGAGCCAACGGGCGCGCTCGACTCTTCAACATCCGTACAGGTTATGGACTTGCTCAAAGAGGTTGCCAAGGACCGTTTGGTCATTATGGTTACGCATAATCCTGAGCTGGCTCATCAGTATGCAACGCGCATTGTTGAGCTGGCAGATGGCCAGGTAACTGCAGATTCAGATCCATTTGATGTTGCAAGCGTTGTTCGTCGAGAAGCCAAGCCTTCTCGCAAGACCTCTATGTCGCTTCTGACTGCACTGGGTCTCTCGTTTAATAACCTCATGACCAAAAAGGGTCGCACGCTCATGACCGCATTTGCGGGCTCAATTGGCATTATTGGTATTGCAGCAATTCTGGCGCTGGCAAATGGTGCAAACGGTTACATCAAAAAGGTTGAGGAGGATACGCTTTCAATGTATCCACTCACCATCTCTGAACAGTCCGTTAATATTTCTTCCTTTATTTCTGGAAGTGGAAGCAGCTCTGACTCGGCTGATTCTCAAACGCAAGATGCACAAAGCGAGATGACGCAAAATCAGAAAAATGCAGAAGCTGCAAAGCTAGAAAATCAACCTGCTGAAGGCGCTATTCCCACTAACAACAGGCTAGGAATGCAGGCAGAAAGCATTGGTTCTAATGACCTGACCAGCCTGAAGGCATTTCTCGACAACAATGGTGGGGGAATCAACTCCTACGCAAGCGCCATCACGTATGGTTATTCTGTAAGCCCCTTTATTTACCTGCCAGCAGGTGCGGATTCCACCTCTTCTGATCCTGTTCAGGTACAGCCAGACGTTACTTTCTCTAAAGTGTCGCCTAAGATTCCGTCATATAGTCCGTTTGCTTCTTTTGCGAGCACCTCGCTTTTTAATGAGCTTCCATCTAATCCTTCTATTTACGAGGACCGCTATACAGTTCGCGCTGGTAGATGGCCTTCTGCTTGGAATGAGGCCGTTTTGGTCTTGCGCCCAAACGGTACCATGGATGACTTTTTGGAGTACACGCTTGGCCTGCGTGATTACGCTGGTCTGCGCTCTACTGTTGATAAAATTGCAAGTGGAGAATCAGGCACTATCGAAGAGTCTGATAGCACGTACACCTATGAGCAGCTTATGTCTCCAACATTTAAGTTGGTTATGCCCAACCAGCGCTATGTTTGGGACGGCAATCTTGGCGTCTGGACGGATAAGTCTGATGACCAGACATACATGAATGACCTTGTTTCTAATGCGCCTGACCTGCATATTGTTGGTGTTGTCCAGGCAAAAGATCCAACTACTACAGGAGCGCTCTCAGAAGGCATTTACTACACGCCGCAACTGACTCAGAAAATGATTTCTGATGCGGCAGCTTCTCCCATTGTTCAGGATCAGATGAATCGTCCAGATGTTGACGTTTTCACTGGTAAAACCTTTGAGGACGAGAAGAACGGTCAAACTTCTGAGGGACTTTCTATTGGCTCTCTCATTTCCGTTGATTCGAATGTGCTTTCCTCGGCGTTCAACTTTAATCCACAGGCGCTGAACTTCTCGTCAATTAATCTGTCTGGCTTGGATATGTCCTCGCTTGACCTTTCTGACGTGCAGTTACCTGCTTTTGATCCGTCACAGCTTAATTTGTCTGACAGCGATGTTCTGTCTTCTGTTACGTCTTCGCTTGATCCAGCTGCGTTGGCGGCAGCTTTCCCAGAGCTCTCTGCGGCAGATATCCAGCAGATTCTTTCTGGCATTACTGTTAATTTCAAACCAGGCGGACAAGCTGCTATTTCTTCACTCATGGGCAACATTGCTCTGGGATGGAACTCTTGGAGCGCCGCTAATCCCGGTAAGACCATGGCAGACTACCTTGCAACAGATCAGGTACGCACGCAGATTGTAACTACGGTTTCTTCTGCGGTTGATACCGATGACCTGCAGCAACAGCTGGTTAGTGCTCTAGCAAATAAGCTGGGAACCAACCCAGACCTTCCAAGTGTTCAGGCCGAGGTTTCTCAGAGGCTTATGAGCGCTTATCAGTCACAGATTGCAAGTGCACTTTCTGCAGCTATTACGCGTGCTATGAGCGCATACGTACAGTCCGCGTTGACAAGCGTGATGACGCAGGTTGCTTCGAGGATGCAAAATCAGATTGCAGGAGCTCTTAATGCAGCTATGCAGGGCGTTGCGGCAAATATGTCTAATGCTATGCAGGTAGATCAGTCAATTCTGGCAAGTGCCTTCAAACTCAATGCAGATCCATCGCAGTTGGCAGCTATTGCTGCGTCGATGCTGCGCACAGCACCTGCAACGTATGAGTCAAATCTTACCAAGATGGGATATGCGGACCTTAATAAGCCCACGTCAATCAACATTTATCCTAAAGACTTTGCAAGTAAAGAAAAGATTGTTGAAATTCTTAATACGTACAACGCCGACGCAAAGGCTGCTGGCGAAGAGTCCAAGGTAGTTACGTATACCGATATTGTCGGCGCGCTGATGAGCTCAGTTACGCTGATTGTTGATATGATTTCGGCCATGCTGATTGCGTTTGTTTCCATTTCGCTTGTTGTTTCGAGCATTATGATTGGCATCATTACGTTCATCTCGGTCCTTGAGCGTAAAAAAGAGATTGGTATCCTGCGCTCCATTGGTGCTTCCAGGCGAGACATTGCTAACGTATTCAATGCGGAGACGTTTATTGAGGGTCTTATCTCTGGTGTTATGGGCATTGGCATTACGCAGCTGCTCATTTTGCCCGCAAATGCTGCGGTCAAAGCCATGTTTAACGTGGACAACCTGGTGGTCTTGCCGCTGAATGGCGCGCTCATTTTGATTCTGATTAGCGTTGTTCTAACACTTCTTGCAGGCCTTATTCCTGCAGGTAGAGCAGCTAAGTCCGACCCGGTTCAAGCACTGAGAAGCGAGTAGTCCACTTCCTAAGTACGTTGTCTGGCGAGAAGACCATCTAGCTGCATCTCATACCTCACAAGAAAAGCCCTGTCATACGTGTGCATGACAGGGCTTTTACGTTTTTGTTGCAGCTACCAGGCCTAGTTCTCCTGGCCGCCAAAGAGGTCGACGACCTCAAGACCAAGCTTGGAGGCTTCAATAGCATCCTTTGCGCCAAAGACAACAATCGAGAGGTCATCATAGCTTTGAGGCATAGTGCTTCCCAGTGCCTTAATGTCTTCAACCTGGGCGTGAAGGATCTTCTCGCGAAGTTTAAGCAAACGCTCTGGGTCACGGTGGTTGAAGTACTCAATGTCTTGCCTGCGAGCAAGCATGCGAGCGGGAACAGGAGCGTCAACACCTGCAACAGAGGCAACTACGTAGCCCTCAAACTCGTCAGCGTCTGGAGTCCACTCAGAGAGCCAGCTACCTGCACCAACATAGCGGTCAAGGGTTGCATCAAGCGCAGGGTCTCGGTAGGAGACAAAGCTCTGCAGGCCAGCAATAGAGTTTCTGAACATGACGCCATAAGCGCCACCCTTGACGCGAACCTCGTTCCACAGGTAATCAAGACCAAGAACTCTGGTGGCAATGAGCCAGTTACCCTGCTGTTCATTGGTTGCGTGGGCAACGTTTGGATAGGAGAGACCAACGTAGGAAACGTTTGATGGAATGAGGTATGCCACATGCTGCAATTTGCCTTCAGGAACAACAAGTGTCTGCGTTGCGCTGTCTACCTGCGATTCATTGCCCTTCTTGAGGCCAAGGTCTCCCGCTGCCTGCCAGAATGTCTCGCAGCTCTGAGTGGAGCCAGTAAAGCTGACGGTGACGTTGTCCGCACGGAAAATCTTACAAGTAAGCGCATCCAGGTCTTTTGCAAGCTGAGGAGCACGCTCATCCCAGTTGGCAAGCAGGTTCTTTAGGTACTCGTAGAAGCCAACGCCTGCCAGCGCATCGTTTACGCGGCTAGCAGCAGAATAGGAGGTTAAAGCCTTATTCTGCGCGGCAGTATGACCCGCACCTACAAAGTACTGCTCCTGTGCAATACGTCGCTGAATCAAGATGTTCTTGAGGCGGCTCAAGTCATCAAAACGCGTGCTGGACCAGACCTCAGAAGGAATACTTGCAAGTCCCTGGGTTTTCTCGGCAAGGGCACTTGCAGCAACAATGAAGGCGGGATGTGCCTGGTCAAGCGTGTCTTGGTCGTAGATATCCGTGAAGAACGAGAGGTGGCCAAGGTTGCTTTCAATAAGGATATCCAGCTCAGATGCAGTATGTGTGGCCGTATCAAGCTTGCCTAGCACCTCAGCAAGAATGCCAACAAGAGGCAGCTCTTCAAAGGTAACCGCGCTGGTCAAATCAAAGTAATGGTAGACGTAGTCGATGCCGTGAGTATCCAGCTCGTGCGCAATGCATGGCAGGGGAGCTTCAACCTCAAAGGCAGCAGGACGCTCTCTACCTGCACCGATATCACTGAGCGAGAGGGACGGTAGCTTGGCTAGATCTTCTGGAGCGTCAGGTGTTTCTTGCTCCAGACGCAGTGCCTCTACCTCTGCACGGATCTTCTCGACGTCCTCATCGGTGAGCGTGGAGCGAAGTTGTGCCAGTTCAGCGGCTTCTTCTTGAGCGTCTCCCTCGTCTGTAGGGACAAGCTCAACCTGAGCTGCGTGCTTGCTGTTGCAGATGAGCTCCAGCAGCAGCTTCTCAAAGCCCTTTTGAGCTGCAAGTTCTTTGACGTAGGCAATGGCGTCCTCGTAGCGGATGTAGTCCAGAGGACGTGCGTCGTCATAGAGCCAGCTTGAAAGCGAACGCAGCGTGTACTCAATACCGTTTGAGTACGGCTGATCATTCTCGCGCAGGTTAAACTCTGCAAGCGCAATGGAAGCATTGAGCTTCTTTGGATCAATGCCTTCAGCGGCAATTTTCTGGCAGGTGGTTTCTACCAGCTTACGGAACTTCTGAGCTGCACCCTCTTTAAGTCCTTTGAGCTGCAAGAAGAGCATAGGTTGGGCAAGGTCGTCGGAGAGATAGTAGCTAAAGTCATCGCCAAGCTCTGCGTCAAGAATTGCACGCTTGAGCGGGGATTCATTGGAGCCCATGAGGGTATCAAACAAGATATCTGCTGCCATCATCTTATTGCGCTGGTCAGGCGTTCCAAGCACGTAGCCCAGGCCAACGCTGGAGTTGTCGGCTGTGGTGTTCATGCGGACCTGGCAAGGCTCGGGCAACACGGGTGCCTGCAGGTTAAGCGGATTAGGGGCACCTGCATCGCGCTTCTCGGCAGCTGCAAACCTCTGGGCAATGAAGGAGAGCTCACGCTCACAGCCAAGGTCGCCGTAGAGGAAGGTGTAGCTGTTAGAGAGGTCGTAGTGGCGAGCGTGGGTGTCCAGGAAGTTCTCGTAGGTGAGCTCGGGGATTGCACGAGGCTTACCACCGGATTCTTTGCCGTATGCGGTGTCAGGGAAGAGGGCCTCGCTCACAGAATCGTAGAGAACACGGTCAGGGTCAGAGAGGGCACCTTTCATCTCGTTGAAGACAACGCCGTTGTAGCTCAGATTGCCCTGCTCGTCAGCCTCTAGGTGCCAACCTTCCTGCTCAAAGATGCGCTTGCGCTTATAGATTGCAGGATGCAGAACGGCGTCTAGGTATACGCTCATCAAGTTTTCCAAGTCAGCTACATTGGTGCTGGCCACAGGGTATACCGTTTTGTCAGGGTAAGTCATTGCATTCAAGAACGTCTGCATAGAAGTCTTGAGCAGGTTAACAAAAGGCTCCTTGACGGGATAAGCATCGGATCCGCAGAGAACAGAGTGCTCCAAGATGTGGAAGACGCCTGTGTGGTCTACAGGAGGTGTCTTAAAAGCAATGGCAAACGAGCGATTGTCATCGTCGCAGGCAAACCACATAAGGCGAGCACCTGTAGGAACATGCTTAAAGATGTAGGCATAGCCAGAAATCTCGTTAACCCACTCAGCTGAGATTACCTCAAAGCTCTTGTCTTCTGCATGAAGCGTACCAACAGAAAACGCGCTGTCCATCTGTGAATACTTAGATGTCATAAGCTGCCAATCTATACGAAAACTTACGTGAGCATTAATGCCGTTTTGGACCATCTTGCCCATTTGAACCGTTTGGAGACTTGAGACTCCGCACAAAGCAGGGTAAGGTGGATTTTTGTTATTGTGATACTACCGCGTCAGAGAAAAAGTGACACTTGTATCCGTATTTTGTAATGAAAGATTTATACCCAGATGAATGATTTCATTTCTCATGAGAGTGATGTGGAGTCTTCCAAGGCCGCAGATGCTACAGAGGATTCTGCAGAAGAGGAAGCACTTGGAAGCGATGACGCTGAAATAACTCCTGATAACAAGAATAAAATCTATCGAGGAATGCTCTTTGTCTTGATTGGTGGAGCTTCCTGGGGCGCATTTGGAACCGCTGCAAAATACCTGCTTGATACCTATCACGTTGATCCGATGTGGTTGATTGATATTCGTGAGCTTTGTGCCTGCTGGTTATTCTTAGGAACTGCTTTTGCGTTTGATAGAAAAAATCTCACAACTGTCATCAGGAAGCCAAAAGAGCTGACAAAAATATTTGTGGTTAGCTTGTTTGCCATTCTTTTCTCGCAGGTTGCTTATATTTATGCAGTTAATGCTACTAATTCTGGAACTGCAACAATCATGCAGTCGTTGGGCATGCTGGGCGTTTTAGCCTTTGTCTGTGTGGTTGGCAAGCGCTGGCCTCGTCGTCGAGAGATTCTTGGTATTGTTTTTGCGCTTATTGGCACCTATCTCTTGGTAACAGGAGGAAATCCAGGCACGCTTAGCCTGCCAACAGCAGGTATTTTCTGGGGCATTATGTGCGCGTTTGCTCAGGCAGCTCTTTCGATTTTGCCAAAGCCTCTGATGGAAAAGTGGGGAAGCTTTACCGTTAATGGCCTAGCTTTTCTGTTCTCAGGCACGCTCATTGCCGTGTTTTATCAGCCCTGGAACCATATGCCTCAGCTGGACGCCTTTGGTGTTTTGCTGGTAGTTATTGGTGTGCTGGTGGGAACCTTCTTGGCGTACGGCCTCTACCTGCAGGGCGTTAAGGACGCAGGCTCACTTAGAGCGGTCCTGCTGGGTACTATCGAGCCCGTTATGGCAACCATCACCACCGCACTGGTGCTTGGAACTACCTTTAGCGTTGCCGACCTTATCGGCTTTGTCCTCATCCTAGCGATGGTCGTGCTCACCGCCTAGTCGCATCCGACAACAAAACCCCCGCAGGTAAACTGCGGGGGTTTAACGTTCTCTAAAGGTTGTGTGGCCAGAGGCTTAGATGAGCTCCATTTGCGTGAGAACTGCCGAGTACCAGCCGTTTGGATTAGCTGGGTTGTACTTTGCAGCGCCAGAGACAGAAAGCCTTCCGCCGTAACCAGCAGCAAGACCAGCTGTGTGATCCCAGATAGCCTCTTCCCAGCTACCCCAGCTTGAAGAACCCCAACCCCATGCGTTGTAGGGGAGGAAGTTATACCTACCCTTTGTACTCTCAACTGCAGAAATAGCAGGCGATAAACGCGGATCAACGCCGTAGGCCCATGCAGCCTCGGCAAAGGTGGAGCCGTAGCCAGCAAGGGGGGAGCCAGCAAGATAGGCGTCAATTCGAGCGCCCCAGCTGCTTACAAAGTTGGTCTTATCGCTTGACCAGTCAACATTTTGAGCTGAAGGAGTTGATGGGGTGGTGACTTCAGTGGTATTACCAGAAGCGTTGGTAAAGGTGGTCTCAGCAGAAGCCTCTTTTAGTGCTTCTTCTGCAGCAGCTGCTTCTGCTGCTGCCTGTTGAGCTTGCTCTGCCTGCAATTGCTCTCTTGTTGCAATTGCTGCATTCATAGCATCCTCAGCAGCCTTCTTCTGTTCCTCTGCTTCTGCCATCTGTGCATTTAAAGATGACTGAGTCTCAGAAAGCTCTTTGCTAAGATCAACCAGATGGTTGATAGCATCTGAATTTTTGTTCTGGATAATCTCAAGATACTGAATAACAGCAATCAAATCATTAAAGTTATCTGCCGATAAAAGCAGATCAATAATTCCCATAGAGCCCTGCTGCATGCGATACATTGCTCTAATAGACTCTGCAGCTTTTAGGCGCTGCTCTGGGAGTTGCTGTTCAATCTCTGCAATACGCGCCTTATTATCTGCAATCTGTTTTTGCAGTTCAGCCACACGCTGATTGGCGGCATCGTAATCAGAATTGGTCTGCTCTACCTTGGCCTGGAGCTCTTCAAGAGTCTCTGCCTGAGCTCTTGAGACGCCAAACAAAAAGGTATTAACAACAAGCACTGCTGCAAGGAGTGCTGTCATAAGGGTGGAGCATGAAGGTAAGCGTCTGTGACGCATATATTTGTTCAAATCGACCTCCGCGATTGGGGGCTTCCGATTAGTGCGCAGTTAGTGCCATCCGCTCATTACTGGCTTCAAGCGCAAGGTCAGATAACACTTGACCTCAAAAATACGCATAATCGCTTCTCTCCGCTCGTGCGAGGGTGTCAATTCTACTTGTTTTTGGCTCCAAATGCCAACTTTGCAGAAAACAAGGCACTTTTAAAGTAGTAAAGTCGTTAGGTAAAACCGTGAACGGTAGGAAAAGAAAGGGCGAACGGATTGCGTACAATAGGTTCGTAATCAGTCCCCAAGGAGGTTTTAGTGGAGTCGGCAATTTTGTGGATTGAAGCGCTTAAATCAGCGTTATTTGGCGTAGTTGAGGGTATTACCGAGTGGCTACCTATCTCATCAACAGGCCATATGCTGCTGCTCAATCAGTTTTTACCACTCAACGTCTCTGAAGACTTTTGGAATATGTTCCTAGTAGTTATTCAGCTTGGCGCAATTCTTGCAGTATGTGTGGGATTTTTCCACAAGCTCAATCCCTTCTCGCCAAAGAAATCCAAAGACGAGAAGCGCTCTACCTGGAAACTCTGGGCAAAAGTGGTGGTCAGCTGCGTTCCTGCTGCGGCAATTGGCCTGCCGCTCAACGACTTCATTGAAGAGCATCTTGGAAGCCCCTTTGTTATTGCTGCAACTCTTATTTTCTACGGCATCATCTTCATTGTGCTTGAGCTACATCGCGAGAAGGTCGCTGCAACGGTAAAGGTTGAAGCACCTCGCGGTAAACACATGCGTCCAGACGCCGCCGCATCCCTGAAGGCCCCTTCAGCCGACAACCTGGCCCGCGTGCAAGACATTGACAATCTTGACTGGAAGACCGCACTTGGCATTGGCGTTTTCCAGGTACTTGCAATTGTTCCAGGCACTTCAAGATCTGGTGCAACCATTCTTGGCGGTTTAGCACTTGGTTGCTCGAGGGCTGTGGCTGCTGAGTTTACGTTCTTCCTGGCAATTCCTACTATGGCCGGAGCCTCTGCTTTAAGGCTTGTGCGCTATTTTATGAAGGGCAACACCTTCACTGCTCCCGAGGCAATTATTTTGGGTGTTGGTTGTTTAGTGGCGTTTATTGTGTCGCTTGTTATGGTCCGTGCGCTTATGGGCTATGTCCGCAAGCATGATTTCAAGCCTTTTGGCGTGTACCGCATTATTCTGGGTATTGCAGTTATCGCATACTTCCTGCTTGTTAAGTAGTTTTTGACTTACAAGCATTACTACCTATGCATTTACGCGCGGTGAGTTTCTCGCCGCGCTTTTTTATGCGCAAAACATATGGAAAAAGCGTGGAAAACCTATGAAAGATATATGTAATCTCTCTTGGCTCATTTACTAAGAATTGCCTTGTCCTCTATGCTCTTACGGCTGATTTTTGGTCGTAAGAGTAAGTAATTACTTGTAATAGTTTCAGGAGGATTTATGCGCCACATTAAGACGCTTCAGAGAATTGCGTGCACGCTTGCGCTTGCGCTTGTTGCAGTTCTTGCAGTTTCTGCACCAAAACTTGCGTTTGCAGACAATATTGATACATCTACACCAGGTGTAAAGGTTTCTGTTTTCTCGGCTGACGGTAATGCCGATACATCCAGGTTCCTTACAGACAACCCTCAGCATTCTGGCCACCAGACCCCAGTTCCTGGTCAGTATGGCGAGATTGTCGTTCGCGTTGGTCAGACCATTAGAGACACCGGTGCGTATTCTCACTACACCACTACTCGCCCTGGTTTTG
The DNA here is from genome assembly GCA_938015835.1 of uncultured Atopobium sp. Classification (GTDB taxonomy): domain Bacteria; phylum Actinomycetota; class Coriobacteriia; order Coriobacteriales; family Atopobiaceae; genus Lancefieldella. The sequence continues at coordinate 37,061 of CALLVW010000004.1, read as the reverse complement.
TACCTTTTGGCGTAACTACTACGCTGGTTACTGCCGCTCCTTATCCAGAGCTTCCAGCTACTGATAATGACTTTACCTATGCATTCTATGGAAATAGCGACACCGTTACTAACAACGGTGGTCAGTTCTATTTTCAGTTCACTGGCCGTCAAGTAACTCCTGCTAACCAGCCTGCTACCGTTTTCTTCCTTGTTACTATGCAGGGAGATTCCTCTGATCCAGCTAACGTTGGCGGTAACACCACTCACCTTATGTGGGTTGGCTATCACATCCACGTTATTCCTGCAGAGACAACTCCAACTCCCACACCTACTCCAACGCCATCTGCAGTTAACCAGCTCATTTATGACGCAAATGGCGGCACCATCTATGGCAACGCAACTTATACAGAGTCCAAGACTCCAAATAACCCTCGTACTTATGGCTTTGCTGAGTACAACATCATTGAGGACCTGCCTGTCCGCGATGGCTATAAGTTTGAGTTCTGGAAGCGTTCTTACGTTGATAACCACTTCCGCTACGTTGGTGCATCTGCTGTTCCTGCAGACGCAAATAACAACCCAGCTGGCGATAAGCGCTATGTTTCTGAAACTACAGTCTTTAACATGAGAAGCCCTTATACCCTGACTGCTGTTTGGAACCAGGAGTATGAGCTCAGCTACGACGCAAACGGTGGTACTGGTGCTCCTGCAGCACAGAGCGGTTACTTTGGTATTGATAGCAACACTGCTGATTCTCTTACTGATCCTAAGAACGAGACAGTTTCTGCAACCGTTCCAACTCGTGATGGCTACATCTTTAAGGGTTGGAAGCTTGACGGTACTACCTACCAGGCAGGAGATCAGGTAACCCTTACCACCGCCACTCCTAAGGTTGTTCTTGTTGCAGAGTGGGAGCCAGAGCCAGTTGCTCCTGTTACCCCAGAAAACCCTGTAACTCCAGAGAATCCTGGTACTCCAAGCATCCCAGGCAACCCTGGTGGTCCTTTGACACCAAGCTTCCCAGGAGCTCCAAATCCTGCAGTTATCCCGTATTATGGAGGCTCTGTGCTTCCATACACTGGTGATGAGAATCACTCGCTTAGCGCTATTGTTATGGCATGTGTCGCAGGTGGTGTGATTGCACTGGCTGTTGTTGCTCGCGCAAAGAGCCGTCAGACAAACTCCATGAACTAAGGCAAGCGTTTGGGCTAGAAGATCTTCTCGCTATACGCGAGCATGGATCTGATAGGCACGTTCTTGCAGATAAACCGGTCTTCTTTTGAGGACCGGTTTTTTAATTGTGGAGTGAGGGCAAAGTGGCGCAATTAATGTCCGGTTATCGGGGTACACTTTTAATCTAAGAATGATTGACACAAGGACGGCGTAATGCAGATTGATCTTGAAGGTTTAAATCCTGCCCAGCATCAGGCGGTTATGACAACTCAGGGACCTCTGTTGGTTCTTGCAGGAGCTGGCTCGGGTAAGACGCGTGTTTTGACGTTTAGAATTGCACACATGATTGCTGACGAGGGAGTTCGTCCTTGGCAGATTCTGGCTATCACGTTTACCAACAAGGCTGCAGCGGAGATGCGCGAGCGTCTTGAGGCGCTGCTTCCTAACAATATTCGCGGAATGTGGGTCTGCACGTTCCACGCTATGTGTGTTCGCCTGCTCAGAGAAGATGGCGAGCGTCTTGGTTATAGCTCCAATTTTGCCATCTATGATGATGACGATTCAAAGCGCCTGGTAAAGACCATTCTGTCTGATTTAGATATTGATGTTCGTCAGTTCCCACTCAACTCCATCCGCTCTAAGATTTCTGCTGCTAAGAATGCGCTTCTGTATCCTGATGATGTAGAGGCTCAAGCAGCTAGTCCTATGGATCACGTGGTAGCTCGCGTGTACCGTGCGCTTCAGACTCGCTTAGATAAAGCTAACGCTATGGATTTTGACGACCTTCTGGTTAAGGCATTTGAGTTGCTCTCCAAGTATCCAGACGTGCTTGCTAAGTACCAGGAGCGTTTCCGTTATATCAACGTTGACGAGTATCAGGATACCAACGGCGTCCAGTACGCAATTACCAAGCTTTTGGCATCCAAGTATCGCAATCTTATGGTTGTTGGCGATGATGACCAGTCCATTTATTCGTGGCGCGGAGCAGACATCAAAAACATCTTGGCGTTCGAGAAAGACTATGAGGAAGCAGTTGTAGTTAAGCTAGAGCAAAACTACCGCTCAACTGGTCATATTTTGGCCGCTGCCAATGCAGTTGTTGCGCACAACTCTCACCGCAAGCCAAAGCGTCTTTTTACCGATGAGGGAGACGGCGAGAAAATCCAGGTGTATCAGGCATCTGATGAGCGTGATGAGGGTGCGTGGATTGGCTCCGAGATAGAAAAACTGCACGATAAGGGTACATCATACGACAACATAGCAGTGTTCTATCGCACCAACGCTCAGTCTCGTATTCTCGAAGATATGTTGCTCAGAGCTGGTGTTCCTTACAAGATTGTTGGCGGTACTCGATTCTTTGATCGCGCAGAAATCAGAGATGTCATGGCGTACCTCAAAGTTGTCGTCAACCCCGATGATGACATGGCTGCGCTGCGCGTTATTAACACGCCTCGTCGCGGTATTGGCGCAACCAGTATTCAGAAGATTCAGACATACGCACTGCATAACGGCTTGTCGTTCTTCTCGGCATGTGAAGCATGCGTGATGGAAGAAGGCATTTTTACCGCAAAGGTAAGAAATGCGCTGGTAGAGTTTACGTCAGCTATTGAGCATGGCCGCCATATTGATGGTGAGCTTGATGAGGTTGTAGAGGCAATTATTGACCGCTCAGGTCTTATTCGTGCGCTTGAGACGGAGCATACCATTGAGGCTGACGGACGTATCGAGAACATTCGAGAATTCTTTGGTGTTGCAGCAGAGTTTGATGAGTCTCACGACGATGTTGAAGAAACGCTTGAGAGCCTGCAGCAGCTCAGAGAAGCTGGAGCGCTTGATGCGCAAGATGCAGCTTCGCTAAGTGAGGCTGGTTTTGATGCTGCTACCGGCGCACTCGCTGGTGCTGCTGTAGAGACGGCTCCTGCGCCTCAGGAGGAGAGCTTGCATCCGCAAGTTGCGGCAGAGAAGCTTCCTGCGTTTATGGAATGGCTGGCGCTTCGCTCTGACCTGGATAGCTTGGATGGTTCTACCTCTGCAGTAACGCTCATGACCATTCACGCTGCAAAGGGTCTGGAATTTCCTGCAGTTTTTGTTGCTGGTATGGAGGAGGGAATCTTCCCTCATGCAAATTATGAGGCAGAAGCAGCTCAGTTAGAAGAAGAGCGCAGACTTGCCTATGTTGCTATTACGCGTGCGCGCAAGCGTCTGTATTTGACGTACGCATCTACCAGAAGGACTTACGGCTCTGTTCAGGCAAATCCTGTATCGCGTTTTGTAGGAGAGATTCCTCAAGAGCACGTAAAAGCTATTGGTGTTGGTTCTGCAGGTTTTTCTGGAGTTGGTTGGGCAAAGCGAGGAGACCGTCATGGAACCTTTGGCTCCGGTCGTGGCTCCGAGGTCTACGGTGGAAACGTTTTTGGTTCTCGCACGCGCTCTACCGGCGGTGCTCCAGCTCCACATACAGCTCCTATTCAGAAAGATCCAGCCCGCGCTTCTGCAAGTTTTGCTGTGGGAGACCAGGTTTCTCACAAGACCTTTGGCCCAGGCATTGTTTTGGCAGTTCAGGGCGATACTATTGAGGTTAAGTTTACGCGTACTAATAAGACAAAGAAGCTCATGAAGGGCTTTGCTCCAATAGTTAAAATTGAGGGATAGCCATGGTATTGATGCATGACGGTTTGATTTTGGGTCTTACTCCACAAGATTTCATTTTTAAGCTGGTTATCTTTGTTGTTGTGTTCCTTGTGGCTTTTCTTGTAGAGCGCTTTGCAATAAAGCTCTCAAAAAAGGCCTTGGACTCTTCAAAGCTGCCGTCAGCATCTATTTTTGTCAACATACTACGTGGAGTTATCTGGACGTTTGCTATTCTTGCTGTCTTACAGCCTGTCTTTGGTATTCAACCAACAGCTTTTGTGACCGCTTTGGGAGTTACGTCCATTGCCTTGTCTTTTGGCCTGCAGGACACCATTTCTAACCTGGCGGGAGGCTTGGGCCTTATGCTGGGAGGTGTAGTTAAACCTGGAGATCAGGTAAGCATCGGAACTATCTCCGGTGAGGTTATTGACATGAATTGGCGCTCTACCATAGTTCGTGCTCGTGGAGGTAGGGTAGACATCATTCCTAATTCAGTACTTAATAAAACAGCACTTGCGCATCGTACCAGGTGGGATATGACAGAGGTACCCATTACTATAGTGCTTAAACCAACCGTTGATCTGAATGCGGTAACGCAAGAAATAACAGAAATTGTTCAAGAGGTAGTTGCACCTCAGCTTGATAGAACACTTCCTATTGAGGTTGAAGCATCAAGCATTGCTGAGACAGGCATCAAGGTAATCATTCATGTTCACATCAAAGACGACGCAAACGAAATGAGTGTACGAGACAAAATTGTAAGAGCCCTGGCTGGTTCTAGTTGGCTTGCAGGAGTAGGAGCTTAATATGAAGATTGGCATCATTGGAGCCATGGAGCCAGAGGTTGCGCTACTAAAAGCGCAGATGACCGTTGAGCGCACGTATGATCAGGCCCGTATGCAATTTGTTGAAGGCCTTTTGGGAGAAGTTCCTGTAGTTGTTGTACAGTCGGGAATTGGCAAGGTTAATGCAGCAGCATGTACACAGATCCTGATTGATACGTTTGCAGTAACACACGTGATTAATACTGGTATTGCAGGGCTTTTAAACCCTGAGCTACAGGTTGGGGATATTGTTATCTCCTCAGATTTAGTTCAACATGATATGAACGTTGGTCCTCTCAATTTTGCCGCTGGTCAAATTCCAGGTCTTCCGGTTTTCTCGTTTACAGCAGATGAGAGTCTTATTGAGCGCGCACTTGCATCAGCCAAAGAAGTAGCTCCTCAACTGCAGGTTATTTCTGGCCGCGTTGCTTCAGGGGATCAGTTTGTAAGTTCATCAGAGTTAGCAGACCACATCTACACAACGTTTGGTGCTGACTGTTGCGAGATGGAGGGTGCCTCAATTGCTCAGGTTGCTTGGCTTAACCACACACCGTTTGTGGTGATTAGGCTTATGTCCGATAAGCCCGGCACTACTTCAAGCGTTGATTATTTGACGTTTGAGCGTGAGGCTTCTGAGCGCTCTGCCAGAATTACTGCAGCTATTATCAAAAAGCTTGCCTAGTAACCTGAGGTGTCCTTTTGAGGCAACTCTTCTGGGTTAACTGGGTAGCTCCCCCGGGTCAGTTTGCACTTTTCATAAGAGGGAAGGCAGGGCGTAAGAAACAACTTGCGCTGATTTAGCTATTCGAATGTTTTTAAACATAATTGAACGATATTTCGATTATCATTGTCCCGTTATGAAAGTGGTTTGAAAGGTACCGAATGATAACCCTCGGACACTTTTTTGAGATGATGGTTGCCAATCCGTTTTTGGCCCTCGTCATTGTCCTTGTTTTTGGATGCATTTTTGTAAATGGTGCAACCGACGCGGCTAATGCTATTGCAGAGGCTGTTGGAACTCGTTCAATTAAAGTTAACCATGCAATTATCATGAGTGTTGTATGCAACTTTGTTGGTTTGGTGGCTATGTGCCTCATTTCAACTGCAGTTGCAGACACAATTCTGGGTATGGTTGACTTTGGTAGCAATAACCATGAGGCTCTTGTTGCTCTTGCCGCAGGCTGTGTTGGTATTGTTACTTGGGCAGTAGGAGCTTGGGCTTTAGGTATTCCAACTTCTGAGTCACACGCCCTTATCGCAGGTCTCACCGGTGCAGCACTTGCTATTCATGGTGATTTTGGTGCAGTTAACTGGGGCGAGTGGAGCAAGGTTTTAATTGGCCTGCTTTTCTCGACCACACTAGGTTTTGCCGCTGGTTGGATCATTGTTAAGGCAATTAACAAGCTTTGCGTTAACGTTGATCGACAGCGCGCTGATGAGATGTTTGGTCATTTGCAGGTTGTTGGCTCAGCATTTGTTGCTGCTATGCATGGTGCACAAGATGGTCAGAAGTTCATGTCCATTGCTATGCTTGCAATTGCACTTTCCGCAGGTCATGGAGCTGCTGGTGCAGATGTGTTCCCGCTCTGGCTGCAGGTACTGTGTGCTGCTCTTATGTCTATCGGTACTGCAATTGGCGGAAGAAAGATTATTAAAAAAGTCGGAATGGAAATGGTAAAGCTTGAGCGTTATCAGGGCTTTGCTGCGTCCTTCTCGGCATCTGCATCTTTGCTGCTTTCCACACTGACCGGTCTTCCTGTTTCAACAACTCATACAAAAATGACCGCCATGATGGGTGCGGGTGCTGCAAAAAATATTCGTTCAGTTAACTGGGGTGTTGCAAAAGAAATGGTTGCAGCATGGGTGTTTACTTTCCCTGGCTGCGGACTTATTGGTTTTCTTTTTGCAAAACTGTTCCTGATGATTTTCTAAGTACGTATAACTGTCTTTTACGAGTTCTATTGAACCACTCAACTTTATTGGAGGATTCATGCTAGGTAAGCCAAAAGAGGATGTCTTCTACACCATGTTTCGCGAGTTTGGCGACAAAATTGTAGAAACCGCTGAAGAGTATGTGGTCATTATGGAAGGCTTTCCCGAGACTGCTGCACGTATTCCTCAGATGAAGGTTTACGAGCGTGAGTGTGACGAGAAGGTCCAGCACATTATGAAGGAGCTTTACGCTTCCTTTGTCACACCATTTGAGCGTGAGGACATCTCTGACTTGGCGCTTCGTCTTGATGACATTGTTGACGGAATGAATTCTGTTGCAGAGCGCCTTGATCTCTTTAACGTTGACGATACTCGTAAAGAGGCTATGCAGCTTGCTGAGCTTACCCTTCGCGCATGCAAGACAGTCCAGGAGATGCTGAGTGTTCTGAGTGACTACAAGAAAGATCCTACCGTTATGGAGAAGGCTATTGCCGTTGGTCACGTTGAGGACGAGGGCGATCTTATTTATCACAACGCACTCTCTCGCTTGTTCCGTGATGAGATGCCTGGTCGCCACACCGTTGCTTGGCTTCGTATTTTTGACCGCATGGAGACTGTTCTGGATTACTGTGACGACGCGGCGGGAGTTGTTCGCTCCGTTGTTATGAAGAACGCTTAAGTTCGTTTTCTGCTAACGGTATATACAGACTAAAAACTGCCTTCCACCGGGAGGCAGTTTTTATATTCTCTTTTTGTCTGGTATTGGGGTTAAACTGTTTATATAAAAGAAAGTGGAGGTGCCATGAGCGGCTTCAAGCGTTTTTGCTACATACTCTATGTTCTTGCAAGTGCTTTTGTGTTTTTAGCTCTTGCTTTAACGTGGTTTGGTCCTTGGACACATCAGGCAACTAATCTCTTGTTTACCAAGCCCTACCTTATTGCTCTTAACGCTTGTGCGGCTATTAGCATCTTTGGTCTTGTTGTGGTGTTGTTTAGAGCTCTATTTATTAGAAAAACAGTAAAGCTCACGGTGGCCACTGTTGAGGGCGGAACAATCTCCGTCACTAAAGATGCCATTTCTTCTCAGGCAGCCCATATTATTGAAGAAGATGGAACTTGCCTTGCACACCGTGTTAACGTGCAGATTTCTAAGAATAATTCTGTAGCCGTACAGATTGATATTCTCCCCAAAGAGCCTGTTGATGTCACTGCAAAGGGCTCTGAGTTCTATAACGCTCTTCAGTCTGGTCTTGCTATCGTGTGCGGACCTTGTGTTTCCAGCATCAATCTTTCTTTTATCAAGCCAAGTTCCTTCTCGCCAAAAGATGAAGAAGGTGCGTCTTCGTCTCAGTCAAAAGAGGTTGTGCCAGAACCAGAGATTGTAGAAGAGCAATCTTACGAGCAATCTTCCACTCAAGCCGCTGCTCAGCAGACTGGTAAAGACATTCGATTGAGTATTTCAGAGCCAGATGCAAAGGAGGTCACAGACAATGGATAAAATCTTCTTTCAGAAGATGCAGGAGAAGTGCAAAAAATACGTCGTTGACCATCCAGGTGCTATTATTGGCGGATTTTTAGGCCTCTTGTTTGCAATTCTTTTGTTTACGTTTGGTCTTTTTAAAATGCTAGTTGTTGCATTATTTGTACTGGTAGGAGTTGCCATCGGTCAGATTTTTGACGGAAAAGCAACCATTTTGGCAAAGATTCGTTCCTTATTTACGGACAGAAACTAGATAGGAGAGAGCTGTGGCAGAAGAACTTACTAATTCACAAGAGACCACCTCTGAAGAAATTGTTCCTGCAGAAGAGACAACAGATGTTCCTTCCGATGCAGATCTTGAGGATACAGACTCTCTTACCTTCTCTGGTGGAGTTGTCGAGAAGATCGTCTCGTTGGCTTTACGTGACGTCCCCAACGTGGTGGGTGCTCGTGGAAACTGGCTTAACAGAGTTCAGGATGTACTTGGTGCATCTGATACGGCTAAAGGTGTCACTGTAGAGGTGCTGCCTGATAGCTCGCTAAATGTTACCGTTTCTGTACTTATTAAATATGGCTCTTACGCTCCTCAGATTTTTGAAGACGTTAAACGTACGATTGTCGAGAAAATCACCGGTATGACGGGCCTTGAGGTTTCTGGTGTTAACCTGCGAATTGAAGATGTTTTGACCGAAGAAGAATACGATCGCCTAAAACATCGTCCAGAAGAGCCTGAACAGCTAGACAAAGAAGAGTAGAGTAAGATAAAATCTTTACGTTTTCATGCTTTTTTATTACTTGTTTCACTATTGTTTGTTATTAGATGCTCCCAAAGCGCAAGGAGTTTTGCCATGAAAAGGCTTACACGTTGGAGTATGGCGATTGTCGCTACATTTGTGCTAGCACTTTCGCTTGTTGGAGGACTTGCAAAGCAAGCACTCGCAGACACCCCTGTTACTACAGAGGCTGAGCTGCTGGCTGCTATTGCTGCTGCTCCAGCAGATGGTTCGCAGACTATCGTTCAGGTAAATGCGGACTTTACCATTACTGCTCCAGTCCAGGTTCCAGCTAATAAGAACATTAGGTTGATGGGTACTGGAACTATCACAAGTGCCATGACCGGCTCTAATCATTTCTATATGTTCAAGATTGCTTCTGGCGGCGCAGTTACTCTTGATGGAGCCACCATTGATGGCAACAACACTGCATTTGCCGTTGAGAACCGTGGTAGCTTTACCTTGCTTCGTGGCGTTATTAAAAACGGTAAGGCAAAACCTACACCTGGAAATAACGGCGTAGTTCTTACTACTGGCGCTGGTGCAAAATTTGTTATGGCCGGCGGCACCATTCAGGACAGCACGGTTGCTAACGCTCTTGGTGGCGCAGTTACTGTTGCAAATGGTGCAACAGGTGAGCTCCGTGACGGTACCATTCAGAACACTACTCTTACCAATCAGTACTCCGGTAGCGTTTTGGTAAGAAATGCAGATTTCACTATGACTGGCGGAACCATCACTGGTGGCGATGCTTCTTCTACCATTAATTCCTCTGGCGGTCTGATGCTCTATGCCTTGGATCCAAACGGTGAGACAACAACAGCCACTATGGGTGGTGGATATATCACTAACAACAAGGCCAAAGAAGGTGCTGGCGTATACGTTTACGCAGGTAATCCTCAGTTTGGTGATTCTAAGTCAAAGGCAGACTTTACCTTCAACGGTGGCTCTATTACTAATAATGTTGCTTCTGAGTCCGGTGGTGGTATCTACGTAATCTGGAACGGCAACGTTGTTATGAATAACGGCATCATCAAGAACAACACTGCTGGCATTGCTGGCGGTGGCGTTGCTACCTACGACCAGTTTGTTGGTGTTGTTGGTGGTCAGAAGGTTCCTTATTCCAGGGTTGGTGCTCCATGGAATAACTGGCCAAACATTTATCGCGCTGGCTTCACCATGAATGGTGGCTCTATTGACGGAAACAAGGTCACTAGTAATGGCACCAACCAGCTTGGCGATAAGGGTGTTGGTGCTGGTATTTATGTTGCATCTGCTAATGTAACCCTTAATGCTGGTGAAATTATCAATAACACTGCAAATGACCAGGGCGGCGCAGTTTACGTTGCTTCTGTTCCTTATGTTGTCCACATTAATAAAGCACTTATTAAGGACAACACTGCGACGGTTATTGGTGGTGGTGCTTGGTTCTGCCCAACCGGTGTAGCTGAATTCCACTCCAAAAATGGCGTAGCATTCTTCAACAACACCGCAAATGGTGCTGGTGATGAGATTGCAACCGTTCGCGGTGCAGGTGAATCTGCCGGTGCAACTATTTCTGATTATATGCTTGGTGGTGCCTCTGCACATTGGACTAAGGATGGCGCGGTTACCATCAACCCTCCTTCAATCCTTGGTGAAGCTGATCCAGCTGCTGCACGTCATACTACTGAAGAAGTAAGCAATATCGTTAACAACACCGATATGCTTGCTCTTGAGTCTAATCTTCGTTATAGCTCTATCACCGCAGCACAGAATAAGGCTCAACTGATTATTTCTGGAAATACTGCACAGCGTGGTGGTGGTATTGGCTCCAACGGTACCGTTATTACTGGTGAAGAGGGTACTCAGGATGTAACCGTTAAGAAGGTTTGGGATACTTCTGCAAACCCAGATGCAGTTATTCCAGAGACGCTTACTGTTTATCTAAAGGCAGATGGATATGTTGTTGACTCCGTTGAGCTTTCTGCAGCAAACAACTGGGAGCACACTTTTACCGGACTTCCTGATAACGTGACTTTGAGTTTTACAGAATCCACTCCAACTGGCTGGACTGCCCAGACTCCTCAGGTCAATGGAAATGTTACTACCCTGACCAATAAGGCTGATGCTCCTGTAACTCGCGATGTTCCAGTAACCAAGGTTTGGAATGGTACAAAGAAGGATTCTGTAACCGTTCACCTGCTTGCTGATGGTGTTGACACTGGTCAGACCCTTGTCCTTTCTGAGGCGAACAATTGGACCGGTTCATTTGTTGGTGTAAATCTTTACGCAGCAGATAATCACGCCATTGCTTACACCGTTTCTGAGGATGCTATTGAGGGTTACACTTCTGAGATAACTGGTGATATGGCTAATGGCTTTACTATTACAAATACCGAGACTCCAGTTACCCCAACTCCAACTCCAGAGAAGCCTGGTAAGAAGCGTAAGCACCGCACACCTTATACAGGCGATGCAAGCGTTGTAGCTATGATTGCTTTTGCAACAGTTGGTGCTGGCTTTGTTGGTGTTGGAGCATATGCTCGCACTCGTAAGGACCAGTAAGTAACATACATTCACCTTGTATGCAGATCCCCCGCTTTCATAGAAAGTGGGGGATTTTTGTTGGAAGGACAATTTCTGGTTTTAACTGGGGATGTTTACGTTCGCCGAATTTGCCAACCGTTTAACCAATAAGAGTGTTCTTCTCGCCAGGAGAGGTTAGAGAAGAACGACAATACTACTAGGTGAATAGTGAGTATCTGCATGAGTACCTTATTGGAGGTTGTTATGGAGCTCAAAGCTGATAAAAAGGTAATTGTCGAGCGTAATAACAAGGTTGTGTATGACAACGGAGACACAGTCGTTAAGGTGTTCAGCGGAAGCAAACCTTCTGCTGATATTATGAATGAGGCATTAAACCTCACTCGTGCTGAGCAGGCCGGCATTAACGTTCCATCTCTTGTAGAGATTAGTAAAGTTGGTAATTGCTGGGCTGTTTCAACCAGAAAAGTTGAAGGAAAAACAATAAGACAGCTTATTGAAGAGCATCCAGAAAAAGAGGACGAGTATCTCAATAAGTTTGTAGATATTGAGCTGGCTATTCACGCTCATAAAGCACCGCTTCTTACTCGTCAAAAAGACAAGTTCACCCGAATGATTAACAGTATTCCGGACATTCTTGATGAGGCTACAAGGTATGAGCTTCTGCTTAAGCTTGATGGCATGAAGCCTCATACTAAGGTCTGTCATGGTGACTTTGTTCCTTCCAACGTTATTCTCGCCGAAGATGGCGCTCCTGTAATTCTTGACTGGGCTCATGCAACACAGGGCAATGGTGCAGCAGACTGTGCTACAACTTACCTGCACCTGCTTCTTCATGGTGATGAGGAACTTGCCGAGAAATACATCAATCTTTATTGCACCAAGCAGGGCTGCACTCGTCAGTATGTAAACGAATGGCTTGGCATTATTGCTGCAGCAGAGCTTGCGCGCGGTCGTGTAAAAGAAACAGAGTTCCTGCTTAAGTGGGTAAATGTTTTTGATGCAATGTAGTTGGTTACAAGAACTTTAAACTAGCCGGGAAGAGCCTCGTCAGGGGCTCTTCTTTTATTACACTTCTAACTGCTCAATAAAGTAACGTGAGGAGTTAGCTATGTATGATGTTGATCCAAAGCAGACCACCGCAAAGTCAGAAAATAAGAAATCAAAGCTTGAGCGCATGAGCGCTGGTGAGTGGTGTGGTGGTGAAGCTGACGCAGAACAAAGCGCAGCTTTTTGGCGCGCTAAGGATCTTGCCTGGGAGTTCAATCAGACCCGTCCAAGTGATAAAGAAAAGTGCCGTCAGATTTTGACTGAACTTCTCGGTGAACTAGGAGAGGGAAGTGCAGCAGTTTCTCCTTTTAATGTTGACTATGGCTTCAATATCAAGATTGGCCCACATAGCTTTATCAACCACGGTGCATACCTGATGGATTGCGCGCCTATCACTTTTGGTGCTCATAGTTTTGTGGGCCCTCAGTTTAAGGCGTACACCGTTCAACACCCTCTAGATGCTGAGGAGAGAAATGCTTGGTATGAGCGAGCATTGCCTATCACGGTGGGAGATAACTGCTGGTTTGGCGGAAATGTGACGGTGCTTCCCGGTGTAACTATCGGAAATAACTGTGTAATTGGTGCTAATAGTCTGGTTACTAAAGATATTCCAGACAATTCTCTTGTTGTTGGTTCTCCCGCAAAGGTCGTACGTCAAATTACCGAGGCAGATAAGCTGGGACTTAAAGACCTTTTGGGCTAGTTCTGTTAGGCTAGGAGCGCGTGGCTTCGGGGCATAGGACTTCAGAGTACTCGGTTTCAGAGCGCACAAAAAATGCGCGATTTAAGAAAACGCTGTTAGATTAGGCCTTTTAGGGAGATTGTTTAACTATTTATTTGATGTTAGAGGCATCCGCGCTATAATAAATATACGGGGAGCTGGGAAATGGCCCGGCTGAGAGGCGGCACCTTATGCTGCGACCCATAAACCTGATCTGGGCAATGCCAGCGTAGGGAGCCAATGCCGTCCTTACGCACTATAAGAAGGAGGGCATATGAAAAAACTTTCTCAGTTTGCATTGCAAGCCATATCCCTTACTTCTTTTCTTGTGCTTTGGCAGCTTGTTATTGTTGCAGGAATTATTCCAAATTACCTTGTTCCAACTCCTGTTCAGGTTGTATTTGCGCTGGTTAAGGACTTTCAGCTTCTTATGACACATACAGGGATTACGCTTTTAGAATCCCTTGTAGGTCTGGCTATTGGAGTGCTTATTGGCTTTGCGCTTGCGGTTCTTATGGACTTCTTCAAAACGCTGGACAAACTGCTCTCTCCACTTGTTACTATCTCGCAGACTATCCCTATTGTGACTATCGCGCCGCTTCTGGTGCTCTGGCTAGGATATGGTCTTTTGCCCAAGATTGTTCTTGTGGCCATTTCAACGTTTTTCCCTATTACCGTGGCGCTGAACTCGGCATTTAAAGCAATAGATCCTGATATGGTTGACCTGATGACCACCATGGGAGCTAGTCGTGTGCAGATTTTTTGGCATGTCAAGTTGGCTGCTGCTGCACCACAGTTTTTCTCGGGACTCAAAATGAGTGTGACCTACGCCGTAATTGGCGCGGTAATTGCAGAATGGCTGGGAGGCGACGCTGGACTGGGCGTGTATATGACGCGCGTCAGAAAGGCGTTTGCGTACGACAGAATGTTTGCGGCAATCGTGGTGGTTTCTGCGTTGTCGCTAGTGTTGATGAAGGTTGTGGAACTTGTCCAAAAGCGTGCACTTCCTTGGGATACCTCTCAGGATGCTAAAGAATCTGCACGATAACTTTGACGGAATTCAAAGAAAGAAGTGATTACGCGCATGAACGCATTTAATCGCAAGGGTATAACAAGAAAAGGCTTTCTAACTGCAATGGGTTTCTCGACAGCAGGACTTTGCGCAGGTTGCTCGCTTGAACAGCCGTCTGCTCCATCCAACGCAAACAAGGGTGCTGGGCAGAATTCCGGCGGCCCCACAGAGATTACGTTTGCCCTGGACTACACCCCAAACACCAACCATACCGGCATTTATGTGGCTCAGGAGAAGGGCTACTTTGACGAGGTTGGCCTCAAGGTAACTATTCAGCAGCCACCTGCCGATGGTGCCGATGCGCTGATTGGTGCTGGTGGCGCACAGATGGGCGTTACCTACCAGGACTATATTGCTAACAGCCTCTCATCTTCTAATCCGCTGCCATATACTGCGGTGGCTGCTATCATTCAGCACAATCTTTCAGGCATTATGAGCCGTGAAGAAGATCACATTGTTCGTCCGCGTGACCTTAATGATCGTACTTACGCAACGTGGAATCTCCCTGTTGAGCAGGCTACTATCAGGTCAGTTATGGAGTCTGATGGAGGAGATCCCTCCACGCTTAAAATGGTACCTTATGAGGTAGATGATGAGGTATCTGGACTAAAAGCAAAGATGTTTGATGCTGTTTGGGTGTATGAGCAGTGGGCTGTTCAAAACGCTCGTGTTCAGAACTTTGCGTACAACTACTTTGCGTTTGCAGCTATTGATCAGAATTTTGACTACTACACGCCAGTTATCGCAGTAAATGATGGCTTTGCAAAAGAGAATCCAGACGCTGTTAAGGCCTTCTTAAGCGCTACCAGAAAAGGTTATGAGTTCTGCGTCTCTAACCCAGACGAGTCAGCAGAAATTCTACTCAAAGCTGTTCCAGAACTTGACGCTGACCTGGTTAAAGCTTCTCAGAAGTTCTTGGCTGCCAAATACATTGACGACGCCGAGAAGTGGGGCGTCATTGATTCTGCCCGTTGGCAGCGTTTCTACACCTGGCTCAATAACCAGCAGCTGCTAGAGAATAAGATTGACCCATCCGCAGGATTTACTAGTGAGTACCTTGGATAAGAAGCTTATTGACATAACAGAAGGTGCTGCTATGGACGCTTCTGGCGAGAAAAGCCTAGGAGCTGCACCTGCATGCGAGCCACAACAGGACGTGCCAGCACTTGAGGCGCGCAATCTTATGCTGGTTTGGGGAAACGGTCAGGTAGTTGCTCAGGATATCTCGATTGAGCTGCAACCTGGCACCATTACCTGCTTGGTTGGTCGCTCAGGCTGCGGCAAGACAACACTGCTCCATGCGCTTGCAGGACTTCTGCAGCCGAGACAGGGCATGGTACTGCTGCATGGCTCTGACGTCACAGGGCATCCGGGACACATTGGCTACATGCTCCAGAAGGATTTGCTCATCCCAAGCAAGCGCATCATCGATAACATAGCGCTTCCACTTGAGCTGAAGGGCGTCTTGCGCTCTGAGGCACGCGCACGAGCCCAGGAGATGCTGGAACGCGGTGGACTTGAGCGCGTGGCACAAAGCTGGCCTCACGAGCTCTCAGGCGGCATGAGGCAGCGTGTTGCGTTCCTGCGCACAGCGCTCATTGGCTCAGACATTATGCTGCTGGACGAGCCCTTCTCGGCACTTGATGCCCTCACACGGCGAGAAATGCGTACGTGGCTCATGTCTTCCGTGAAGGAGTTTGGCCTCTCGGCACTGGTGATCACGCACGACGTTGATGAGGCGGTTGCCATGGCTTCTCGCATTTACGTGATGGCGGGAAGTCCTGCTCAGGGCGTGGTAACCAAGATCGTAGGCGTTATTGAGCCACAGGGCTGCACGGATGCAGCGGCAGTGGACTCTAGCAAAGACGCTGGTCAAGGTAATGAACTGGCTTCGTTTGACCTAAGCGAAGAGTTTTTGGCTGCCAAGCGAGAAGTGCTTTCGTTGCTGGGATAGCTGCCTGCACGCGCAGACGCGAGTGCCACGGGTTTCTCGGCTCGCGGATTTCTGGAAGTGCGGGTTTCTCGCTCTAGAATTTGATACAGAAAAAGACATGAGAGTTTGCCTCTCACGTCTTTCTTGTTAGCTCGATTTGCGTACGCACAATTTTGTTTGTGCAGGTAATTATGCAGCCTGCTTACTCGCTGAACTCCAGGAATGCGCGATATCCACGATATGCCTCAAAGATGTCGGCCTTGTTTGCAATCTCCCAAGGTGCGTGCATGGAGAGAACAGGGACGCCGCAGTCGATGACGTGCATGCCGTATTTTGCCAGCATGTATGCGATAGTTCCGCCGCCACCAGCGTCAACGCGGCCAAGCTCAGCGGTCTGGAACTGGACGCCAGCGTTGTCCATAATGCGACGAATCAGTGCAACGTACTCGGCATCGGCATCGTTAGAGCCAACCTTGCCGCCGCTACCAGTGAACTTGTTAAAAGCAAGACCGTGACCCATGATGGCGGAGTTCTTGATTTCAAAGCTACCAGCAAAGCTTGGGTCATAACCAGCAGAAACGTCGCTAGAGAGCATGTAGGAGTTAGCCATGCAGCGGCGCAGGGAAAGTGGAGACTCAAAACCAGCAAGCGCCAGAACCTCTGCCATGATGTTTTCAAAGAAGAGAGAGTTCATGCCAGTAGCGCCAACGGAGCCAATCTCTTCCTTGTCGGTCAGGATGGTGACGGAGGTACGTGCAGGAGCATCGCACTCAAGCTGTGCAATTAGGGAAGGGTAGGAGCAGCTGCGGTCGTCGTGACCATAGCCCAAGATCATGGAGCGATCAAAGCCCATGTCACGAGCAGGACCTGCAGGAACAATCTCAAGCTCAGCGGAGAGAAGGTCTGCTTCCTCAATACCGTAGAGGTCCTTCAGGATATTGATGACGTTAGCCTTAACGGCTTCCTTTGGCTCGTCGCCTTCTGCATCAGCGGGTTTCTCGCCATTCTGACCCCAAACAAGTGGGCGATTGCCAACAATAAGATCCAGCATTTCGCCCTCGATGACCTTAGAAGCAGTCTTTCCAAGCTGCTCAGCGCTCAAGTGGATGAGAAGGTCGGAGATGCAGAAAACAGGGTCAGTTGGATCCTCGCCAACGCATACGTTTACGACGCTACCGTCTTTAAGTGCAAGAACGCCGTGAATTGCCAGAGGAATGGTGACCCACTGGTACTTCTTGACGCCGCCATAGTAGTGGGTGTCAAAGGTGGTAAGCTCATTGCGCTCCTCAAGTGGGTTCTGCTTGACGTCCAGGCGAGGGGAGTCGATGTGAGCGCCAAGGATGTTCAGGCCCTCTTCCAGGGACTTGGTACCAATTTGGACAAAGATGACAGACTTGCCGCGAATGTCTGCATAGACTTTGTCGCCAGCCTTGAGAGTTTTACCTGCAGCGATGGCGTCAGAAAGCTTAACGTAACCTGCCGCTTCGGCAAGCTTGATGGCGCTTGCGGCGCACTCGCGTTCAGTCTTGTTCTCTGAGATAAACTTTCTGTAACCCTCGGTAAACGACTGGAGTTTGTCCAGGTCCTCCGAGGTGTACTTTTTCCATGCGTTTGTGGTTTCCATACCTATCCTTTCTGTAGCAAGCTCAGTGTGAGCTGCTGCTTATTGTTGCTGTTAGTTGCGCCGCGGAGGCGGCGGCTGCGACGGTAGTTGCCGCGACAGCGACTTAGTTGCCTCCGTTGGAGCTGTTTGAGCCAGAACTGTTAGATCCGCTGGTAGAGCCATTGCCGGAGCCAGAGTTCTGATTGGAACCAGAATTGCTGCTTGAGCCGCCTGTTCCGGAGTTGTTACTGGAAGAATTGCTCTCCGATGAGTTGCTTGAGTTGCTAGAATCGCTTGTCTTTTCCGAGTTAGACGAGCTGTCGGAGCTGGTAGTCTCTGATTTCTTGGAGTCAGTGCTCTCGGAAGAAGAATTCTTGGAATCAGAAGAGCTGTTAGACTCGTCGGTCTTCTCGCTAGAAGAGCTTGAGTCGTCCTTCTTATCCGTTGAATTGCTGGTATCCGCAGTCTTTTCTGTCACAACTGGGGTAGTGCTGACCTTTGGTCCAAGGCCAGATCCGTCGGTGATATAGCTGAGGAACATTGCATAAAGAATGACGGCAGAAATGGTAAAGATAATTGAAATGATGGTTACGATAGTCAGAACCTTTATACGCTTACGCGATATTGATGGCGTGCGATATTGTTGAACTGTATTTGCGTAGCGCTGCTGGGTGGGTGCGTACTGTGGCATCTGCTGGGTAACGTCAACAGGACTTTGATCCACATAGGGATGCGCTGGGAGAGTAGAATCAGCGTCTGCGTAAGAGCTGTCTACCTGCTCATTCTCGGAGTTGCGAAAAGAATGCGTGGAGCGTCTAATAACGTTCTGGTAAATCTGCGAAGCAAGCGCTGAGGCGGCGGCACCAACGGCCACGCCAATAATCGAGCCGGCAATACCAATCTGGTTTGACAGTACAAATGCAGTTACCGCAGCTAGAGAAGTTGCCAAGATTTGCGTGAAAGAGACGCCCTTAAGAAGGCCTGGCTTTTCAGCGTGTGTATCATCTGCAGTTTTTGCTGGAGAGCCAGCAGGCGGATTGCTGGGCGCATTGCCGAGCGAATTCAGTTGAGTTTTATCTGCATCAAAGTGTTTGTAAGCCACAAGATGCTCCTTTCTTTGAACAGATAGACTACCTCATTTTTGTGAAGATGTGATGTATCGTCGCTAAATGGCAACATCAGAGGGCATTAAGTTTCATCTAGCACACAACTTCAGTGTCGGAAATGGCGAGAAGTTCTGTGAGTAACTAAGCGATTTTCTTATGTGCGTGTTTCTCGCAGTGTTTTGTTAAAAACGACCCTATCAATGGTGATGAAACAAGGTATCATTTATATGTATCAGTTTTCCGTCAAACGGAGGTTTAGCATGCTTGTAAGCGCAAAAGCCATGCTCCAGAGTGCCGAGAAGGGTCACTATGGCATCGGCGCATTCAACGAGAACAACCTTGAGTGGACCGCAGCAATCCTTGATGCAGCAGAAGAGCTTCAGTCTCCTGTCATCATTCAGTGCACCAGCGGCGCAGCAAAGTGGCAGGTAAGCTACCGCGTTGTCGCAGATATGGTTCGTCGTCTTGTTGAGGATAAGAACATCACTGTTCCAGTTGCTCTCCACCTTGACCACGGTTCATACGAGGATGCATTCAAGTGCATCGAGGCTGGATTTACTTCCATCATGTACGACGGTTCTCACGAGCCTGATTTTGAGACCAACCTTAAGCGCACCGAAGAGGTCGTAAAGGCAGCTCACGCAAAGGGTATTTCTGTTGAGGCTGAGGTCGGCGGCATCGGCGGCACCGAGGACGGCGTTACCGCTAAGGGTGAGCTTGCTGATCCTGAGCAGTGCGCAAAGATTGCTGACCTGGGCGTTGACTTCCTTGCTTGCGGTATCGGCAACATTCACGGTATCTACCCAGCTAACTGGGAGGGCCTCTCCTTTGACCAGCTCAAGGCTATCAAGGAGCGCGTCGGTGATCTTCCACTTGTTCTCCACGGTGGCACCGGCATTCCTGTAGAGCAGGTTCAGAAGGCTATCTCTATGGGCATCTCCAAGATCAACGTTAACACCGACCTTCAGCTTGTCTTTGCTGAGGCAACCAAGAAGTACGTTGAGGCTGGCCTTGTTGACAACGGCAAGGGCTACGATCCTCGTAAGCTCCTAAAGCCTGGTCGTGAGGCAATCGTTGAGCGCACCAAGGAGCTCATCCGCGAGTTTGGTTCCGACGGTAAGGCTTGGAACTAACCTTCGGCATGCGCTGAGCGCGGGCGTCGGCGCGTAGTGCGATGCGACGGCGCGTTCTTGCTGCTAGTTAAAGCAACGGACCTGGATTTTCTCCAGGTCCGTTTTTTGTTTGGGGTGTAATAAGCTGTCACCTGGCGCATCTGCTGCGAGTCTGATGCGCACCCAGCGCGTCCTTCTCGCGAGAAATCCGGTGCACTTCAGAGCCCTCTTGTCATGAAGCACCACCGCACACGACAATAAAACCGCAGCTTAAACTTTTACTCAGCGGTAGGGTTGTCGGCGGGGGAGACGTGCATGTTGCCTTCGTTGCGGGCGATGTCCGCGAGCGTCTTGCTGTCCAGGAAACTGGAGGTCATGCGGCCAAGGTCGCGCCAAATGTTGATGGTGGTGCAGGACTCCATCTGGGGACAGAGGGTGGTGTTTGTGCAGTTCAAGCAGCTAGCGGGCGCAAGATTGCCTTCGGCTGCACGAAGAATCTCACCCAGCGTGTAGTCCTCGGGCTTGCGCGTGAGGCGATAACCGCCGCCCTTTCCGCGCAGGCTCTCGACGTATCCAGCCTTGTGCATTAGGGCAATGACCTGCTCAAGGTACTTGCGCGAGATGTTCTGGCGCTCGGAAACGTCGCCCAGCGAGACCCATCCCTCGTGAACGGCCAGGTCAGCCATTGCGCGGAGCGCGTACATTCCCTTTGTAGAGAACATTCCGGCCACGGCTACTCGCCGTCCTCGGCGTGCTTGCTCTCGGCGCCGTCCTCAGCGCGCTTACTCTCGGTACCGTCCTCGGTGGTAGACGCACCGGCGGCGGCAGAACCACTGCTGTGGGCCTCAAGCATCTCCTCAAGCGTATGCCATGCCAGCTCGGCGCACTTAACGCGTGCGGGCATGTGAGCGATGTCGTGCAGAATGTTGGCATCTTCCAGCTGGTCAAGCACAGCCTCGTCGGTCTCTTCTCCGCGAATCATGCGTCCAAAGAGTTTGCAGAGCTCAATGGCCTCTTCTGGGGTGCGGTCGATCATCAGATCGCTCATAATATCGGCCGATGCCTGAGAGATTGCGCATCCGCTGCCCACAAAAGCAGCCTCGGCAATCTTGCCGCCCTCTATGCGCACGGAAAACGTGAGCTCATCGCCACAAGAAGGGTTAACGCCCTCGTGGGAGACGGTTGGGTTGTCCATCTGGTATTTGTAATCGGGGTGAGAAACGTGGTCCATAAACTCAGCGTTATACAGGTCGTTTGCTGCCACTTATTTCAACTCCTTGTTTTATTTGTTGCTGACTGCGCTGCCAAAGATCTTCCATACCTGGTTAAGACCCTCGATGAGCTGGTCAATATCGTGTTTATCGTTGTAGAACGCAACGGATGCGCGGCAGGTACTGGACTCGTGCAACTCAATCAGAAGCGGCTCGGCGCAGTGATGACCAGCGCGAATGCAAACGTTATTCATGTCTAGGATGCTCGAGACGTCGTGTGGATGAACGTCGCGCACGTTAAACGCCACAGCGCCCACGTGGTTTTGTCCCAGCTTAGAGCCAACGATGTCAACAAAGTCCAGCGTGCACAGTTGCTGCACTAAGTACCTGGCGAGAAGTTCTTC
Source organism: uncultured Atopobium sp. (assembly GCA_938015835.1). Taxonomy (GTDB): domain Bacteria; phylum Actinomycetota; class Coriobacteriia; order Coriobacteriales; family Atopobiaceae; genus Lancefieldella. The sequence continues at coordinate 15,529 of CALLVW010000004.1, read as the reverse complement.
TCGCTTCTCGATTTTTGCCATATCCAAGCCGTTGAGGTATTCGACAGCGGCGCCGGTAGCATAGATACCTGCGGCGTCCTGCGTGCCTGCCTCAAACTTCTCGGGAACAGGAGCCCAAACAGCGCTGGTTTCGGTGACGGAATCAATCATTTCGCCACCGGTAAGGAACGGTGGCATGGCATCAAGCAGTTCAGCGCGACCCCAGAGTACGCCAATACCCATAGGTCCACACATCTTATGTGCCGAGAAAGCTAGCAGGTCGCAGTCAAGATCGTGCACATCAATAGGGATGTGAGGTGCGGATTGGGCGGCGTCGACAACCATGTAGGCGCCCATAGTGTGAGCGCGTTTGGCAATAGCTTTGATGTCATTGCGGGTGCCCAGTACGTTGGATACGTGTGTGACAGACACAATTTTGGCACGCTCGGTAATCTTTGACGCAATCTCTTCTGGCGTAATCTGGTACTGCGAATTCATGCGCAGGTACACCAGGTTAGCGCCGGTAGCTTTACAAATCTGCTGCCATGGGATGATATTGGAGTGGTGTTCCATAATGGAAATGACCACGTCATCACCTGGCTTGAGTGCATAGCGGCCAAGGCTTGAAGCAACCAGATTAAGCGCCTCAGAAGTGTTGCGCGTAAAGATAATCTGCTGGCTTTCTGGCTTGCCGTTTTTATCGACAGCGCCAATGAACTTTGCAATTGAAGCACGAGCTCCCTCGATAGCTGCAGTTGCTTCCACACTCCAACGGTACAATCCGCGCAGTGCGTTTGCGTTCATGGTCTCGTAGAAGCCAGACTGCGCCTCAATAACCGCGCGTGGGCGCTGAGAAGTAGCAGCGCTGTCCAAGTAAGCTACCTCGGGGTTTGCTGCCAGCAGCGGAAAATCTGCCTTGTAAGGATTATCGGTAATCTGAGCAACTTCTGCGTCGGTCATTACGCGACACCACCTTTGTTGGAATTGGTCTCGGAGCAAGAATCGTTGCCGTCGTTGCTGATAACATCGTTATTACCTGCGGCTTCGTCATAGTCGTGAGCAATTTCTGCGCCCAGCTCAGCCTCGCAACGCTCAACGGCCACGCGGTGAGAAATCTCCTCAGGTGCGTTGATGATGGCGTCTTCAAAGAGCGCGCGCACAAACAGCTGCTCAGCAGCCTGGCGAGAAAGTCCTCGAGCTGCAAGGTAATCAAGCTGCTCAGGGGAGACGGATCCAATGGTAGCGCCGTGGTTACCAGCAACATCGTCCTCATCGCAGAGAATAACAGGCATGGTCTTGTTGACAACATCGTCGCCAAGAATCATGACTGTTTCAATCTCGTTGCCCTGGGCATCCTTTGCGCCACGGACAAGATCGATAGTTGCGCGAAGCGTCTTCTTAGCTGCCTCGTTAAGGACACCAGACTCGGTGAGCTGTGCGCGCGTAGAGGTTCCACGCATGCGTACCAGGTGGTTGATATCAAGCGTTTCTTCGTGAGTAGCGTGATAGCGATTGTTGAGGTCAAGGCGAGCTCGAGCGCCAACCAAGTTAGCGGTGAGACCAAGACCAATGGTTGAGCCGCCCAGTGCGTACTGCTTAACATCAACGGCAGCATCCTGGTGAATCTCAAGTCCAACGCTCTCGAGGTGCTGCTGGCCCTCGTTGACGCCAAGCATCTCAATGAGGTGCAGCTTTGCACCAGCCTCAACTACAATGCGGGTGAGCGCAGCGCTTGTTGGGAGCGCGTTACTGCCGTTCGCGGCGCCGCCCGCAGGTGCGCCGTCGCTCGCATCGCCTGCAAACGCAGCGATAACTACGGTAGCCTCGGCACCTTCGCGCACAATGATGCCGGTGTTAGCGCACTGATTTTGAGCTGCAGAAACAGCAACAACAATAGGCTCTTCTCGCTTGGTACGAGCGGGAACGTTGTAGAAATCAGACTTGAATGCCTGTGACTCTACGTAGTCAGTAACCTCCTGACCCATTCCACACTCAATGCGCTCAAAAAGGCGAGGCAGAGGCAGGTACACTTTGCCTGCATCAGCGTGATCAGGGACGGTAACTGACAGTGAGTTAGCGCGTAGACGGTTCCATGTCTGAGCTGCAGGAACGTTGGCGCGATTAATCAAAACGTTGTCCATTAGCCAATCGCTCCTTCCATCTCAAGTTTGATCAGGTTGTTCATCTCAACGGCGTACTCCATTGGAAGTTCCTTTGAGACAGGGTTTGCAAATCCGTTTACTACCATGGTGCGAGCTTCAGCCTCAGAGCAGCCGCGACTCATCAGGTACAAAACGGTGTCGTCAGAAATACGGCCAATAGTTGCTTCGTGGCCAATCTGTGCAGTTGCATTGCGAACATCCATCTCTGGGATGGTGTCGGAGCGGCTGATGTTATCCAGCATCAGAGACTGGCACGAGAACGCCACGCGAGCATTTTCTGCCTTGCGTCCAACGGTAACTGCAGAGCGGAAGGTGTTGACGCCGCCGTCTTTGGAGATGGATTTAGTGTCAACGTTTGCCGAGTTATTGGAGCCGTTGATAATCACCTTGCAGCCTGTATCCAAGTCCTGCGTAGCGCCTGCAAACGTAATACCGGTGAACTCGCAGTTAGAAGAATCGCCGTTCATGATCGTAGAAGGGTAGAGGTAGGAAACGTGGCTACCAAAAGAGCCCGAGACCCACTCCATTTTTGCATTGCTACCAATGATGGCGCGCTTGGTGTTGAGGTTGTACATGTTCTTGGACCAGTTTTCGATGGTTGAGTAGCGCAGACGAGCGCCGTCCTTAACAAAGAGCTCAACAGCGCCTGCGTGAAGGTTTGCTGCGTAGTACTTAGGTGCGGAGCAACCCTCAATAAAGTGCAGGTCAGCACCTTCCTCAACAATAATAAGCGTGTGCTCAAACTGGCCAGCACCCTGAGCATTCAGCCTAAAGTAACTCTGAAGTGGGTAGTCCAGAGTGACGTTTTTTGGCACATAAACAAAAGAACCGCCAGACCACACGGCATAGTGCAGCGCCGCAAACTTGTGGTCTGAAGGAGGAATCAGCTTGCCAAAGTACTCTTTAACAACAGGCTCCCACTGCGGATCGTGCAGAGCATCCTCAATGGTGGTGTAAATAACACCCTGCTCAGCAACTTCCTCGCGCATGTTGTGATAGACAATCTCAGAATCGTACTGAGCACCAACGCCGGCAAGGCTTTCTGCTTCTGCCTGCGGAATGCCCAGACGATCAAAGGTATCCCTAATATCTTCAGGTACATCGTCCCAGCTGTTTGCCTGCTGAGTCTTTGGCGAGACATACGTGGAGATATGATTCAAATCCAAACCTGCAATAGAAGGTCCCCAGTTGGTGGCCATCTGGCGCTGGTGATAGGTTTCCAGAGCCGACAACCTCATCTGGAGCATCCACTCGGGCTCTTCTTTTTTCTCGGAAATAGCACGCACAATTTCTGGCGTAAGGCCATCATCGTAGCGCTCGTAACCCTCTTCGGACTTGGTGAAGTCGTAGAGCGAGCGGTCTACATCAGCGACCTCAGATCGCTTCTTCTCGCTCACTAGTTAGCACCGCCCTCATCAGTCTGGTTCTCAAAACGCTCAAAGCCCTCGTGGTCAATCTGATTGATGAGGTCTGCAGAACCATCTGCTACCAGGTGACCCTTAACCATAACGTGAGTGCGGTCAATCTCAAGGCGCTCAAGAATGCGAGTGTTGTGAGTAATGATGAGCAGCGAGCCGTCGCAGGTCTCGCGATAGGCCTGAATGCCCTTTGAAACAACGGAGAGTGCGTCAACGTCCAAGCCAGAGTCTGTTTCGTCGAGAATGGCAAGTTTAGGCTGGAGCAGCAAAAGCTGGAGCATCTCAACCTTTTTCTTCTCGCCACCAGAGAAGCCAACGTTAAGTTCACGCATCAAGAAGCCCTGGTCAAGCTCAAGCTGATCAGAAATCTGGCCAACGCGCTGACGGAACTGACGAGCAGTCATCTTAAGCTCAGGGCGCATCTGTGTAATGGTACGCAGGAATGAATAAAGAGGAACGCCAGGAACCTCAACAGGCGCCTGGTAGGAGAGGAAGATGCCCGCAAGAGAGCGCTTATCTGCAGCAAGCTCAGTTACATCCTCGCCGTTAAAGATAAGGGAACCATCGGTAATCTTATAGGTAGGATCACCCATAATGACGCGGCCAAGTGTTGATTTACCTGCGCCGTTAGGTCCCATCAGAACGTGAGCCTGGCCATCACCAATGCTCAGATCAATTGAATGCAGGATGGATTTCTCCTCGGTACCTGCAGAAATTCCGTTTACACGGAGTAGCTCAGTTGCCATAAATCTCTCTCCAAATATCTCTACGTGCAAGCACGTGATTGTTTGTGACTAGTCACTTTGGGCAGCTCTAGGGCGAGCAAAACCTTGTGCTAGTGCGGTTTTGTGGCAAAGACAAACGCCAATGTCACCGATGTTTTTGTCATACCCCAAAATCCGCTAATTCATACTAAATGGTAGGAATTAAAAAGCAACCCTCACATAAGTACTTTTTCACGTTTTCTAGAAAATAATCGGATTTTTTCATAGGTTTCAAAAGTTATAAAAGCTTTTCTGCGCCAGAGCTGTCTCTCACGGGTAAACTAGAAGCGTCTATGTTCTAACAAGGAGGATTCATGGGTCAGAGAATTCAAGGTACCGAAGATCTTTACGGCGGCTATATGCGCTCTTGGGAGCATATGCAAGATGTTGCCCGCCATCTGTTTGGTACTTACGGTTTTGACCGCATTGAGACTCCAGCACTTGAGCAGGTAGATACCTTTGTTCATGGTATTGGTGAGTCCACCGACGTCGTACGCAAAGAGATGTTCCGCGTCTTTTCAGGTGCGCTGCTTGAGGACCTGCTAGCTGCCGGCAATGAGTCCGGTCTTAAGCCTCGTCAGCGCATGGCTATGCGTCCTGAGGGAACTGCTGGTGTGGTTCGTGCTGCTGTTGAGCACAATTTTGTACCACAGGGAGGAACACCCGCAAAGCTTTGGTACGCCGAAGCAATGTTTAGGGGAGAGCGTCCTCAGAAGGGCCGCCTGCGCCAGTTCCACCAGGTAGGTGTTGAGTGGCTTGGAGCCTCTGATCCAGCTGCCGATGCAGAATCCATCATCATGTTGATGAAGTTCTACGAGCAGATGGGTTTCTCGCCAGCTGATATGAAGCTCATGATTAACTCCATGGGTGATGCGGAGTGCCGTCCAGCATATCGCGAGAAGGTCAAGCAGTTCATTCTTGATCACAAGGATGAGATGTGTGAGGACTGTCTTGAGCGTGCGGAGATTAATCCGCTTCGTGCGTTTGACTGCAAAAACGAGAGCTGTCACGCGGTTATGAAGGACGCTCCGCTGATTTCTGACAACCTATGTGATGATTGCCGCGCTCACTATGAGCAGGTCAAGGCATATTTGGACGCTGCGGGTATTTCATACGTTGAGGATCCAACGCTTGTTCGTGGTCTGGATTACTACACACGTACTGTCTTTGAGGTAGAGATTCCAAACGCTGGCGTTGGCGCTATCGGCGGCGGCGGCCGTTATGACGGTCTTGTTGAGCTTGAAGGCGGAAAGCCAACCCCAGGTGTTGGATTTGCTGTTGGCTTTGAGCGCATTATGCTGGCGCTGGAAGCTCTTGGTGTTGCAGCTGAACCTGCGGCTCCAAGCTGCGTGTATGTTGCTTGCGCAGGTGTTGATCAGGCTCCTGTTGTATTTGACGCCGTCTTGGCATTGCGTGAGGCTGGCATTAGATGCGAGGCTGATCGTACTGGTCGTTCCCTTAAGGCTCAGTTTAAGCAGGCAGACAAAATGGGTGCAACGCTTTGTGTGGTCATTGGCCCAGATGAGGTTGAGGCCGGCACGGTAACTCTTCGTAACATGGAATCTCATGAGCAGGTTCAAGTGCCTGCTGACCAGCTTGTTTCTGAGGTTATCGCAAGACAGTAACAGCTAACATTAATGTTAAATTAAGCCCTCTCATGTCTTAGGCGTGAGAGGGCATCTTATTAAGCAACTTTTACAGCAGGAAGGCTTGCAGTCGCATTCGTTGTATCTTCGTCCTGCACGCGTGGCCATGCGCAGCTACGAACATCGTCAGAGCATGCGCAGCTACGAACATCGTCAGAGGTAAGACCAAGCCAACGAGCACGATGACCGTCAATTTTTGCTGGGCGTCGATGGAGCCACAGGGAAATTCCCAGAGTCCAAAGAGGCAGTAAATAGAGGAAGCTTGCAGCTAGAAGGCTCATAGAAGGTGCACCAATTGCAGAGAGCACCGAGATGTTTGAAATAGACCACGGTACCAGTGGAGCAAGAATTACAGCGCTATTCTCGATATCCAAGGCAAGAGCGCTGGAAGAGTTTTCTGCGTTTTCGCATAGGTCGTTTGTCAGCATAATAGCCAAAGTCTGATTACAAGAAACCATTGAGGTAAACATGCTGGTAATTAGAACGCCAAAGAAAGGCGTGGAGTTATCGGAGAGGTCGGCTACCAGCTGGCACATACGGCGCAGCAAGCCAGTTGTCTGGAAAAGACCAGCGTAGCTTGAAGAAATGGTGACAATTGTTAAGACGTTCATCATTGAGAAGACGCCGCCGCCGTTAACCATGTTTGCAACGGTAGCTCCTGGCGCACGAAGACCAAAAAGCAGAATGACTGGTAGATCCCAAAGAGGAACGCGCTGGATTGTGACGCAGAGAATGCACGCAAGCACCAAGCTGGACGCCATGGTAACAATGACATCAACTTTAAGAAGTGAGAAAACAATGACAAGAAGTGCTGGCGTAAGTGAAATTAAAGAAAGTCTAAAGGAGCGGCTTAAAAGGCCGGTGATATCTGGGATAGTACCTGTGTTTGCCATAAAGAAATCCCAGGTCACATAGATAGCACATGCAACAATAAAAGGTACCACGCTGGTACGAAGCATGCGGTTGATATTCTTAGATAGATTGGTATCAGTAAGTTGTGAAACAAGGATTGCACTGGTAGACATAGGGGAGCAACGATCACCAAAGTAGCTGCCTGCAAGAACAGCACCACCAATAAAGAACTCGCTTGCTCCAATGGCCTTGCCAATAGACATGCAGATGATTCCCATGGTTGCGGCGGTACCAAAAGCGGTACCTAGAAGCATGGACATCATGGTGCAGAGTAAGAATGTTGCAAGAATAAAGATAGAAGGAGAAATAAGAGAAGCAGAAATGCTGACAATCTCTGGAATAGTTCCCGCAGCGCGCCATGCAGCACTCATTGCGCCTACAACAGCAAACAACGCAATAATTGTTTTTACTTCCCAGACGGACTCAAAAGCTGCCAAAAGAAGCTTTTTCGCAGAAATTTTTTGGGAGAGTCCATAACCAAAAAAGAGGAAGAAACCAATGGTCAAAATAGATGTAAGAGGGAAAGATAGAGCTGTGCCTACGATGAGCATCACCGCAAAGGCGCTTAGTACTATTAACTCTACCATGCATCCACTCCAAACGAATTTCTTATGTAAATAGAGTAGGCAACTAAAAAGTTGAAGTCCAACTGTTTTCAATGGTTATAATTACAAGTAAAATTTGTAATTCAGTGGGAGCAAAAATGAACTTTCAAACCATGGATTATTTTGTTGCCGTTGCAGAAGAAAAGAGCTTCACTAAGGCAGCCGAACGCTTGAGCGTAACTCAGCAAACACTCTCGGCAAATATCGCAGCTGCAGAAAAAGAACTTGGCTCTAAGCTGCTAGAACGTACAGTTCCGTTGTCTCTAACGTTTGCAGGGGAAGAGTTCCTGCGTTATGCCCGCAGGTTTCAAGCTCAGCGTCGTGCCATGGATCAAGAATTTCTTGATATTGCGGGCAATGAGCGGGGTCGCCTGCGTGTTGGTGTCACCGCCACACGAGGCCACATCATCATGCCGCGCTCTATTGCTGCTTTTCAAAAACTGCACCCAAATATCTCCATTGAGCTTGATGAGGGTGAAAACGACGAGCTTGTCGAGTGGCTATCTGAAGGTCAGCTCGACTTGATTGTTGCAACAATCAATTCCACATCATATGACCTGGTCGTAAAAAAGCTGTTTGACGAGAAGATCGTTCTGGTTGTCTCTCAAGCGCTTCTTGAATCTCTGTATGCAGATAACGTCGACTCGGTTGTCTCGCAAGTCAAAAAGACGGGAAAGCTTACAGCCCTGGAAGCCTGTCCCTTCCTAACGGTGGGCAAGCGAGACATTGCAGGTAGTTTTGCTCGTCATGCGTTTGCTGCATCAGGCATTTCTCCCACTATCAAGGTTATGTCCAGAAACTCCGAGACGCTTTTAGCACTTGCCATGAGAGGTGTTGGCGCCTGTTTCTTGCCGTCTGAGCTGGTTGCCTCTTCCTACTATGACTTTGAAACTTCTGGCCTTCACATTATTGAGCTGGGAAAAGAGATGTCGTATTCGGTTAGCGTTGCTTGGCGACGCACCGATCATGTGTGGAGTACTATCGAGTCATTTGCACAGGTGCTTTCTGAACAGCGCTACGTGGTTAAGCGTGGTGAGTAGTGTGAGTGCTCTTCAGACTGGTATCAGCCTTAAGATTTTGTATCAGGATGAGTATCTACTTGCCGTGAATAAGCCAGCGGGAATTATCGTTCATGCGGACGGTACTCAGGAGCCCTCGTTAACTGAGGTAGTTCGCGAGAAACTCCGCGCACTTGAGAGCTCAAGCCAGATAGATCTTTCCCAGGTCCAAGCTCTGAATCGACTTGATAGAGAGACTACGGGCATTGTGCTCTTCTCACTCAAAAAAGAAACGCAGCCACAGTTTGATCAACTTATTGCCTCCAAGGAGCTTTCCAAAGAGTATCTTGCAGCTGTTAAGGGAGCATTTGAACCAAATAAACTGCTGATAGATAAGGCAATTGGAAAAGATCGTCATGACGCTCAGAAGATGAGAATCTCAGCCACAGGTAAGCCTTCTCAAACGGAGGTGCGCCTCATTAAGGTTGCATCGTCAGCACAAGGTCAAACTCAAAGCTTGCTACTGGTCAATTTGCTGACAGGAAGAAAGCATCAAATTAGAGTGCATCTCTCGTCACTTGGATTTCCTCTGGTAGGAGACGCGCTGTATGGAAGCGTATCATCTCTGCAGCGCACCTCAAAAAAGAAGCATAGGCCGCAGCCGTTAATGCTCCATGCATATCGCGTTGGATTTATTCATCCAGTGACGGGCGCAAAAATTGTGATTAAAACGGATATTCCAGAGCGATTTTCTTATTTTGGTGTCACCGAGGTGGACTTATAGTACATACTTTGTGGTAGAGACATACATTCATTTTGTGCGGATACGTTACCCAGACGTGCATAAAGTGAACGAGGAGGGGGAGAAATGCCTGGCACAATGCGAGGTGTCTATACCAACCTGACTGAAATCCGCAGGAAGGTATTTAAAGAAGTTTCAACGCTTGCGTATGAAAAAGCAGATAAGAGCGTTGATGAAATTGCTCGCCAGATGGAAGAGCTGCCTTACAAGATTATTCCTGGTGATATTGCTACGTATCGTGAGAGCGTCTTCTTGGAGCGCGCTATTGTTGGCGAGCGCATTCGCATGACTATGGGCATGCCTATGCAGGGCGTGGATCAGCCAGAAAAAATTTCTGACGGCCTAGAAGAGGCCTCTCGACCTGAGGTTTATTACCAGCCACCGCTGATTAACATCGTTAAGTTTGCGTGTAACGCCTGCGAGGACAACGTGTATCGCGTTACCAACGCGTGCCAAGGTTGTCTTGCGCACCCTTGTCGAGAGATTTGTCCTAAAGAGGCAATTAGCTTCGTAGACAAAAAGGCATACATTGACCAGGAGAAGTGCATTCAGTGTGGCATGTGCTTCAAGGTCTGCCCTTACCAGGCAATTCATCACCACGTACGTCCTTGTGCAGCCGCTTGCGGTATGGATGCTATTGGTTCTGATGAGCATGGTCGTGCAGATATTGATTACGAGAAGTGCGTATCTTGTGGCCAGTGTCTGGTCAACTGCCCCTTTGGCGCAATTGCCGATAAGAGCCAGATTTTCCAGGTAATTCAGGCTATCAATGAGGGTTACACCGTTGTTCCGATTGTGGCTCCTTCGTTTGTTGGTCAGTTTGGCAAGGGTAGCGTTGGTCGTCTTCGTGAGGCCTTCAAAGAGATGGGCTTTGCCGAGGTAGAAGAAGTAGCAACCGGTGCTGACCTTTGTACCGTTCAGGAGGCAGAAGACTTTGTCAAAGAAGTCCCAGAAAAGCTGCCATTTATGGGAACAAGTTGCTGTCCTTCCTGGTCTGCCATGGCTAAAAAAGAGCACCCAGAGCACGCTGATGCTATCTCTATGGCGCTTACCCCAATGGTTCTGACTGCTCGTCTGGTAAGAAAGCAAAACCCAGAGTCTAAGATTGTCTTTATTGGACCATGCACTGCTAAGAAGCTTGAGGCACTGCGTCGTTCCGTTAAGTCCGAGGTCGATTTTGTTCTGACTTTTGAGGAGCTTGCAGGAATGATGGAGTCTAAGGGTATTGACTACACCAAGCTTGATGACGATAACTCCGACTTTGAAAACGCTTCTCATGATGGCCGCGCTTTTGCAGTGGCCGGTGGCGTAGCAGGCGCAGTTGTAAACGTCATTCACCAGAAGTACCCCGATAAAGAAGTGCCTATCATGGCTGTTGACGGCCTCGCCGAGTGCCGCGCTATGCTCAAGGATGCCGTTAAGGGCAAATATCCAGGTTATCTTCTTGAGGGTATGGCTTGCCCAGGCGGATGTGTTGGTGGCGCTGGTACATTGAGTGCCGTTAACCGTGCTGCCGCAGCAGTTAAGCGTTACGCAAAGACTGCTTCTTCTGAGCTAGCTTCTGCAAATAAGTACAACGATCTTATTCCAGAGCTTGCCGGTACCGTCTCGCCTGAGGTTGAGATTGCCGAGGTTCTTGAGGTTCAGAAGCCTGTTGAGTAGACACGTTCTCTCAAATTAAAAGCTAAACGCCGGTGCACTGCATCGGCGTTTTTTATGAGAGATGCAGATCAATAAGGTAACCTACCAGGTAATAAAAAAGGACCTGCGTTAACAGGTCCTTTAAGTTTTAGCTGAGAGACAATCAACAAAATGTTGATTATTTTGAATTACTCAGATTTTTCGTTCTTCATGGATGCATAGAACGTTGCATGTGCAAAAACGTCTTTAATGGTTTTTCCATTAATAAATGGAAGAGCGAGAAATTCGTCTACCGTTGGAACTAGTTCAGAACAATCTACAAAGTGGTTTTTTGAGTTTCTGATACTGGTGTCTTGAGCTCTCCATGCCTCAAAATTGACATCAGTGAGGTAATAAACCTGGTGTCCGACTTGCATGTACACAGAGTGATTACTGTGCAGGTACTCTACCAGGTCCTCGTAAGAAATCTGGAGAACCTCAGAACTTTTCTTGCCCATGATGCAATCCTTTCCACGTCGCTTGCGCGCAAATTATGGACGCACTTTTATTGACTATACCGCCCTCCGAATATGCTTATTCAGACGAATTGAGAGGCATAGGCAAGCGGACGTTTTTTCTCGCTCAACGGTAAAGATGAATGGTTGTAATTTTTAGTGCTACTATTTGAGAATTTCTTGTACCATTTCTTCTGCGGTATCGCAAAGCGTGGTAGCACCTGCAGCTAGAAGCGTTTCTTTATCTCTAAATCCCCAGGTAACGCTAATGCAAGTCATGCCACTGTTGTGTGCTGTTGCAACATCAACCTCGGAGTCTCCAATATAGACAGCATCTTGAGGGTCAACACCAATTTGAGCAAGGGCGTAATGAACAGGCTCGGCATCAGGCTTTCTTTTAAGGTCATCTCGCTGACCCAGGGCAAAGTCAAATCTACCTGGGAAGAAATTGCTCATTAAATCTGCAATAGCAAAGTCTGGCTTGTTGGAAACAACAGCGCATTTAACACCTGCTGATCTGAGCGTATCTACCGCATCGAGGATGCCAGGGTAGGGCGCAGTGTTATCCAAGCTGTGATCAGCGTAGTGCTCCTTAAAGCATGCGAGAACGCACTGGTATGTTGCATCATCGGTACCCTCTGGCACAGCGTCACGGATAAGTTTAGCAACGCCATTTCCAACCATCTGACGTACTTCATCAACGGTATAGGTGGGCATGTTGAACTGCTCAAGGGCGTAATTGGTTGCCCAGGCAAGATCAACAATGGTGTTCAGAAGTGTTCCGTCTAGATCAAAAACAGCGGCTTTATAGGCCATGAAAGCTCCAAGTTCTTCTCGCCCTGTAAGAGGGCTCATGTGTATCAATTTCAGTCTAGCGTAAAAGTGTGACGGTAAGTTATTTATTCCTCGTGAATCTCCACTAAGTTTAGATTGAGAGGATTCGACTAAACGTTGGAGAGTACAATGGTTTATCTATGAGCAAGAACGTGCCGTCTACACGTTTTTGCCGTCTTGAAGGCGCTTTCCGATTTGGCACAGGGAAGCAAAGACGAAAGGATAAAAATGGATTGTTCCTCAGAAACCCCCCAGAATTATTCCGCTCACGCAGCTGTTGATTTGCACAGCATGCATACACATACCTGCGGAGAGCTTCGCGCAGAGCATATCGGTCAGACCGTTACGCTCACAGGTTGGATTTGGCGTCGTCGTGACTTTGGTGGCCTGATTTTTGTTGACCTCCGTGACCGCGAGGGTTTGACCCAGATTCTGTTTGACCCAGATGTTGATGCAGAAACATTTGCAACTGCAGAGACTATTCGTCCCGAGTGGCCTGTTTTGATTTCTGGTACGGTTCAGCATCGCTCTGAAGGTCAGACTAATGAGGCTCTAGCTACCGGTGAGGTAGAGGTACTTGCTTCTAAGATTGAGGTTCTTAACACCAGTGCAGTTCCACCATTCCAGATTGAGAATCACATTGATGTTAACGAGGACCTTCGCCTGAGATATCGCTACGTTGACCTGCGTCGTCCTCAGATGGCACAGAATCTTCGTATGCGTTCTGATTTTGCATTTGCGCTTCGTGAGGCTTTCCATAAGCGTGACTTTACCGAGGTAGAGACTCCAGCGCTGTTTAAATCTACTCCTGAGGGCGCTCGTGACTTCCTGGTTCCATCCAGAATGCAGGGCGGAAACTTCTACGCACTGCCACAGTCTCCACAGCTGCTGAAGCAGCTGCTGATGATTGGCGGCGTTGAGCGCTACTACCAGATTACTAAGTGCTTCCGCGACGAGGATCTTCGCGCAGATCGTCAGCCTGAGTTTACGCAGGTTGATATGGAGATGGCATTTGTCCGCGAGGAAGATGTCATGACAGAGCTTGAGGATATTCTGGGCGATGCATTTGCAAAGATGGGCATTGAGTTCCCAGCTCCACTGCGCAAGATTCAGTACTGGGACGCAATGGATACTTACGGCTCCGATAAGCCTGATACCCGCATTGGTATGGAGCTCCACGACGTCTCTGAGGTCTTTAAGCAGTCTAGCTTTAAGCTCTTTAGCTCTGCTGCAACAACTGATGGTCAGTACGTCAAGGCAATCAACGTTAAGGGCGCAGGCACCTGGCCACGCTCTCAGGTTGATAAGCTTGCCGAGGTAGCTGCTGGCTTTGGTGCTAAGGGACTTGCATGGGTCGCCTTCAAAGAGGACGGTTCCGTGGGAGGTCCTACCACCAAGTTCTTCTCGCCAGAAGAGCTTGAGGCATTGCGTGCAGAGATGTCTGCTGAGGCAGGGGACTTGATTCTCTTTGCAGTGGGCGGTCGCCTGGAGACAGATGAGATTCTTGGCGGTATGCGCCTGCATATGGCAAAGGTCCTGGATGTACCACGAGAAGGTCATGATTTCCTCTGGGTTGTCAACTTCCCACTGTTCCACTGGGATGAGGAGACTCAGTCTTACGCCTCTGAGCACCAGCCCTTCACCCTTCCTCGTGAGGAAGAGCTTGACCTTCTGGACACTAATCCTTTGGCCATGGGCTCATATACTTACGACTTTGTTATGGACGGCTTTGAGGCTGGCGGCGGCGGAATGCGTATCCACAACGCTGAGCTGCAGCTTAAGATTCTGGAGAAACTCGGCTTTACTGAAGAGCGTGCAAAGGCTCAATTTGGCTTCTTGATGGAGGCTCTGACGTTTGGCGCACCTCCAATGGGCGGCTTTGCACTTGGCCTTGACCGCGTATGCATGTTGCTTGCAGGTGCCGATTCCATCCGTGATGTCATGGCATTCCCAAAGACTACTTCTGGCTCTGATTTGATGTCGAGTGCTCCTTCGCCTGTTTCTAATGAGCAGCTCAAGGAGGTTTCGCTTCAGACGCTTCCAAAAGAGGCATAAGCAAATCAAGCAAAGCAAGACAGTAAGGTACGTGGTGTTTTAGTAATGAATGATGCTTCTCTAAAAGAAAAAGCTCCATCTGCTCGCGCTGAGTTAAAGGTAATCTTGGACCACTTTGGCGCGTACAAAAAGGATTTTGTTATGTCGGGACTCTGTGTGTTTGCAGAGTCCCTACTCGAATTAGTGATTCCTGTACTCATGGCCCAAATTGTTGACCAGGGTATTTTGCAAGGCAACCTTCAGACTGTTTTTGTAAACGGTACCGTTATGGTTGTCTTTGCTCTTCTCGCTATGTTTGCCGGCATTGGCTATGCTCGCTACTCGGCAAAAGCGGCTATGGGACTAGGCGCCCAACTCAGACAAGATGAGTATCGTCGTATGGAAGAGTTTGCTTTTGCAAATCTTGATAAATACGATTCATCCTCTCTGGTCACACGACTGACGTCGGACGTTACCATTATTCAGAACGCCTTTGCAATGGGTACACGCCCGTTTATGCGTGGACCAATTATGCTGGTCATGGGCTTGGTTATGGCATTTATTATGAGTCCAGAGCTGGCGGTAGTGTATTTTGCCGTGCTGCCTTTCTTGGCTATTGCGCTCTTCTTTATTGTGAAGCGCGTTGGTCCTTTGTATCGCGTTATGCAAAGTGCAATGGATAAGCTTAACGAGGCTCTGCAGGAAGACTTTGCGGCCGTGCGTGCTATTAAGGCGTATGTCCGAGAAGGATATGTCTCCGAGCGCTTTGAAAAAGTTAATACCCAGTATGCGCAGACTGCTACAAAGACCTTTGGAACGTCCGTCTTAAACCTGCCTATTTTCCAGGCTTCAATGTATGTCACTAATGTGGCTATTCTTTGGTTTGGTGGCCAGATGATTATGGCTGGCAGACTGGGCGTTGGTGAGCTCACGGGCTTCATGAGCTACGTACTGCTTATCATGAACTCTCTTATGATGATTTCTGGCGTGTTCTTGCTTACTGCTCGCGCCATTACTAGTGTGCGTCGAATCGGAGAGATTCTTTCCGAGGAGCCTGCTATTGAGTCTCCAGAGCACGGTTTGACCGACGTTAAGAATGGTGCAGTACGCTTTGAAAACGTATCTTTCAAGTACAGCCAGAGCGCTGAAGAGGATGTCCTTGAAGACATTAATCTCTCGTTTGCGCCAGGTTCTACCGTAGGTATTCTAACAATGGGCCCTCCACGTGCTGGCGAAATAA
>CALLVW010000003.1:0-23713 GCA_938015835.1 uncultured Atopobium sp. | reverse complement strand
ACCCATCAACCCCTGCAGACCCATCAACCCCTGCAGACCCATCAACCCCTGCAGACCCATCAACCCCTGCAGATTCCGAGACTCAGAGTCAGAATGCACATGAGCAATCAAATAGCGCTGCTCAGGAACAGACTCCTTCTGGACGTCGCTCAAAAAAATCCGTACTTCCAGAAACTGGCGACGCTGCGTCTGCTACTGGTCTTCTAGCAAGCGCGGGATCTATTCTTGCTACTGCAGGTTTCTTGCGTAGACGCAAGCACTAACAGAATTTATTTCATATAGCGCAAATGACCCTTCTGATACATGTCAGAGGGGTCATTTTTTCAACATAACAGTCTTCAAATAAGTTCTCAGAAATTTTATAAAAGTAAGTATAGGGTAACTTGCTTTGGGAATATAACAGTTAACTAGTAATCATTACTAGTTAACTAAAGGATATATCTAATAGAAAGGTGTTAACCATGCTAAACGATAAGCTCAACGTTCTTCTCGCTAACTACGCTGTTGAGGCTCACAAGATTCACAACTTCCATTGGTATGTCAGCGGTCCTTCTTTCTACAACGTTCACACTGACCTCGACGAGGTTTACGGTGCAATGTATAACCAGCTTGACGAGGTTGCCGAGCTCATTCTGATGAATGACGGCTCTCCACTTGGTTCTATGGATTCCTTCCTCAAGAACGCAACTCTTTCCGAGGCTGCAGAGGGATTCAAGAATCCACAGGAGATTTACCAGGCAATTCTTGCTGACTACGAGGCAATTCGCACCTTCGCAGCAGAGATCAAGAAGGATGCAGATGCTGAGGACAACTTCCTTGTTTCCGCAGCAATGGACGAGCACATCGCTCTTCTCTCCAAGACTATTTGGATGATTAAACAGTCCAACAAGTAAGTTTGGCAAATACCCAGCCGGTTCAAACGGCCAGTTAAACCTTGTGTTTCTTTCTTTCCCATATGATCTGAAAATGCCGCTGGGCTTCCGGCGGCATTTTTTGGTCCATTTGATTCAAAACCGATGCAATTATGCGCCTCAGGCTGCCTACTATAGATTTTTGGATCAATCGACCCTGAAAAAAATCTACGAAGAAGGCTTTCGCGTGCTGTTTAAGCGTGTAGTTCCTCTGATTTCAAGACACTGCATTAAGACATCGCGCTGTGTAAAGACCAACAACTAGGCCAACTGTCCAATATGATGGACACATGACCGTAAGCCAATAACTACTATCTGTACTGTAGTAAGTGTTCTTGTTCAAAAAAGGCGTTTAACAGGCAAAAGACACATCAAACGTAGGAGGAATTATGTCTTTAACACGTCGCGAGTTCATTTATGCAGGTGCTTCTAGTTTGTTCACTCTTGGCTTGGCGGGTTGCGGAAAGAGCGGCACAACATCCACATCTACTTCTGACGTGAAGAAGGAAGAACCAAAGAAGTCAGAGGAGAAGCAGCCAGAAAAGTATGAGGTGACCATTGGCACTCTCACACAAATCGCTGATTACAAAGGTGACCCAGCAGCAAAGATCACGTTCAGTTTTACAAACAACTCTGATGAGACCGCTGCATTTATGAGTTCAGTGCGCGTAGAAGCGTATCAGGACGGTCAGCAGCTTGAAACTGCTGTTTCCAGTGATGTTAATTGGGAAAGCACTATGACAAAGATTAAGACTGGCACAAGCCTTGATGTTGAACAGGCATACAAGCTCATTAGCTCGTCCGATGTTGAGGTAGAGGTGTATCCGCTCTTTGGCAAAGATAAGCTTGCAGCCCAGACATTTAGTCTGCAGTAAGGTATCAGTACAGCTAGTTAACTACTTCAAAGAGCCGTTCACAAGACGGCTCTTTTTGCTGATGTTTTGTGGCGTACAGTAACCTACGAGAAGGGTTACTGTCCAGTTTGATGGACACATAAAATCTTATGAGTATCTAGATTTGTTGCAACAGAGAAAGGAGTTGTAATGGGTCTTGATGCATTTGTTCGTTGCAGGTGTTTTGAAGAGGGAAAACTTAAACCCGGTCCAATACCCTTGGAAGATTTTTACATTGATGATGAAGATCATATTTGTTCAAAGTTTTTAGATCAAAAGCTCGAGGAGCTTGGCTCTGACCTGTTTTGGGAACGCTATGGAGACCTAGAGAGCGATTTTCTCGATTGGATTGATAATGCCTGCGAGCATGAATATGGAGAAATTTGTTCTGAAAGTGTTGGTAATTTTTGCGGCGTATTAAATATTTACGCCGATTTAAGTTCAGATGAGGGTGAATCAAAGTATCCGTTATTAAATAACATGCTTCCTAGTATCAATGATGGTCTCTATCCTGTTGAAAAAGCACAGCCTACCCTTAATGAACTTGATAGATTTATAGAAGAGCATGCAAAGGTTCAAGGATATCAGCTCATTGACGAGGAAACGCATAAAGTTATTTTTTCTCGCGCGTTTGATGATGGTTTTTGTATGTACTGTGATGGCAATATTAATTATGGATTCGCGAAAGACAAAATGTATTTCCATCAAAATAAGCTTTCACAAAGTTATCAGACTGACCATTTTTACCAGATTCCAGCTGATGATTACAAACAAACGCAGAAGGTAGTTGTTTATTGTGATGACCCAAATAACTGTGAATCAAACTTTAGAATGACTTTACGAGGTCCAATTGATATTAAATTAGGCAATTCTGTTTTAAGAAGCTTCTCTGTTCAAAAGGCAACTTTAGACTTCAAAGAAACTAGTCATTTTTGGAGGCTAAATAAAATTAGAAACCTTCTTATAGCATCTATAGAAACAAAACATCCCATTATTTGGTGCTAAACATGCTCTTTAACAGGACACATGAGCTGTGTTATCTGGTTGTGGTCTGACATCATGCCGTCTAGAGATTCAAAAAAGAGGGCCACCACCAGGTAGCCCTCTTTCAGTTTGCGCTGGCGAGAAGAACGTTGCACTTGAACGATCTTCTCGCCAAGCGCTGGTTTTCTCGCCAGATGCTGATCTTAGTAGGTAGGGTTCTCTACCTCAACCTTGTCGACCTCCTGGAAAGGAGCAAGGGTTGAGACCATGACGATTGGCTCGTCATAAGGGTTGTTGACGTAGTGGACCTCGCCGGGCTCAATGTGGATGAAGTCGCCAGCCGAGAGGGTGTGAACCTCACCGTCAACCACAATGTCAACCTTGCCCTGGAGAATGTGGAAGTTCTCCTCCATGATGTTGTGGTAGTGGGCCTGGAAATCCTGGCCAGGCTGGAACTGGACCATGGCATAGTTCATGCGAGGGCCTTTCATCAGGTACTTAGGACCGTGATCTCCGCACCTGTACTCAAAATCGTTCTCGTTGACAATAAACATCTTGCTTTCCTTTCAGGCGCAACTTTTGATGCGACCAAACGTTTTTCTTGTGCGCTATGCGTATCCGTGGCGCAGCGGAGCCCGGCGTTTACAGACCAGGTGCTCTCCACATGCTCTTGACCTTGCCCTCTTCTGCAAGCTCAAGCTGACTCTTGTAAACATCCTTCCACTGGACATAGAGCTGGTCGTAAACAGCCTTGTTGTCTGGGTTGGGGGAGAATGTCTTATCCCATTTAACAACGCGCTTTGCACCCTCAGCGATGCTTGGGTAGATGCCCACACCGTAGCCTGCAAGAACAGCGGCGCCCAGAGCAGTTGCCTCTTTGACCTCTGGAATGCGAACGTTCTTGCCGGTAACGTCGGCAACAATCTGTGCCCACAGAGAACACTTGGAAGCGCCACCTGCAAAGATGAGCTCGCTTGGCTCATTGCCCGTAGCTTCTTTGACCAGTTCAATATGGCCGCGGACGAGAAGGGCGGTGTTCTCCAAAATTGCGCGATAGAAGGTGTACTTATTGAAACGCTCTGGATCAAGCTCAAAGTTGGTGAACGTTGGGCTTGCGTGGATCCAGTGGATGTAGTTCATAACGTCACTGAAGCAGCAAAGCATACCGTGGCTACCAGCAGGAATCTCTGCAGCGCGCTCGTTCATGACCTCATACACGTCATCAATGCCGCGCTCTTTTGCTTCGGCCTTTTCTGCCTGGCAGAAGCCGTCACGATACCAACGCATAACCAGACCAGGCTTGAATGCCAGAGCTTCGTACTGCCAAATCTGTGGAATAGCGTGGCAGTTTACACGGACGCGATAATCTGGGTCTGGAGTGCTCTTATCGGTGTTGAACTCGTACTGCCAGAAGCTACCACCAAAAACGCCAGCCTGGCCAGGCTCGCAAGCGCCAACGCCAATCATGCCCAGCTGGCAATCACCGCCGCCGACAACAACAGGTGTACCTTCGGCAAGGCCCGTCTCTACTGCGGCGTCTGCAGTTACAGTGCCAAGAACTTCTCCGCACTCGATAACCTGGCCAAAGAGATCATCACGAAGACCGCACTCCTTTGCAATCTCCGGATCCCAGGCGCGTTCTTCCAAGCTCATGATGCCGGTGGTACTGCCGTTTGATGGCTCAACCGCAAGAACACCAGTGAGCTTGTAAGCAAGCCAGTCGTTGAACATTCCAATCTTGGCTGCCTTGTTGTAGATCTCTGGCATCTTGTTCTTAACCCAAAGAAGACGAGGTAGAGCGCCTAGTGCATAGGTTTGACCACTCTTCTGGTAAATCTTCTTCTCAAGCTCTGGATCCATATCAATGAGCTGTTTAACCTCATCGACACTTCGGGCGTCAACGTTAGCGCATGCCCAAATCTCGTTGCCGTCTTGGTCATACAGAAGGATGCCCTCGCGCATGCAGGTGGTGGAAATACCTGCAATTTCTTTAGGATCAATGGAGGTCTTTGCCAAAACCTCTTTGATGCAGTCCAGAGCAAGCTGCCAGTTAGTAACCCAATCAAAGTCCATGCTGCCAGGCCAACGAGGGTCCTCATGGTGCTCCCACTCGCGCTGAGCAACCCCAACCTGCTCACCGTCAACACTAAAGAGAACGGCGCGAATACTTCCTGTTCCCGCGTCTAGTGCAAGAAGATACTTTCTCATCAGATCCTCCTTGTTTACGAAAGAAGCAGCTCAGCAGCGGTGTCTGAATCCGTGATTAGCACGTTTAGATAGCCGCCGTTAAGTACTGCTTTAATTGCCGTAACTTTATCTTTACCACCAGCAACGCCAACAACGTTCTTAAGCTGGCGAAGCTTGTCCAGATCGGTGCTAATGACGCGATCTTCAATTTCTGTCTTAATAAGGGTGCCGTCTTTATCCATAAAGTGATTGAGGACGTCGCCGACAGCTCCCTGCATCTTAAGTACGGCCAGCTCACCCTCGTTAAGGATGCCGTTGCGCAAAACGGTTGCGCCCTCAACTGCGGCGCCGATGCCGACCACACTCATGTCCGCATGTTCCGTCATGGTAGATACGTCTTGCAGGCTTTTCTCGTCAAGAAGTGCATCGCGCACTTGGCGAGAAGACACAACAAGTGGAGACGGTGTCAGGAACAGGTGCATGGAGTAGGCGGTGGTGCCAACGGTTGGCAGGTAGTAGCTCACGCCACCCGTAAGGCTAACAACGTTGAGCGACTCCTCGCGGTTCTTGGCAAGAAATCCCAGCATGCGACTGACGGTGTCGCCGTAGCCAATGTTGAGGTAGCCGTCCTCGCGCAGGTGATCGGAGACGTAGTGAGCTGCGCCCTGAGCAATAGATTGGTTAATAGCAGAGCTGTCCAGGGGAGTGGGTATCACAAAAGCATCCTTGAGGCCAAAGCGGTCAATAAGGAGTTGTTCTGCGGAAACGCGCTGGCTATCGTTCTTTCTGAAGCTGAACTGAACAATGCCTTGAGCGCGAGCCTCTTCAAGCAGACGAATAACTTTTGCACGAGAAACGCCCATGACCTCAGCAATCTGAGCCTGGGTGTTATCTTCCATGTAGTAATACCATGCAGCCTTGGTGGCTAGTGCATATGTCTGCTCGTCCATCCATCCTCCAGTTGATACTTTTGTTTAATACTAAAACATTTGTATCTAACATACTAGATTTCATTATAGTAATTTTTCTCCCTATTAACAGGAAGATATACTACAAATACCATAATTACGTACAGAAGAATTCTGAACTATTGTTCATTAGACAATCAAAAATACCATTCACGGCAGTAATAATACCGTTTGCCGTGACGGTGCTTTGAAGAATGCCTATTTATAGATATCTTCAAAGTGTGAGATTTTGTACGGCCGTTTGTTATTTTTGGTAGGAGGTACTATGGGTGAAACTTTTGACATCGATATCGATGCCACTGACCCAAAGTCGCCTGAAGGAAAAGATGCGTGTGAGCAGTGCGACACACTTCTTTCCGTCCGTGGAATCAAGAAGTCATTTGGTTCCAACGAGGTATTAAAAGGCATTAACTTAGATTTGGCGCCAGGAGAGGTCATCTCTCTTATTGGTGGCAACGGTTCCGGTAAATCTACCCTCATGAAGATCATCATGGGTATTTACTCTGCCGATGAGGGAGAAATTTCCATCGATCGTCAAAAGGTTGATATCTCCAATCCTAAGGCCGCACTTGCACACAGTATCTATATGGTTCCTCAGGAGCCAATGCTGTTCCCTAACATGACTGTTAGAGAGAACATCACCATTGGTTTTGAGGCTCCAAAAGCCGAGCTCAACAAGATGCTCGAAGATACTATGAAAGAGATTGGCTGGGAGCTTGATCTGGACCGCAAGGCAATGACGCTTTCTATTGCTGAGCAGGGCATGGTTGAGATTCTCCGCGGTCTTATGCGCCACTCCGAGATTCTTATTCTGGACGAGCCAACTTCCGCACTTACCTTTGACGAGGTACAGAGCCTCTTCAAGGTAGTCCAGGAGCTCAAGCTGAAGAATATTGGCATTATCTACATCACACACCGCCTGGCAGAGGTCTTTGAGATTTCTACCAGCATTGGTATTCTGCGCGACGGCGTTATGGCTATGCGCGGCAAAGTAGAGGACTTTACGCGAGAAGATCTTGTACGCGGACTTCTTCCACCAGACGCAGCAGAGATTAAGAAAGAGATTGCCGAGAGCGCAAACATTGATTACGACGCAGAGCCTATCTTTGAGCTTGCTGAGTTCACCGGCTATGGCTTTGCTGACGTAAATCTCAATATTTATCCAGGCGAGATTGTTGGTCTTGCAGGTATCGTTGGTGCTGGTAGATCAGAGATGGCTACCACCATTTACGGTATGGATAAGGTATTGGGCGGCAAGGTATTTGTTGATGGTAAAGACATTACCGGCAAGTCCACCAAAGACGTTATTGCTGCAGGTCTGAGCTATGTCCCAGAGGACCGCTTTAACGACGGTCTGTTTAGAATTCGTGACGTTGCCGAAAACACCACCAGTGCTCTACTTGCAAATTCTTCCCTGGGTAAGCTGCTGCTTAACCGTAAAGAAGAGGATAGGGTTTCTCAGAACTACGTTGATAACTTCCGTACCAAGGTCACAGGCCTTGATCAGGAGGTAGGCGGTCTTTCTGGTGGTAACCAGCAGAAGATTGTTATTGGCCGTGCATTCTCGGTTGCTCCAAAGGTTGTTATTTTGGACGAGCCAACCCGTGGTATTGACGCTGCTGCTCGTGGCGATGTGTACGCCGTTTTGCAGGAGCTCCGTAAGCAAGGCGTTTCTATTCTTCTGATTTCTTCTGATATGGAAGAGATTATTGAGCTTGCTGATCGCGCGTTCACCATGTACCAGGGACGCATTAATCACGAGTTCAAAAAAGAAGAAATTACGCAGGACAACCTCATGTCCGCTGCATTTGGATTGTAGGAGGTGACGTATGGATCTTGTAAAGCGCCTTCTCAAGGCTAGGGGACTGAGCAGCCTCGCATTCCTGATTGCTCTCTTTATTATTGTTGGTGCAATGAATCCTGCATTCTTGACGCCAGCAACAATTGCTGCCTGCTTTAACACGTCCGTTGTCTACACATTGGTCGCTGTTGGCGTTGCTTTCACCCTGTTCATTGGTGAGATTGACGTTTCTGTTGGTTCCAACCTGGGTCTTGTTGCTGTGGTAGTTGGCAGTATGCTGAGAGATGGAACTCCACTTCCTGTTGCTTGCCTGGTAGGTATTCTTATTGGTGTAGCAATTGGTCTGGTAAACGCCTGGGGCGTTGCCGTTATGAAGGCTCCATCGCTCATCTTTACCCTGGGTACCAACGGCGTTCTGCGTGGTATTGTCTACGTTTACACCAACGGCCAGTGGGTTGAGAACCTTCCTAAGGAGTTCAAAGACTTCTCGGCAGTAACTGGTATTGGTGACTTCACGGTTTACTACTGCGCAGTTATCGCACTGGTTATTCTGATTCACTTTGCGCTGACCCAGACCCGTCGTGGTCGCTGGTTTGCAGCAGTTGGCGATAACGCTAACGGTGCAACCCTGGTTGGTATTCCAGCTCTTCAGACCAAGATTCTGGCATACGTCATCTGCGGCGTTATGGCGGCTATCGGCGGCATCATCTTCTGCAGCCGTATTGGTTTTGTTACCCCAATGAGCGGCAACGGCTACGAGATGAAGGCTATTGCAGCCTGCGTTCTTGGTGGCGTTAGCCTGCTTGGTGGCGTTGGCTCCGTTCTTGGTGCGGCTGTCGGTTCCGTCATCATGGCATCCATCAGCTACCTGTTGGTCTTCATGGGCTTCTCGTCAAATTACGACAACGCAATTACCGGCGTCATCCTGATTGTCATTGTCGTTGTGGACGCTCTGCTTCAGCACCGCTCCATTGTTCAGAACAGACACGCTCGTCTGAACGCACGTGTTTCTCCAAAGACAACTTCTGAGGTTCTTGCAGAGCAGATTGCAGACTTTGGTGAGGCAGCTTTGAGCCCTTCAGGTAAGAAGGGCGGTGTTCGCTAATGATGAAGACACTTAAGGGATTTTTGTCCAAGGGCCAGACAAGCTGGAACATGATTCTTATTGGCCTGCTTGTGCTTGAGTTTGTCATTTTTGGCGCTGCAAACGGTAAGTTTTTGCGCCCAGCACTGCTGTTTACCAGCATTAACGACAACCTGCCAGTCTTTATGATCTCGCTTTTTGTAACGCTTGTTATGGTTACCGGCGGCATCGATATCCAGGTTGCATCTCTGGTTGGTCTAACGTCCATTACTATCGGCGTTGGCTGGCAGGATTTTGGCCTTCCTATCTGGGGTGCCGTGGGCGTTGCCTTTGTCCTGGTTGTTGCCTGTGGCGCGCTTTCGGGCTTCTTGATTGCATACTGCCGAGTGCAAGCAATGGTTGTTACCCTGGGCGGCAGCTTCCTGTACTCTGGTCTGGCGCTGCTCATCTCCACGCTCTCCAAGACCGAGAGCTATCAGGGAATTGGTGGCTTCCCCGAGGACTTCAAGTTTGTATCTAACTTCCAGCTCTTTGGCGTCATCCCATTCCAGCTGCTTATCTACATCTTGATGCTGGTCATTGCGTTTATTCTGCTGCACAAGACCAAGTATGGTCGCCGCATTACCCTGGTTGGCGTTAACCAGAGCGCAGCTGAGTTCTCTGGCATTAACAGCCGAGCAGTCATCATGTCCACCTACATGCTCACCGCAGTTTCCGCTGTTATTGCAGGTGTTGTTCTGACCGCTTACCTGGGTACCGCTAAGTCCGATCTTGGTGCCGACCTCACCATGGACATCATCACCGCAGTTGTTTTGGGCGGCACGCTTTCCACTGGTGGTAAGGGCTCCATCGTTGGTACCGCACTTGCTTCGTTTGTCATTGCATTCTTGCGCTTCGGTTTGCCACTGTGCTTCAAGGTAAGCCCACAGTACCTGGATATTCCTGTTGGTGTCCTGCTGGTTGTTGTCATCGTTGCTCGATCGGCAGCAAGCGGAACAAATATCGGTACGTTTTTGAAATCGCTGCTTTCTAGCAGCAGTAAAGCCAAGGCATAAGCTTTGGGGAAATTGTGCCTTAGGCACAGACAAGGGAGGTTACCTATGCAAGAGATTACTCGTCGTGGTTTTATTGGTGCCGCAGGCATCACCGCAGTTAGCGCTGGCCTCGCTCTGGCAGGCTGCAATAATGATGGTGGCGAGAAGAAGGAAGAGACCAAGAAGTCCGAGGGTGGCGGAGACGTCAAGGGTAAGACCGTAGCATTTATTCCTAAGGTCACCGGCAACGCATTCTTCGAGTCCGCAAACAAGGGCGCACAGGACAAGTCCAAGGAGTGGGGCTTCACCGTTGACTACATCGGCGACGCAACCGCATCCGTTTCCGCTCAGGTTTCCGTCATCAACCAGGCAGTTGCTAACGGCGTAGACGCAATCAGCATCTCTACCGTTGATGCAAAGGGCGTTTCTGATGCACTGAAGAAGGCAACTGCTGCTGGTATCGTAGTCACCACTTGGGACTCCGATTCTAACCCAGAGGATCGTACCCTCATGGTTTCTCAGGGTACTCCAGAGATCCTTGGCCAGATGCTTGTTGACATGGGCGTTTCCGGCCTCAAGGAGCGCGGCAAGGACCCAGAGAAGGACGAGATTACCTATGTCTGGCACTACTCCCAGGCAACCGTTACCGACCAGAACTCCTGGCAGGTAGCTGCACAGAAGATCATCAAGGAGAAGTATCCTAAGTGGAAGAACGTCCACGAGAATTACTACTCCAACCAGGACGCAGAGCAGGCAATCACCATTGGTGAGGCAATCCTTGACGCTTACCCAGAGATCGACCTGATCATCTGCAACGACTCCACCGCTCTTCCTGGCCAGCTCCAGGCTGCAGAGAACAAGGGCTACGACGAGAAGAAGATCACCATCACCGGTTTTGCTTCTCCACAGTCCATCAAGTCCTACTGCGAGCACGGCACCATCTACAACTGGGGCCTCTGGGACTGCGCAGTTCAGGGCGCTATGGGTTGCTACGTTGCAGCATTCCTTGCAGCTGGTAACGAGGTCAAGGTTGGCGACACCATCTCCATCCCAAGCATCGGCGATGTTAAGGTTGAGCCTAACGACTCCATCGCTGAGGGTGCAAAGACTGGCGAGAAGAACAACGGCGTTGTCCTGCTTCCTGAGCGCCTTGTCTTCACCAAGGAGAACATGAACAACTACTCCTTCTAATCAAGGCGTAAGTTCACGGCTGGCGAGAAGACCGATCTTCTCGCCAGCTTATGAGGTAATTCAGCCGCAGAGGAGGGTGGTCCTCCTGGGGCGGGCGCCCAAAGAGGCGCGTTCTCCTGCGAGGCGCGTTCTCCTGCGAGGCGCGCGCTCCTACGAAGCAGCTTCGCCAAAGAAGTCGCCTTCTCTGCGCGCTTTAAGGTTTTATTGAAAGGATTTTCATGGCAGATTTGGACGGATTGAAAGTAGCTAAGGATTATCACGTAGACACTCCTTTTGCTAACAATCAGGGATTTTATGTAAAGGGTGCAAACAACCTCGACTGGGGTATGCAGAAGCACCTCTCCAACATTTTTGATCCAAAGAGCGGCAACACTGTAATGTTCGCATTTGACCACGGTTACTTCATGGGTTCAACCGCTGGTCTCGAGCGTCTTGACCTGCTGCTTCCACAGCTTGCTCCTTACGTTGACTGCTTCATGGGCACCCGTGGCGCAATCAGGACCTGCGTATCTCCAGAGGTTTCTAAGGGCATCGCTCTTCGCGTTTCTTCTGGTTCTTCTATGCTGCAGTCCGACCTCTCGCACGAGGTTGTTGCTGTTGACATCGAGGATGCTATCCGCATGAATGCAGACTGCATGGCTGTTCAGACCTTCATCGGCGCTGATGGCCAGCTTTCCAGCATTGATAACCTCAGCCAGGTCATTAACGCTGGCTTCCGCTATAGCATTCCTACCCTCGGCGTTTGCGCTGTTGGTAAGGACATGGAGCGCACCGGCCGCTTCTTCAAGCTTGCAACCCGTATCATCGCTGAGATGGGCTGCCAGATTGTTAAGACTTACGACTGCGAGGACTTCGAGGAAGTTGTTGCAGCATGCCCAGTTCCAATTGTTGTTGCTGGCGGCAAGAAGCTTGCTGAGCGCGACGCTCTGCACCTTGCATACGACGTTATCCGCAAGGGTGCACGCGGCGTTGACATGGGCCGCAACATCTTCCAGAGCACCCATCCTCTGCAGATGGCTGAGGCTGTCCGCATGATCGTTCACGAGGGCGCAACCGACGCTCAGGCATGGGAGTTCTTCGAGGACGCAACCCACTAAGAGAGCGCACGCGCGGTGGCGCCGCAGGTACAACGGGCGCGAGCCCGCGCGACCTCCGAGCACGAAAGCGCAGCTCACACGCTGCTTTCTCATGTGACGAGAAACATACTGACCTTGAGCTGGTAATCCGAAAGGATTACCAGCTTTTTTCTGCAGCGTGTTAGCGTCGGCTTTTAGGCCTGGCGTACAAAATAGCGCAGCTTTAATATGTCTTGCTGAAGAATCGACATGTTCCTAATCAAGATAGCCAGTCAGCTAGGCGGTCGCACTACCCGATATTCATCTCTATGCATAAACTTCAGCTAATATGCTAGAAAATGAATAGAGAAATATAAGAAATTTAACTATCGATAAATTCTGTATCTTCGGAACACACCAAAGTCGGATATTCTGCTCAGATGCGGGCATTTTACACATCTAATGACGATAATCTGCATGCTTTAGCTATTTTCAGCGTCATGTATACGTCTTTTTGACAGATTATCCGACTTAGGTGTGTTTCCCAAATCCGAAATTTGCCTCGTGAGTCGATGGCGAGAAGGTCCAATTTTATCGCAAGCTGTATACCTGCGGTTTTATGTGATTGCATATTTTATAAGTTCGGATATGTATATAAAAAGTTTCATGGCATCTTTTGGGTCGCACTTGAGCCACATTCAAGATGTATTTAAGGGTCATTGCCATCGCCATTGGCATTGCCATAATATCCGTAGAAATTCAAAAGATATTTGAGCAGCTATTTGTAACCCTTCCTGGAAAATTTAAATCAGCTTAACAGCGATTTAACACCCCTTCTGTTGTACTAAAGCCAGGAGAAGGGAGTATCTATGAAATCAAAGCAAGCTTGTGGTTGGAGCTGCCGCCTACGTGTCCTGCCTATTCTATTTTTGCTATTAGGATGTGCATTTGTAGTCTATGGCGCTTCTCGCGGAGAGGTTCAGACCGTATTGGGAAAAGCGGTGCGAATCTGCCTTGAGTGTGTAGGTATTGGCTAGGTGACCTGCAGTGAAAGTACTCTCGGGAGCTAAATTTCTTGGAAAGAAAGTGCGAGAATTTATCACTAAAAGAGGTTTCGTGCAGGCATTCGCAACCTTTCTGACCAACCCTCACCTAACAAATTTTGCCAAGGGAACTATCTATACTGGTCCTGCAAAGTCAGTCTGTGTCCCTGGACTTAACTGCTATTCTTGCCCAGCAGCTACGGGCGCTTGCCCTATTGGAGCATTTCAGGCAGTAGTTGGATCTTCTAAATTCAGCTTCTCGTATTACATTACAGGTATTTTGATTCTTTTTGGAACTTTGATGGGAAGGTTTGTCTGCGGATTTCTGTGTCCATTTGGCTGGGTACAAGATCTTCTCCACAAGATTCCATTCCCAAAAAAATTTAGCACCAAAAAGCTCAAAGCCTTGCGCTATTTGAAGTACGTCATATTAATTGTGCTTGTCTGGGCTCTACCAGCTTTGATTCAAAATGCTGTAGGAATGGGAGAGCCTTATTTCTGTAAGTATGTTTGTCCACAGGGAATTCTCGAGGGGGCAATTCCGCTTTCTTTAGCAGATGTCAGCATTAAGGCAGCTCTGGGCACACTTTTTACGATGAAGTTCAGCATTCTGGCAACCGTTGTGCTGTTGAGCATCATGTTTTATCGTCCTTTTTGCAAATGGATTTGCCCGCTCGGAGCTTTTTATTCTCTGTTCAATCGCATCTCAATTTTGCAGTATCGAGTTGACGAGAAGACCTGTGTAAGCTGCGGAAAGTGTGCACGTACATGCAAGATGGACGTAGATATTACGAAGAATAACGCAGCCCTTGAGTGCATTCGCTGCGGAGAGTGCATAAAGGTATGTCCTGTTCATGCGATTGATGCAAAGCTCCTTTTAATCAACAAGAAAATCGAACAGTCGGAAAAGGTTGCTACAGCAAAGCGCTTGGAAAATCAGCAAACAGCATGCTCGGTAAAGTAAGGCGCCATAAAACGTGTATAGCTACGTTTCGTACGTAGAAAAGGTAGAAAGGAACAAAAATGAAAAAATTTGTAACAAAATCCCTGACGTATGTCGCTGGCCTACTTATGGCAGTTGCGCTTGTTGGATGCAGCGTTGGTGGCACTGGCAACACAGGCACAACAACCGCTCCAACTGCCGAGCAGCAGAATTCCGCTGCAGTTCCACCTGAGGCAGCATCAAAACTGCACCTCAAAGATGGCGATACCTTCCCAGATTTTAAGGCAACAGATATCACTACTGGCGCTACCTATGACAACACCGTATTTGGACAGAACAAGGTCACTGTTCTGACCTTCTGGTTCAATGGCTGTACTGGCTGCATTCAGGAGATGCCAATGCTTCAAGAACTTGCTGATACCTATAAGGACAAAGGTGTCAATGTCTTGGGTGTCAACGCCGAAGCCGCATACACGGACGACGCTAAGAAGGAAGCCGTAAATATTCTCCAGAAGCAGGGCGTTACCTACGGAAACGTCGCTCTTGATCCTCACAGCGATGGCGGTCACGTTATCGAAGGCCTCACAGCGTTCCCAACTACTATGGTTATTGACCAGAACGGTAGACTTGTGGGCGATCCAATTACCGGTGGCTCTAGCAAGCTTCAAGGCAGCGAACTTCAAAAGCGTGTTGACCAGGCCCTTGCTCAGGCAAAGTAGGTTATAGAAACTTACATACCACTCACGGCACACGGCGAGAAGAACTTCTCGCCGTAGGGTTCAATCGGTTAGCATTTGAAGTGTTGTATGAAGTACGCCTGGGCTGAGTCACTTGAGCTTGGTCCAGGCGTACTCTAATGCTTGCAACTAGCATCAAGCTACATTTGAAAGGGAAGAATTGAAAATCCTTGTAGTGGAAGATGAAAAAGAGCTTCTTGCCTCTATTGGAGAGGGACTTGAGCTGGACGGTTATTACGTTGATCTTGTCGATAACGGCACTCAGGCTCTTGAAATGGCTCAGCTTGAACAATATGACCTGATTCTGCTTGACCTTAACCTTCCTGGTATCGATGGACTTGATTTGCTGCGTACACTACGAGCGGAGCACTCAGAGACTAAGGTGCTGATCCTTTCTGCGCGTTCATCGGTGTCTGATCGCATTGTTGGATTAGATGAGGGTGCTGATGACTACCTTATAAAACCCTTTGCGTTTGGTGAACTCGAGGCCCGTATGAGGACGCTCTTGCGCCGCGAATATACGCATGGAGAAGCGTCTTTGACGTTGGGAGAGCTTCGGTTTGACACTACAGCTCGACAAGTTTTTGTTGGAGACGATCAGGTTAATTTCACCAAGAAAGAACTAGCAATTCTAGAGTATCTGATGCGACATGCTGGAGCGGTTGTGAGCAGTGAAGAGCTCATGACTCATGCGTGGGATAGCAATGTGGATCTATTCAGCAATTCTGTACGTGTGCATATTTTCTCAGTAAGAAAAAAGCTACGAGAAGCTCTTGGATATGACCCAATTTCCAACAAAGTAGGAGAGGGTTATTGCTTTAAGAAGGACAGCGATGACTAAGATAAGTGAAATAATCCCAAAGCCAATGCGATCAATACGCGCTCAGCTCACTCTTCTTATGGTGGGCTTATTGGTGTGCTGTTGCGTTGTTTTGACCTGGCTTGTGTATCGCTCGACTTCTGAGCTGCTGGAGCTGGCTGCAGCCAACGCTATCAACCAGGGAGCTCTTTCTATCGTTTTGGATGTAGATGCTATCGAGCGCTCTATTTTGTTTGACGCGCTGGGTATCTTGCTTGTTGTAATTGCTGCGGGAAGCTGTGCTGCTTACTTTTTAATTGGTCACTATACCAAGCCAGTTCAACAACTCTCTGCTCACATGAAAGAAATTAGCCCAAATACCTTGTCTGACTCCATTGAAATTGAGGGCGGTGGAGAAGAGATTCAAGAGCTGGTTAAGTCATTTAATCAGATGACCGAGCAACTAGATGAAGCATTTGCAATGCAAAGGCGTTTCTCGGCCAGCGCAGCTCACGAGCTCAGAACGCCAATTACCGTACTGAGAACCAAGCTGGATGTTTTTAAGAAAAAGAAACGCGAACAGCATGAATATGACGAGCTTGTAGACACGATGGAGACATACATTGACCGCCTATCTTCCATCATCACTGACCTTTTGGTATTTGCGGAGACATCTGAGCTAGGAGAGGTTGAGGACGTTTCTCTTGATTCAGTAGTTAAAACGGTCGTGGATGATCTTGAATCGGTTGCCCAAAATAATATGGTAAACGTGCAGATTGACGAACAGTCCATGACTCAATCTGAGGCACAGACCTTTATCGTTAAAGGAAATACCAATCTGCTATATCGAGCTCTTTACAACCTGGTCGAAAATGCCATTCGTTATAACAATGAAGAAGGTTCAGTTAACATTACTCTAGAAACCAGGGGTCAAGAAGGCCTTGTAACAATTGCCGATACAGGAGTAGGCATAGCTCCTGAGCAAAGAGAGCTTGTTTTTGAGCCGTTCTACAGGGTGAATAAGTCACGATCCAGAGAGTTTGGCGGCGCAGGCATTGGTCTTTCACTGGTCAAGACTATCTTGAAGCGGCATGGAGCTTCCATAACAGTCTCTGAAAACAACCCTCAGGGTTCTGTATTTACTATCAGAATCCCACTGGTTGATTCAATGGACTCCGAGTAGTTTTTAACCCTTCACATATACTTCCGGTCATAGATAAGATGAATGGCAGCTAATGGCGAGAAGTACAATGGCTAAAATAGTTGTTAATACATAGATGCTCTAGTGATGAAGGGGAGCCAAGCATGGAGTTTATTCTAGATACAGCTGATCTTGAGGCAGTTAAGCAGCTTGATGAGCTTTTGACTATTGATGGAGTTACCACCAATCCTGCAATCATCACTAGAAGTGGCAAGCAACCTGAGCAGGTAATTAAGGAGTTCGTGGAGTACCTGTTGCCTGAGCAAAAGTTCTTTGTTCAGGTTGTTTCGACTGACTATGAGAAGATGTTGGAAGAGGCTCGCTATATTTGTGGTCTTCGCCCCGAGAATACCTATGTGAAGATTCCTGTTACCCGCAATGGATACAAGGCGATTAAGCAGCTTAAGTCTGAGGGTCTTGGCGTTCTTGCAACGGCAATTTATTCTGCGGACGAGGCATTTTTGGCGGCCATGAATGGCGCAGATTACCTGGCTCCTTATGTTAACCGCATGTGTAATTACGGTGACGGTATCGGTCAGGTTTTTGACCTTATGCAGATGCTTGAAACTCATGGACTGAATTCCAAGATTCTTGCTGCATCATTTAAGAATACTGAGCAGGTTCATGCGCTTATTTCTGCAGGTATTGATGCAGTTACCCTTCCACCTGATATTGTCTACACCATGATGGACCACCCTGGAACAAAGATTGCTGTTGACGAGTTTTCCGCTGCATGGCATGAGGCTTACGGTAGGGATACGCTGCTGGGATAGGCTGAAAAACAGAAGATGAGATAGTAGGCGTTGTTTTAACTTCAACAACGCCTACTTTATATATTGTTATCCAGATTTCATAGAAGAATATTAAGATTAAATGTAATTTAAAGTGTTAAAACGTATTATTAAGTATGTTTTAGCATAGCCGTGATAAGACCATCAATACCATCTCCGCCTGAGCTGTTTTTAATCAAGCCGGAATCTGCTACTTCGAAAAGAGCTTTATACACAATTAGGCGTTCATTATAAAATTGAGTTGCATTGTTTTGATCTGGGGTTCCCGATTCTTTTAATAGTGCTTGATAAAAACGTGTAAGTGCTGCGCGTTCCGTACAAGTGATTTGTAAATGCTTTGCCGATTGGATTTGCTTAATTAACACTCGAATGATATATACAACAAATGTAATGAATGAAACTAAAATTACTGAAGGAGAAAGGTAGGGAATATGGCTCTGAAGTTTAATAACATTAGGTACAGCAACGCTTAATGAGAATATAAATATAAGACTGACTAAGATTGTCAAAAAGGTAAGTATTCCTGCTGACCTTTTATAATTTTTTGCTTGTTCATTCCATAAGGCCTCAGGAGCTTCAAGTTTTAGTTTTTCAGTATATGACGCCTCAAGATTAGTCCATAGGTTCTTTTTTGCTTCGAGTTCATCTTGAATTTCTTGAGCAGCATTCTGTGCATCTTTAATTTTTTCTTGAGCTTTGTTTAGTTTGGCGGACAAAATCTCATTATATCGATCAATCGTTTCCTCTGAAATTCTATTCCAGTCGACTTTCGTATCAAAAAGATATTCGCGTAGACAATATATTGAAGAAATATTTTTAGCTATGTCGGAAGACCCAATGTTAGGAGTTAATTGACTTGGGTTTTTGTTTAAGGCAATGTATGAAAGCAATGAATCTTCAAGCTGATTAATTGCGTCTAATTCGCCTAGTCGTGAAATTGAATACTCTAAAAAACTGGCAAGAGAGTTAATTCTCTTATCCTTTAGACTTGGAGTTCGAAAATATAATTCACGATAGATGGGCAAAGAGTAATTTTTAACCGTCGTCTCTTCACTGGAAGACAAGTTTGGAACACCTAATGCCGATAAAATATCATTAATCTGACCGGCTTTATCATTATATTTTCTTGTGGTCGCTTCTTTTAATCCAGCTGATATTTGATGCTCTTTGGACTCCCAAATTGAATAATAGTTAGTTTGATCGCTTGTCGGAATTACATTTTTCCAGTAGGAAATATTTTGAGAAACGAATTCTTCAAACTCTATAAAATTTAGTTTTAAAGTTTCTGCATCAAGAACAAATGCTTCATCAAAATAAAGGATAAAAGTTAATTTCTTTTGATACAAATTTTTTAATGTATTTTTTTGTAAGGTCATGCTGCATCCTTTGACGTGGGTTACTTACAAAATAGTTGTTTTTTTAAATAGGGGTAGTCCAATTCCACCAGCGGCCGCAAAACGTCGGTGAAAAAATCTACTACAAACTGACTTAGATTATGTATATAAGTCAGACATAGGGGTATAAGCAAAACCGTAAAGCAGAAACACGGTATGTGTTCACGGTTAGCTTGTGCCCCTTTTTAGGTCATCTACCTGTGGGGTTTCTCGCCAAACGGAACACGTACATAGGAAAGGATGATTCACAATGGGTAAGATTCTTGGAATTGACCTGGGTACTACAAACTCAGCTATGGCTGTCCTCGAGGGTGGAGAGCCAACTATTATCGTTAACGCAGAGGGAGACCGCACAACTCCTTCCGTCGTCGGCTTCCGTGCTGACGGTGACCGCATTGTTGGTAAGGCAGCAAAGAACCAGGCTGTCACCAATCCTGTAAACACCGTCTTCTCCATCAAGCGTTTCATGGGCCGCAAGTTTGACGAGGTTCAGTCTGAGATTAAGACCGTCCCTTACAAGGTCAAGGCTGGCACCGACGGTCGCGCAGTTGTCGAGATTGACGGCGTTGACTACACTCCAGAGCAGATCAGCGCTATGACCCTTGCAAAGATGAAGGCAGACGCCGAGAAGTACCTCGGTGAGCCTGTAACCGACGCTGTCATCACTGTCCCAGCATACTTCAACGACGCACAGCGTCAGGCAACCAAGGACGCAGGTAAGATTGCTGGCCTCAACGTTCAGCGTATCGTCAACGAGCCAACCGCAGCAGCTCTTGCTTACGGTCTGGACAAGAAGGACCAGGACCACAAGGTTCTTGTCTTCGACCTCGGTGGCGGCACCTTCGACGTCTCCCTGCTTGATCTTGCAGACGGCGTTGTTGAGGTTCTTGCAACCAACGGCGACAACCACCTGGGCGGCGATGACTGGGATCAGCGTGTTATCGACTGGCTTGCAGACAAGTTCAACTCCGATAACAGCATTGACCTCCGCAAGGACCCAATGGCACTTCAGCGCCTCAAGGAGGCTGCAGAGAATGCCAAGAAGGAGCTCTCCAGCGCTCAGCAGGCACAGATTAACCTGCCATTCATCACTGCAGATGCATCTGGTCCTAAGCACCTTGACTACACTCTGACTCGTGCAGAGTTTGAGCGCATCACCCGCGATCTTCTCGACCGCTGCAAGGCTCCTGTAACCAAGGCACTCCAGGACGCAGGCCTTCAGCTCTCCGATGTCAGCGAGGTCATTCTGGTCGGTGGCTCCACTCGTATGCCAGCTGTTCAGGACCTGGTCAAGAGCATGACCGGCAAGCAGCCTAACATGTCCGTCAACCCAGACGAGGTTGTTGCAGACGGTGCAGCTGTTCAGGGTGGCGTTCTTACCGGCGACGTCTCCGGCATCCT
Organism: uncultured Atopobium sp.; assembly: GCA_938015835.1. Classification (GTDB taxonomy): domain Bacteria; phylum Actinomycetota; class Coriobacteriia; order Coriobacteriales; family Atopobiaceae; genus Lancefieldella. The sequence continues at coordinate 3,296 of CALLVW010000003.1, read as the reverse complement.
GCTGCTGGACGTAACTCCACTGTCCCTGGGTGTTGAGACCCTCGGCGGCGTTGTTGACAAGGTTATTGACCGCAACACCACCATCCCAACCTCCAGCACAAAGGTTTACTCCACTGCAGCTGATAACCAGACTTCCGTTGAGATTCACGTCCTCCAGGGTGAGCGCGAGATGGCTTCTGACAACAAGAGCCTTGGTAAGTTCAACCTTACCGGCATTCCTGCTGCTCAGCGCGGTATCCCTCAGATTGAGGTTACCTTTGACATCGACGCAAACGGCATCCTGAAGGTCACTGCTAAGGACAAGGCAACTGACAAGTCCCAGGAGATCACCATTTCTGGCTCCACCGCTCTGTCCGACGATGAAGTTGACCGCATGGTCAAGGACGCAGAGTCCCACGCTGAGGAAGACAAGAAGCGCAAGGACGAGATCGAGGTTCGCAACCAGGTAGACTCCCTGGCATACAGCACCGAGCAGACCGTCAAAGACCTTGGCGATAAGGTTCCTGAGGATCAGAAGAAGGCTGTTGAAGAGGCAGTTGCTGAGGCAAAGACCGCACTTGATGGCTCTGACATTGAGGCAATCAAGAAGGCTGGCGAGAAGCTCACCGAGGTTGGTCAGAAGCTCGCAGAGATTGTCTACGCAGATGCTCAGGCTCAGACCGCTGGCAACAACGGCGCAGCAAGTAACCCTTCTGAGCCAGATGTTGTTGATGCAGACTACGAGGTTGTCGACGACGATAAGAACCAGAACTAATCTGAGTTTCTCGGCATATGCGCTTGGGTAACTTGGTGCAGCAGCTGGTAGACAATGTGATATGACTCGGAGGCGGCTGGCGGAAACGTTTGGCCGCCTTCTACACATAGGGAGGTGATGGCAGTGACAACAGCAGATCAGAACAAGGTTGGCACTTCCTTTGATAACGAGAATAACGGTGATGAAACCGTAGGCGCCGTCGGCGTTGTGGGGGATGGTTCCGCAAGTCAGACGCTTGATGGCAACGCGACCGCTGCCAACGGCACAGCTGGCGTGGCTGGCGCAGGCCGTCCGATGACCGAAGAAGAGATGATTGCTGAGGCAATTCGTCGTGGAGAAGAGACGGCTGAGGCAGAGATTGCTGCCGATGCTCAGCGTGCAGCTCAGGAGCGCGATCGCCTGCAGAACGAGCTGGACTCGGTCTCTGACCAGATTGAGGCAGCAAAGCAGCAGGCAGCTGAGGCAAACGACCGCTTCTTGCGCCTACAGGCTGACTGGGATAACTACCGTCGTCGTACCGCTCAGGAGCGCCTTGATGAGCGTCAGCGTGCAACAGAGAAGCTGGTAGTTGATCTTCTCCCTGTTATTGATGACTTGGAGCGCGCTATTGAGCACGCGGACAACTTGACCGACCCTGCAGCTCAGCAGTTTGTTGAGGGTGTCACCGCAGTGTGCAATAAGCTTGTGGGCGTCTTGAACAAAGAGGGTGTTGAGGTAGTCAACCCTGTGGGCGAGGCCTTTGATCCTCTATCTCACCAGGCAGTAAGCCAGATTGAGGATACCCAGGCGTATGATGAGACCGTCGCCCAGGTGTACCAAAAGGGCTATCGTATGGGCGGCAAGGACATTCGTACTGCAATGGTTGTTGTTACTCACGGCGGTCCAAAGCGCCCAGCTGAGTCAGAGGCTGCGGACGGCGCTGAGGTAGACTCCGCAGACGGCGCTGCCGCAAATGGCGCAACCGAGTAAGACAGAGTAGTTTAGAGAGGAGGCCGTGCTGAATGGCAGGTAGTAAGACTTTTTATGATGTTCTTGGCGTGAAGCGCGACGCCTCGAAGTCTGATATTCAAAAAGCGTTTAGAAAACTTGCAGCTAAATACCACCCTGATAGAGGTGGCGATGAAGCCAAGTTCAAAGAGATTTCGGAAGCGTATAACACGCTCTCTGACGATAAGAAACGCCAGGAGTATGACCAGATGCTCGCGTTTGGCGGTATTCCTGGAGGCGGATTTGGTGGTCGCCAGGGTGGTTTCACCTATACCACCAACGTAAACGGCGCCAATTTTGCCGATTTCTTTAGTGGCTTTGGCGGCGGCGCAGGCGCGGGAGCTGGCGGCTTTGACTTTGCCGATATCTTTGGCGGGCGAGCAAACCGTCCCGTTGCAGGCAGTGACCTTACTATGTCCGTAAACGTATCGTTTGACGAGGCATTTAAGGGAACTTCTCGCAAGGCAACGTATCGCGTGCCTTCAACTGGTGAGGAGCAGTCGCTGACCATTAAGGTGCCGGCCGGCGCTTACGACGGCATGAAGTTGCGTTACAAGAAGCATGGCGAGTACGGCGTTAACGGCGGTCCACGAGGCAACCTTGTGGTTACCATCAACGTTGCAGCTCATCCGGTCTTCTCGCGAGATGGTGCTGACGTGCGCATGAAGCTGCCAGTAAGCATCTACGAGGCAGCTTTGGGCACTTCGGTCGACGTGCCAACACCTGACGGAACTACGGTGCGACTCAAGGTTCCCGCAGGTACACAGAGCGGAAAAACGTTCAGGTTCAAGAACTTGGGCGCTCCTCGCGTAAAAGATCCTGCGACTCGCGGAGCGCTGTATGTTTCGGTGGACGTCAAGGTTCCAACAAAACTTTCCAAGAAGGAGCGAGACGCTCTTCAGGCGTTGCTTGATGCCGACGAGCGCAGCTACCGAGAGGAGCGGTAATGGCTCGAAAGAAGGATGACGGTCGTAACAAGCCGCTCTACATGATTAGCGTTGCGGCCGAGCTCACGGGCATGCATCCGCAGACGCTTCGCGTGTACGAGCAGAAGGGCCTGATCAACCCCGGCCGTTCCAGGGGCAACACGCGCCTGTATTCTCGCGCGGACATTGACCGCCTCAATCTTGTCTCAAAGCTGACGGACGAGGGCATCAACCTTGCTGGTGTTGTGCGCATTCTTGACATGCGCGAACGAGCTCTCGAGAAGGACGATCTTATCGATGAGCTGCGTGAACGCATTCGCGTGCTTGAGGATGAGCTCCACGAGTACCACATGCGCGAGCGCATCACCTCACTTGTTCGTTATAGTGAGACCAGTCCAGAGATGGTGATGCAGCGTCTGCTTGGTATGCCAAGTTCCGCTCCTTCTGACGCCGGCACTGAGGACAGTTCGACGCAGCCAAAGGAATCGTAAGACAACGAGGCAAGTGCTACTAGTAAATGACCAGCTCTTCATGCGCGTATGTGGGGAGCTGGTTTTTGTTTGGTTGCCGAATACCGAATACCGAATACCGAATACCGAATACCGAATACCGAATACCGAATACCGAAT
>CALLVW010000002.1:0-1116 GCA_938015835.1 uncultured Atopobium sp. | reverse complement strand
GGCCAGAGGACCATTTCAGGTAAGTCTTATTACTTTGATGAAGTAAATGGCCTTGTAAAGAATAATTGGATTCACTGGCCTGACGATTCTTGGTCATGGGCAACAGAAGACGGCTCATTGCAAGCCGGTTGGAAACGTATGCCTAACGGTAAATGGTTCTACTTTGATAGTAATAACAACTATCGCGCCACCTTTGGCTTAATGTCCGATGGCTATCAGAAATACTATATTGATGTTGATCATGGTCTTATTTCTGGCGGCTGGATTAGCCTTGCTGATGGCAATTGGGCATGGGCAAATTCAGATGGCTCTCTTTATGTTGGCTGGAAGCATATGCCCAATGGTAAGTGGTTCTACTTTGATGAGAATGCAACTTACCCACTTATGAAGACCGGCATTTTTGCTACTTCTAGTGGCTCGTATTATGTTGATGTAAACAATGGTATGACCTCTAATGGTTGGGTTGCCTTGTCTAACAATATTTGGGCATGGGCTCAATCAAGTGGCGCCTTAGCCTCTGGTTGGTTTAATACTCCAAATGGCAAGACCTGGTACTTTGATCCAACCACTACTGAGCACGGTGCCCTCTTTGGCCTGCAATCAATCAATGGCTCATATTATTATTTTGACGAGAATAATGGCCTGCTCCGCAACCAAGACGTTACGCTTCCAGATGGTCGTGTTGTACACGCAGATACATATGGTGTTCTTAACATTAAGCCTACTGATACCAATAACGGTAGAGGTGGAAACGTTGACAGCAATAACGGTGGAGATAATAGAGACGCTAACAACACGCCTGCTGATAACGATTCTCCAATTGAGCCAACTCGCGGTAATTTCTCTGATCGCACCAGCGTTCTTGGAGCACCTCTTGTCACTAAAGAGGATCTTCAGCGAGATTTCATCAAGCGCGTAGGTTCTGCTTATCCAGCCGTCTATGCCGAGAAGGGCGCTGCAACAGGAACCGATTTTGTCAACCAGCTGTGGCAGGCTGCAATTGACGAGGGAGTTCGCCCAGAGCTTCTTTATGCACAGGTCATGATTGAGACGGGTAACCTCCGCTTTGGAGGCGATGTCCTTCCTGAACAGTGCAACTTTGGTGGTCTTGGTGCA
>CALLVW010000001.1:0-4821 GCA_938015835.1 uncultured Atopobium sp. | reverse complement strand
GGCAGCTTGTTTGCGAGAAGTCCGGTCCTGTTGATGAGCGATGGGTTGAGCTGACAGAAAAGGCGGCAGATTTTACGCCTGCAGCAAATGCAAGCAAGCAACGTTCGGTGCTTGAGGCTCTCGCACAAGGTGCCATAAAATTATCCGAACTCTCGGCTACCATTCCAGGAGCTCGTAGTGCGGTTACTGCGTTGCAGAAAAAAGGCATTGTTGAGGTTCGTACTCAGCGACAAATTCGCGGAAGTCAGGAGGGTCTGGGAACCACGCTTTCAAGTGGCGTAGCTCCTCGTCCTCAGCAACTTACTGAAGGCCAAGAGTCTGCTCTTGCTGCAATTGCAGCTGCACAAGCTGCTGCTCAGGGCGATGTTGTGCTGATTGATGGCGTAACGGGCTCAGGTAAAACCGAGGTATATCTCTCTGCTATTGAGAAGACTTTAGCGGCGGGCAAGGGTGCTGTAGTACTTGTGCCAGAAATTTCTCTTACTGCGCAAACAGTTGGCCGATTCCGCTCACGTTTTGGTGAGCAGGTGGCCGTTCTCCACTCAAAGCTTTCATTCGGTGAGCGTTTTGACCAGTGGGATTTGATTAGGCAGGGTAGGGCTCGCGTGGTAGTAGGCGCACGTTCTGCCTTGTTTGCACCCATCAAAAACCCAGGGCTTTACATCATTGACGAGGAGCACGAGGCCTCGTACAAGCAGGATTCGCTTCCACGCTATCACGCAAGAGAAGTTGCTGCTCAGATGGCTTGCCTGCGTGGGGCCGCGCTGGCGCTTGGCTCTGCAACCCCATCGCTCGAGAGTCTCTACCGAACAGCTCAAGGAAGCTGGCGTGATACTAACTGGACACGCGTTGCCATGACCGAGAGGCCCGGTGTGGCGGTGCTCCCGCAAGTCCAGGTAATTGATATGGCTTCCCAGTTTAAAAACGGAGGCAGATCGGTCTTCTCGGCAGCTCTTGCTGAGGCTTTGCAGGAGACAACAGAGCGTGGCGAGAAAAGCGTTCTGCTTCTCAATCGGCGTGGATTTGCAAACTTTTTGATGTGTCGCGAGTGTGGTTGTGTGCCTGAGTGTCCGCATTGCTCGACGTCTCTCACGTACCATGAGCGCACGCATTCTCTGGTTTGTCACAGTTGCGGCAGACAGTGGTCTCAGCATGCGTATCCTAACCCTTCTAGCAAATGTCCAAACTGCGGCAGCCGTTATATGGGTGCATATGGTGTGGGAACACAGCGTGTAGAAGATGAGCTCAAGCTGCTGCTTGGCGCCGATGCACCAATTATTCGTATGGACGCTGATACCACGGCTAAAAAGGGCGAACACCAGCGACTCCTTGAGCTTTTTGACGCAACTCCAGGAGCAGTGCTCATTGGTACGCAGATGATTGCAAAGGGTCTGGATTTTCCTGATGTCACCTTGGTTGGTGTTATCAATGCCGACACCATGCTTAAGCTGCCAGATTTTAGAGCAGCTGAGAGAACATTTGACTTGCTGGAGCAGGTTGCTGGTCGTGCAGGTAGGGGAGAAAAGCCAGGTAAGGTCATCATTCAGTCGTACTGGTCAACACATCCTGCTATTGCTTCTGTAGTTACACATGACAGACGCCCGTTTCTTGATGCAGAACTTAAAGAGAGAAGAGAGGGGGCTTATCCGCCCTTCTCGCGGTTGTCTAATGTGCTTTTTTGGGGAGCTTCAGAAAAAGAAGTTCGTCGCGTAGCGGATCAGATGGCAGAGGCGCTGCATACAAAGTTAGACGCGCAAACAGGATGGGAGATTTTGGGTCCTGCTGATTGTGTAAAAGCCAAGGTAAAAGATAAGTATCGCAGGCATATTTTGGTAAAGGCTCCCGTGGATGCTCAGGTAGGAGAAATTCTTTCTGAATGTGCTGCTTCACTTGATAAAAGAGTGGGTATCAACATGACATTAGATGTTGATGCTTACGACATGATGTAAGGATTGTTATGAGTTCTGAAGCTGATGATATGGTACTTTGGCCAGACCCTCGTCTGAGCCAAGAGTGTGAAGAGATTGATGATATTAACGACGATGTTCGCAAGATGGCCGAGCATATGCTCAAGGTTATGTATGCCACCGACGGCGTTGGTCTTGCTGGACCTCAGGTTGGCTATATGAAACGCATGGTAGTCATTGATGTTGACTATCCAAACGGTCAAGAGAACCCTTTTGTGCTCATTAACCCAGAGATCAAAGTTGCAGATGGCGAGCCTCGTGTATATGAAGAGGGCTGTCTTTCGTTCCCAGGCATTACGGTTCCGGTTACGCGCCCAAGCCACGTTGTCGTTCACGCATATAACCTTGATGGTGATCTGATGCGCTATGAGGCAGAAGGAGATCTTCTCGCCGTTTGTCTGCAGCATGAGATTGACCACATCAATGGCGTAACCATGCCTGATCATCTAGGACCAGGTGCTCGTATGGAGACACTACAGGAGTACAAAGAGGCTTTGGCTTCTGGTGCTCGTCCTGGTCAGACTGACTATTAGGAGTTGGCATGCGCGTAGTCTTTATGGGAACTCCAAATTTTGCTGTTCCATCGCTCAAAAAACTTGCTCATGATCATCAAGTTGCCTTGGTTATTACAAGACCAGATGCTGTTCGTGGTCGTGGAAAGACGCTGGAGCCATCTCCTGTAAAAGAGTGCGCACAAGAGCTTGGATTGCCCGTTCTTGAGGCAAACCGTATGACTCCAGAAGTAATTTCTGCAATGCGCGAGGCACAACCAGAAGCACTTTGTGTGGTTGCCTTTGGATGCATTTTGCCAGATGAGGTTATCTCTCTTGCACCTTATGGTGCTCTGAATGTACACGCGTCGCTGCTGCCTCGTTGGCGAGGAGCCGCTCCAATTCAGCGTGCTATCCTTGCGGGTGATGTGCTTGCTGGCGTTTCTATCATGAAAATTGCTCATGAACTTGACGCAGGAGATTGGTGCAAGCAAGCATCGTGTGAGGTCGGCTCCAAAAATACTGAGCAGCTCACTGACGCTCTAGCACATTTGGGTGCTGACGCACTGTCTGAGGCTCTTTCTGAGCTCAAGGAAGGCTCTCTTGAGTGGCATGCACAGGATGAGCGAGAAGTAACGTTTGCTCCTAAAGTTACTAAGCAAGAAATGAAGCTTGCTCCAGAAGATTCAGCCCAGGTAAATGCGTTGAGGGTTCAGGCTTCGTCTGATACCGCTCCTGCTCGCGTGTCTGTTGGAGGCAGGTCTCTTCGCGTTTTGTCCGCTCAGCTAGCTCCAAGTGAAGCCTCTGTTGCTCAAGGTCAGGTTGCTCTTCAAGATCATAGGTTGTTCCTTGGCTGTGCTGAAGGAATTCTTGAGCTTCTTGAGGTGCGTCCAGATGGCAAGCGCTCTATGGATGCAAAATCATTTGCTGCTGGACTTCAGAAGTCCCAGATGACCTGGCAGATGCTTCAATAATGGCCACCTTAACTCCTGCTCGAAGAGTGGCCTATCAGGCATTTTTTGAGTGCAGACGTAACAACCTACGTATTCGTGATTACTTACGAGAGTCAAAAGATTTCTTTGAACTCTCTGTACAAGATAAAGCTTTTGCTACTCGTCTTGCTCTGGGGGCAACGCTTACCAAAGGTAAGCTTGATGAAGCTTTAAAAAAACATCTTAAGTCAGGTATTCATCTAGAGCCAAAGGTACAGGACGCTCTCCGTATTGCTGTATTTGAGGTTTTATATTTAGAGACTAGACGTGACGCCGCCATTAGCCAAGGTGTTGAGCTGGTAAAGTCTGTCTCAAAGCGTTCTTCTGGTCTTGCAAATGCTGTGCTTAGAAAAATTTCTGAAAAAGAAGCTCAGCTTACGCGTGCAAAGAATCCCAAAACGCCTTCAGAGCTTTCGTGGGCGTCAGGCATTCCTGAATGGATTTGCTTGGAGATTATTGAGTCACTTGGAGAATCTGCTGCTCAAAAACTCATTCTTAATCTTAAAAACCCAGCTCCTGTGTATGTCTTACAAAGAAACGTATCAGAGCAGCAATTGCAGAGCAGCTCTTTAGAGCTACAGCAAACAGTTCTGCCAGATGTGTATGAGGTAAAAAATCCTGCTCAACTTAACGTTGATGCATATGTAAAGAAAGTTCAACTTGTTCCTGCAGATTTAGCTTCTCAGCTTGTGGCACTTCTCGCGGCATCTTATGTAGACCAAGATATGCTTGAGATTGGACAAGGCAGAGGAACCAAATCCTTGTTGCTCTCTCATGCTTTTGAGGTACTTGGTAAAGAGAATACCCACATAACCGCTGTTGAACTTGTAAAGGGAAAGTCCCACGTTTCAAAAAGAAGATTGAAAACTGCTGGTCTTTCAGATCAGGTTACATCACTCACATTTGACGCTACACAGTTTGTGTCACCAGAGGTTCCAGAGGAGCTTAATCAGAGCTTTGACGTGGTGTTTATTGACGCTCCCTGTTCTGGTTTAGGCACGCTTCGTCGCCATCCAGAGATTGCGTGGAATCTGTTACCAGAAAGTCTGTATGACGGAGGAGAGCTTACTGCTTTACAGACCAAACTCTTACAAAGCTGTAGCAGCCGTGTAGAGATTGGTGGTTATTTAGTCTATGCAACGTGTTCGCTCTCAAATTCAGAGAATCAGCAGGTTGTAGATGATTTTCTTGCAAGTCCGGAAGGCTCTCAGTTTGAGGTGCAAAGCCTTTTTGAGTGTCCCGCGCGTGCACGTTTAACGCCAGAAGCGCAAGAGTTTCTCGATACATGCATTGCGCCAGAGGGATTTTTACAGACGGCTTTTGCATCCGCTGATTGCGACGCCCACTTTATGGCGGTGCTCCAACGCAAAT